>NZ_BLVP01000009.1 GCF_013340305.1 Desulfovibrio psychrotolerans
CAGGCCACGGCAGCGGTTCGCAGTGGTCAGTGTAACCCCGGCCTCCACAGTCAAATTGCGGGCGTTGACCACCACCATGTCGCCATCCTGCACGGACGGCACAAAGATCAGCCCGGCAGTATTGGTCCAGCCTGGCATAGGCACCCACGACACGCCGTCAAACGACTGCTCGGCACCGGCGGCAGCAGTGAGGCGCAGATGCCCGTCACTCCCATCGCCGAACCAGTTACGCAGGCCGGAATTGTCCAAGGCTGCAGCGGGATGTCTGAAAACACTCATTACGCCACCACCTGCATGTTGAGTGCGGCAAAGCCGCGAATGACAGGCGAGCCCACGGTACCGCGCACCGAGAACATGACTAAATCCTCCGCGTTGGCGTCCTGCGTCACCTCCAGCGCTGTGCCGCCGGGCCAGAGGACCGATGCCGGAAGCGCGATGGACCGCCCCCCGGTCGCGTCCTGCCGCACGGTCAGCTCATAGGTCGCACCGGGTTGTGCGTTTGTCAGGGTAATCGTTGTCACCGCATCAACCAGCGTGATCACAGCGACAGGATTGGCACCCATGTCCCACGTTACAGCGGCGTCAACGGCAACCAGCGTGGATACGGGATAGCGCTGGCCACGCAGCCATTCGTGGGGATCAGGGAGAAGATCCACAATCTCTTCTGTGAGGTGGACGTGATCGTCGGGGGCCATGCTGGCGATGACCTGCGCCAGCTGGGTCAGGTCTTCCTCATTCGGCGTGAGACCGGCAGCCACGATGGCGGCCATTATTTCGCGCATGGGGTGCTCAATGGCCTCGGCTGCCACCGGAGAACCTTCAATTCCGGCGGCCAGATTCTCCGTGACGTATCCTTCGTTAGGATCGGCCGCGCCGATGGGCGGTACATATTTCATATGATGTCTCCTTAATCCTGATAGGCGATGACAAGTTCAAGATGCGCCGGATTCATGCGACGGAGCAGGCATTCCAGATCCGTGGCACGCACTATGCGGGTCAGTCTGTCACCGGCGCGGGATGATCCGCACCGGAAACGCTGGATACGCGGGCCGTTGATAGTGACGCGCCATACCAGCCGTTCGATGTGCCCGCCGCCCAACACGTGGCCGCAGCGGGATCGTCCGCAGATGAAGGGACGCCCGCGCCCGATGATGGTCACTGAATAGCCAAGCCGTTCCGCCAGCCTCTGAAAATAGTTGAGACTGAGGCCGTCCTTTTGCGTCAGCGCCGCCCACAGGGAGCGCCGACGTTCGCCCAGCGACGTGGCCACGGATGCCGTGCAGGCATCCGGTAACCCGGCGAATGCTTCCCACTCGCTCAGCAGTTCCAGTGTGGTACGGGGGTCGGTCTCCTCAATCAGGTCCGTGCAGCGGCCATCCACACGCGCCATGTCACCAGCGATGCCCGCCAGCAGCAACGTCAGCACGGCATCGGGATCACGCGGCCAGGCATCGCCAAGCGGCAGCAAGGCCTGCATCTGGATCAGGTATTGGTCTGCATTAGGCATTATTCGTCATTCCCCCAATCCACGCCGCCATAGACGGCCATGATGCCCGCGGAGTGCTCCACATTGGTCGTGGGACTGAGCAGGACGTGGTCATGTTCCCCTGCGGCCGTAGAGATAACTTCGCGCACATGGCTGATGAGGATGGTGCCGCCGGGTTCGGACTCGGCTATGACCATGGCCTGCAGCGCTGCTTCGATTGCCAGTCGGACACTGGGGCTGGAGGGTGTCAGATCCCGGATTTGGAAGACCAGCGGAGCGGCCATCGGGGCAAAGACAAGGGGTTCGCAACCGGGAGGACAACGGTCCGGGTGACTGAGATACTCCTGCACCTCGGTCACTTTAGCAGCGTCCGGGATAATGGAGTCAGCAGCATCGCAGACAAAAGCCAACCCCACCGTGCCACGCCCAACATAGCGGGGATACGTCCATGCTCTGGTCACACCGGGAACCTGCTTGGCCCACGTTGCATAGTCATTGGTAGCTCCACCTTTGGGCGGGGCCTGTACATAGGCCCGCAGACGGCTGCGCAGGGCTTCCACGGTTTCGATCTCGGTTCCCCCGGTCAGGCCGGATGCGCCCACGATGGCAGCTGACTGGACACCGGAAATGGTGACGGACAGCCGCAGGGTTGTGCCTGCGGCGCAGTTGCCCGCTGCGCCCGCGTTGACAGCTTCAATGGATACCATGGCGGTGCCGCCGGTAACGGCCATTTCGTCCGAGGTCTGATATTCCGTGCCGTCCGTGCGCTGCAGCAGTGTACCGGCAGGCACAACCGTACCGGACAGGCCCGTCAGGGTGATGATACCCGTTGCTGCCGTTGCGGCCTTGCGAGGCACACCCCACCAGTTGGCATGACGCACCAGGTGAGCCTCATCCGCCGTATCGGGAATGATCTGTTTAGACAGATAATCCAGATAGCCATATAACCCGTGCTGGGTTCCGCCCACGGCACGTGCCGTCACAGCCACATCGGCTGCGGGCAGGCGGGCCGAGGAGGATTCCATGCGGGTGTCAATATCGCTTTCGATGCGCTCGGCCAGTGCGGCAAGCGTGGGGCGTTTGAAACTCACAACGGCCTCCTGAATGTTTCCGTAACGGTTGTGCCATCCGCCAGTGTAATGGAGATGGTCAGAACCAGTATGCCTGTGGCATCAGCTGCCCATGCGGCTGTCACATCAACGCTGGTTGCCCAGCCTCCCGTGATCAGCCATTCCAGCGCCTCGGCGGCATACGCCTGCGCACGACGCGCTGTTTCCGCTGTCTGCTTTTCACGGGAGAGCAACCACAGCCTGCTGCCGGTGACCCACGGCGCGCCCTCCGGGGCTTGTGCGGGAGGCAGGATATCGCCCCACCAGCCCCGGCGGTTGCCGAAGCCGGTCGCCCCGTCCGGAAGCGCATCATCGTCATGGGCACGGGCGTCCGTGAACAGGCTAATCACGATGGCCCTGCGCAGTCCGCCATCGGCAGCCAGCAGGCCCCGCTCCAGAGGCGCTTCAAGGGTGTACTCGCTTGCTCCCATTTACGCCCCCTGCGGCGGGTCGGTCGGCCCGCCGTTGTCGTTTTCATCGTGTACGTGGCCACGCAGGCTAACCGTCCCGGCAACCGCATCCGCATCAGTAGTAATATTGCCCGTGGTGTGCTGCGTGCCCTGAAACAGAGCGGCGGAAGTCCCTTCCCCCACGCCGCACGATGTGAACGCAGGCGTGCTGACCGTGGCCCCTGCGGACGCAGTGAGCGTCAGCTGGGCCGTGGCCATGTCGATACTTTCGGTAGCGGACACAATCATCCGCTTCGTCTCCATGGTGATGTCTTCGACCGCGCTGATCCGCGCGTGCACTGTGGTCAGTTCCACGGTCCGGCCCCGTTTGAAGATCAGGCTGTCTCCTTCGTCGGTATACAGGGCCACCTCTCCCGATTCGAGACCGCGCAGCCGGAACTGCCGGTCCGCGATGGCCACCACTATGCCGGAAGAGCGGTCGCCTCCGACGAACATGACGGCGGCCTCCATGCCGGGCAGCGGGTTGGAGGTGAAGCCGTAATGCTCGAAGCATTCCAGCCCATCCCGCGTTTCCCCGGCCAGCAGACCGGCCTGCAGCGCCTGAACACGCCGGGAGGAATCCACAAGGCGGACGACGGCACGCGCGACCATGAGCCGCACGCGCTGCACCAGCGGCGCACACAGACGGTTAAAATCGTCACGGTTCATCACGCATCCTCCTCATCCCAGCCGCGAGCCCCGGTGGCTTTTTCGGGCTCGGCCAGTACAGCAAAGGCGGCGGCGCGGGCCACGGTGAGTTCCGTCACAGTTCCTTCGCGATCCGTCTGTCTGAACTGGACCTGCGTGATGATCCAGCGCCCCGAAAGAGACAGCAGATCATCCTGCAGGGTAACGGTCTGGCGGGGACGCCACAGTGCTCCAGACGGATTTTTCCAGCCCGGCACGCTGTATACGGCCTGCGCCGCGCGGGCTGCCCGAGTCTTGGCTTCATGGTCTGCACGGCTTGCCAGAGTGGGACCGCCAGCCTGCGTCTCCGCCACCAGCACCAGCGGCCGGTGACGGGGAACTCCCGGATCGGTAGCGCTGCCGCTGGGAGCGGTGATGGTATCCGCATCTTCCAGATCGTCTGCATCGGCACCGCCATCAGCGTGCGCCATGGCCGTATAGGCCGAGTAACGGTCCGCCATGGAACGGGTGCATTGACCGGAGAGTATGTTCACCCCCGGCTGCAAGGTGGCCACGGGTGCGTCTTCGGTCACGGTATCGATGATCAGGCCGCCCAGCCCATCGGACCACGCCATGAGGCCCCGCTGGCGCAACATGCGTTCCAGCGTGGCCGCCACGGTATCTCCGGGATTGGTCGCAAAGCGGGCAAAGGGAGTGACGGAGGCGGCTGCGCTGCGGGCCGAGACGCTAATGCCGAATGGCCGACACAGGTCCGATGCTATGGCCGCCAGCGTCCGGTCCCGCCAGTCCTGCACCGGGGCACTGCAGTCCACGAGGTCACCGGCCTTGTCTCTGCCGCGCAGGGAGGTTCGGCGGCTGGCATCATCATAATCGCGGGCCACCTCGTCTATGTAGCCGGTGACAACGGTTTCCCCGTCGATACGCACAGTACAGGCATCGCCTTCGGTAACTTTCAGACGCTCACGCTGGCCATGCGCAATCCACGAGTCTGTCAGGCTGACGTCAAACTGGCCGGACAGGCGGTCAATGGCCAGCGTGATGGATACATCCTTCCAGCCCTCGTGTATTTCCGTGCCGACATGCAGGTGCACCACGTTTTCATTTGCCATTACGTTTCACCTTCAACGTTCTGCCTCCGGGCACAAACCCAGGATGGCGGATAATGGTCGGGTTGCGGGCCAGCATATCCGCTTCCCGAGATGCATCGCCGTAGTATCCGTAGGCTATTACGAGGGACGGCAGTGTTGCCCCCGGCGTAAGGTCTGCCAGCCGGGCAAGGTCCGCTCCCCGCGCCGTTATGTCCCGCACTACGGCGGTACGCAGGGTGTGCAGTGCCTCGTACAGCGGGTCCGATGCCGTGGTCATGGCCATATCCAGAGCCTTGGCCACCTGCTGACGCACCTCCACGGCATCCTCGTACACATCGAAATCCATGTGCGCCGTGGCCCGCGCCGCCTGCACCACAGCCAATCCGGATGTCAGGTCCGCCAGTGCCGCTTGGTTGACGGCATCCTGCGCGGAAGTATCGGTTAGAGTAGGACGAACCGGAGCCATGGCAGCCAGTTCGGTTGCCGCTGCATAACGGCTGACGCCGCCGTTGGCCTTTGCGGAGGTCCCCGCCATGAGTGCGGAAACCACCCCGAGCAACCCATCAGCCAGCGAGTGGGGAGCATCCAGCAAGGATACCGCCTGTCGGCGGATATTGAGCAAGGATCGCTGGGCCGCCGGAGTCGTCCACGAGGTTGTCCGGGCACCATCCAGCCATGCCTCAACGGCTGCCAGCGCCGTGGTGCGCAGGATGTCCGGCCCGGCCACTGAGAACCGTTCCGGAAAGTCGTCCACATAGGCGACTTCGGCACTGTCCGCAGCCCTTGCTGTCAGGGCCGTGGTATCAGTACGGCTGGAATGTCCGCCTTCGGCATCCTCCACAAAATCGATGCGCCAAGCCACATAGCCGCCCATGTCCAGACGCTCCGAGGCGCTGAATGTGCGCACTACCACGGTATGCGAGAGGCCCCACGGGTCCACGTATTCACCGGGCCCCGGCTTTTCCAGCGCGCCCAGCAGGGTGTTGCGCGAACCGAGGTATTCCGCTCCGAACTGGAACGCCTCCACAGACAACTGGCGGGCCTTGCGCCCCATATCCTCGTTGCTCGGCTCATCCCGTTTGGGATACTCGTGCGTGGCCACGCGCCGACCGCCCGCATACTGGCGGCTGGACACCTCAAACGGGATGCCCCGGAACGATGCCGGACGCAGGTTGTCACGCCATGCCATGCCGCACTCCTAATTTGCTCCGGCCATGAGCGGGCCGGTGCGCGCGTTGATAGTCACGTTGGCACTGTCCGACCGCGTTACGACGCTGGAACCGGCAGGCAGGCCGCGAACCACCAGTTCGATGGTATGGCGCAGGGTTCTGGACGATCCGGCACTTTCGGCCTGCGTGGCTCTGGCCGTGGTCTGTGCGCCGTGTGCCTCGGCAGCCTCCGCACCGGCCCCCATGCGGGGCAGCGGCTGCTTGCTGCCGGAAGCGGCGTCCATGCTTGCACCCATGCGAGGCATTGCCTTGCCCGTATTGGCCGGTGCTGAGTCCCCCTCGGGAACGGACGGTGCATCGCCTCCGATGCCCAGCCATTTGCCTACGGTGTCGAACATGGGGCTCATCTTGTCCCACAGCGCACCGATCCAGCCGAAGAAACTATCCCAATAGGGGCGCACCGGCTCCCATATGCTGCTGAAGAAGGCGGCCACAGGTTCCCAATGATCTATAAGGTACGCCGCCCCGAGGCCGATGAGCGCGATGGCGGCACCTATGGGTGTTGCCATGAAGGACGCGGACATAATGCGCCAGGCCGTACCGACCAGCATGATGGCGGGTGGTAGTATGGTGAGTGCCGCGCCGAGGCCGATCAGCGTGAACGTAAATACCGGCGAGGCTTCGGCTGCATCGGCAATAAAACCGATGAACGGGGTAATCACATCCATAACGGCACCGAGCGGGGCAAGGAAGGATCGGCCTATGGAATCACCCAGCCGGGACAAAGCGTTGTCGAAGGCCTTGGTCTTCTCATTAAACTGATCCATCATAATGCCGTACTGGCTGTCCACAGTACCCGCACTTTCAGTCATGATCTGGTGCTTCAGCGTCTTCAAATCCTCAAGGTCAGCCAACACCGGCTTGAGAAAATTCTGCACCTGCGCATCTCGGAATATCTGACCAATTTTGAAAGGATCGCCGCCTGTTTTGGCCTTGACCGCGTCCAACACATCTTCCAGCGGGTTGCGGCCTTCGGCCCATGCCTTGCGGATGATGGCCTTGATGTTGATCCCGGCCTGCTTGGCGTTCTTCAGCGTTTCCGGTGAGGACAACGCCCGCATGAAGTTGGCCATGTTGTTGGCGGCTTCACCGGGATCTGCCGCGCCGCGTTTGGCGATCTGGAGTGATGCAGCCAGCGTGCTGACTGCTTCGCTCCCCTGCAGCTTCAGCGCTTTAGCTCCGGCACCAAGCATGGGGAAATACTTGGCCATGTCCTTCAGTTCAAAGGCTCCGGCATTTCCCGCATATGCCAGGCGGTCCAGTTCGTCGGTGAGTGCCGTGGGGGCGACCCCCAGTGTCTCAACCAGCACGTAGGCCGTGTCAGCCAAGTCACCTATATCCGCCTGCGTACCCGAAGCCGTACGCCCGATACCATACAAGGAATCCTGCGCCTTGCCCGCATCCATTCCCGCGCTGACCAGCTTGTTGAAACCGCGCTCCAGGTCGATCACAGATTGGTTCGTTGCAGACGGCACGGCCAGTTCCCGCAGACGGTCACGTAGCTCCGCTACCTGCCCTGCGGACATGTCTGCCGTTATGCCGGTTACCGCTAAGCTATGTTGCAGATCGCCAGCCATAGTCACGGTCTTGCGGATTAGCATGAGTGAGCCTATAGCCTGACCAACTTGAGCCATGTGCCCCTGTAGGTCGTCCGATGCGCCGCTCAGGCTCCGCATTTGGCGATCTGTAGCTCCCAGCGATGCCCCCAACTGCAGGGATCGGTCGGAGAGCCGGGTCATCTCCGACCCGGCTGTGCCGAGGGAAGACCGGAAGCCGCCTGCAAGAGCGGCCCCGATCATGATATTAAGCGCCATCTGGCCGGAACCGAGCACACCTGCCTCCTGTCCTTATCTGTCGAGCGACATGTCCCGTGCGAGGCGCAGGGCCTCCGCGTGGTACATGAGGAATTCCATCATCCGCATAGTCTCTATTTCCCGCCTGCCCCATCCGGCGACATGGCCGAGTTCGAGCGCGGCTCGGCGGACACTGCCGCGTGGGGCGAGAGAAAACGGTGCAGAGCCCGCTGCAGTTGCGCGTAGTCGCACGAAGGCAGCTTACGCAGGGCTTCAGCAGGTACACCGCACAGATGAGCGATAAGGCGCAACTCGTACTGTCCCTGCGTAGAGCCGGGCATGTCCACGACAATCTGATCCTCCACGAACGGTTCGCGCAGGGTCAGTTGTGTGTAGGTCGCATCCCCCACCTTGAAGGGGCGGGAAAGCGGTACGGGCACGGGAGGCAGGGCGCTCGACTCGCTGACCTGTGCCGGCGTGCCGGATGCCGCCTGCTCTATCCTTTCTGCATTCTGGTCCTTCATTGTTTTCTCCTAAACGGGTTCCGCGGGAGCCCCGGTAAACTTTACTTTCATTTTGCCGCCTTCGCCTTCGCTGAGCTCCAGCACGTCTTCCAGGAAGGCCTCGCGGATCATCCACGTGGTGCCTATATCCGCCCGGAAGGTGATGGTGGCATTGGTGATATTGCGGATGGCTTCCACCGGCGTGTCCTTGGACACATTCACCTCGCATTCGAGAGTGGCGGGCACCATTTCTTCGGCATAGCCGACGCTGTTGCTGCCCTGCACGGGTTTGCGGGCATAGCCGCCCAGAGTGATCTTGGCGGATCTCTGTGTGTCCAGCGTGTTGCCGTCGTAGGCGATTGTCGCACGACCGAGGTATTGCATGATGTGCTCCTGTTGTAGGTTGGTCCGTATGGTGCGTTACACGCGGAACTGAACCAGCGCCGCGAAGACGCGCAGCTGGTTGACCAGATCGGGCGGCAGCACGACGTCCACGCGGGTGGGGTCATCCGCGTTGCGTTCCACCACCAGCAGATGCTTGAATGCATCCACCTGCTCCACCCAGCCGCGCTCTTCCCACGCCCGCGCCAGAGCAATGAGTTCGGCCCTGATGATGCTGGGGGTTACAATGGCCTGCCCGGCACCGAACCGGGTGCCGTCGTCGGCCAGTTTATGCCGGGGAAATTTCTGGCTGATGCGGGCCCGCAGCGTACTGCGCAGCACCGAGAGAGTCGCCAGCGTTTCCGCATCCAGATAGCTGGGGTCGGGCAGGCCGTAGCTGTTCAGCTGGTACGTGGTGATGGCCCGCTCGATGGACACGGTACCGTCCACGGCTACAAGGAAGGTGCTGATACCGTCGTACAGCAGCAGGTTTCGTTCGGCACGGGTGAACCGATCCGGTTCCTGCGGGGCCAGAACGCCGGGCAGCTCCAGCGTCTGCAGCGGCCGGGCCGGGTCAATACCCAACTGGTACGCTGCAACGGCACCGTACACAGACGCCCAAACCCACGGCGGCGTGGGGCTCTTCTGCGCCCCCATAATCGACAGGACTTCGGAATTGCGCCCGCTGCCTATAGTAGACAGCGCGGCGTGCGTACCGGACAGAGCCGCCCATGCCTGCCCTTCGATCTGACGGGTTGCGGACCAGCGGTCCTCCAGCTCCGCTTCCAGCGCGGCGAGGTTGGCGGTGTCCGTCCACGGAGTGATCATGTGGTGGTACTGCACGTCGCCGAGTGCCGTGAGCGCGTCACCCACATCAGGGTTGCCGGAACCGCCGCTCATGCCCGCTATGGTCACGGTGAGACCTGCGGGAACGGCATCGCCCTGCCAGTAGGTGGTACGCATATCCAGCGCATTCATGGCCTCGCCCTTATGGCGGGCGGTGATGGTGACCACGGCGGCAGATGCGGTCGCCGTTACCGGCAGATCGGGCAACGCATTGACCGCATCGGCCAGATCAGCCGCCACGGTGGATGCGCTGGCACCCACGGCTACAGATGTCTGCACCTTGGTGCCGCCCACATAGAGCAGCAGTGTTCCGGCCTTCACGGCGGCACCGCTGATGGTGACCGTACCTGTTGCCGCCTGACCGGCGATGTTATCCACCACGGGAACGGCCCACAGGTCGGAATCCTCGTTGGCATTTTTGAATGCGGAGGCCATGGCGGCCAACATGCTGCCGCGCCCGAACAGCGCTACGGCATGATCGGCGGACAAAACACGGACAGGAACGAGCGGTGCTGCCGTGCCGGTGGACAGAGGCTGTCCGAGCAACAGCACGCGGACCATGTCACGCACCAGCCCCTTGTTGGCCAGCGAGTTATCAAATTCCACATACTGGCCGGGGGTGCGGATGGTGACCGGTATCTGAGCAAAACTGATGGGCATGACTTACTCCTTGCCAGCCTGCACGGGCTGTGCAGTCTTGGCGGTCTTGGTGGCCGGGGCCTCTCCGGCGGCGGGCACGGGGACAACGTCACCGGCAGCCAGACGGCGCTGCCAGTAGATGTTACAGGGTTTGCTTTCTCCCTCCGTCTTGAGCGGCTTGAAAGACTCGGGGTCGCGTACCACATCGCCGGGTCGGGCTGGCCTGATGGTAATTTCGGTGGGCATGGGGTCACTCCTTGTGCAATGCCACCTCGTCACGGATGGCGGGGACAGGAACGTCCCAACTGCCGTCGAGGAGGGTAAAGTCGGTTATGCCTGCACCGGCATCGCCGGGCATGGATGACGCATCCGAACCATCCGCAGCCGGTTCCACCAGCCAGGACGTTTTGAACTCCACGGCTACAATGGACACGGCCATCGAACGCAACATGCCGTTGAACAGAATGCGTGAGCCGTGCGGGATGAGGGGTTGTATGTCATCGCGCAGGCCAAGGGTCTGGCCGCACAGCAGGGTCATGATGTCATGTCGCATCTGGTAGGTTCCCACTTCACCGGCAAGGCCCCCGTGGCGGGTTGAGCGCTCGTTACGCAGGGACCGCGCCACGCACAGCACCGCGAAGGTTGCTTCCTCCAGATATCTGGAACCCCTATCCGTGGCTTTGCCAACCCCCGTGCAGGTGACGAGGGCACGGGGCAGGCTGTTTGCGATCTTGGCCAGCTCGTTTTCGCTGTCGAGCTGGCCGCCGTAGCTTTCGGCACGCAACGGATAGCCCAGCACGTTCTGGCTTGCAGCTGCATGCAGACGAGTGATGATGGCGCGTTCAACGGAGGCGATCATTTACAACGCTCCTGCAAGGTAATGGAAAATGATGTCCTGTACGTCTGCGGCGTCATCATCCGACAAACCGAGATACGGACGCGCCGGAATGTCGCCCCATGGAATGGGACCGTTGCGCCGGGTGCGGCCGGAACTGCCCTGCGCCGCTCCCAACTGATGGATGCGGGCGTACGGCCAGTTACTGCCGATCTCCACCGCGTCCGGTTGGGCCTTGTATTCCAGGCTGCCATACAGATGTCCGGTAATGCGCAGGATGGGGCCGGTGTCGCCGCGTTTGCGGACGGTGACCGGAGACAGTTCGGGCCAGTCTGTTCCGTCCGGTCCCTGCTGTTCTTCAAACCGGCGCTGGGTGCGCTGCAACACCTGCGAGCCGATTTCGTCCATGGCGGACCGCAGATCGTTTCCTGCCGCCAGCAGCCTGCCAAGCCGGGCTTCAATGGCATCCAGCCCTTGGGGCCGTATGGTAAAGGTGATGCCGCCAGCCATCAGAACCCCTTCATGCTGTCATTGGTAAAGGTTCTGCCACCGACGGAAAGGACCGTTTCGCCGCCCGTGGCTCCGGTTGTTTCCAGTCCGGCAGACTGCAACTGCACCACACCGCGAGCCACTTCACGCAGCCCCTGCAGGGCGGTGTCGTGCCCGGCCTTGACGGCATCGGGCACGGCAACCTTATGCAGATAGAAGCGGGCGATGTCGCAGCACCAACGGCGGGCCATGTCGGGCACCGGGTGCAGAGGCACCCGGTAGCGGGCCGCCACATAACCGTTGACCAGTTCCGTGGCATCGCCGAGCGCTGTCAGCACTGCGGTGACATCCGCGGAGCCGGTCATGGCCGTGTCGGTCAGTTCCAGCAGTTCCTGATGACCGAAACGGGCAGTCATATCATCTACTGTTGCGTACATCGCCCGCTCCGCTACTTTCCGCCCTCGGCGGAGGTTTCAGTCCCGGCTTGGGCCTTTCCCACAGGGGCAGGCTTCGCAGCATTCTTCCCCTTGCCGGTTTTGGCCTCGGCGTCGGTTTCTTCCGGTTCGCCCAAAGAACCAAGGTCGGGCACGTCCACCTCATCCACCACCAGCATGGGGTCGGCGTACAGGGCGTCCAGCTGTTCGTTGGAAAAGGTGCCTTCCGGGTAATCGCGGGTGCCGGAGTGGGCCATGCCTGCGCGACGGTGACCGTCACGCTTCGCGGTGATCCTGATCATAACGGGCATGATGGGCACTCCTTATGCGAGCCACGGCGAGACGAGCACTTCCGCCGAGTTCTGGTAGACGTTGGTGGCACCGGAGGCATCGCGTTCGGCCTTGATGACTTCCAGCGCCTTCTTTTCCAGAGAGGGCGGCACCACCAGCAGGCTGGGGCGCACACCAAGGGGTTTGCCCCGGTCACCCTTCATGCCCATCATGGCGGCACGCGCGGCGCCGTAGGTTTCGGCAGTCAGGTCCTGCTTGCTGGCGTGGGCCAGCTGCCACAGGCCGTATCCGGCGTTGGCGCGGCAATCCACGCCGTAGCGATACTGCTTTGCGCTGAACACGGCTTCGTCCGTAGGCGCATCCATGCTCACAAAGGTATATTTACGCCGTTCCTGGAATATGATGGGCTTCACGGCACGGGTGGTATCCAGCAGGAACCACGGTGTGCCGGTGCCGCCGCCGAAGTTGGAAACGCTGATCTCGCTGCCGTCCTCGTCCAGCACGGGGTGGTCGGTGTCGAAGAACGGCTGGCCGTCATAGCAACGACCGGTGAAGCCATTCAGGAGCAGTCCATAGGTCAGAAGGGAAGGATGCACCTTGGCATCCTGGCCTAACTGCGCGAAGAGCGGCGTGTACGCCCCCACGGCATCGTCTTCGATATCGTCGCGATCCACGCCCACGGTGTTTTCAAACGAAAGGTTCTTGATGGTGAAGCTATGCAGCTTCAGATTCTGGATGACACGGTCGCCCAGCCATTCGCGGAATCCGGTGGTGTTGCCCAGCCACGGATAGGTTTCCAGCTTGGCCGTGCTCTTGACCACCATGGCGATTTTTTCATGGTCCGCCGGGGCACCTTCGAACGCCTGCTGGAAAACGAGACGGAATCCGGTGAACAGCGCCTGAAGGCTCTGCTGATTGATAATCATGGGTACTCCTAGAACGCGACCCAAACGCCGGTGGCGTCCACGTCTCTGATGGTTCCGGCAGCGGGACGCGTCCCGGTGCCATCGGTTGCCGCAACGGTCTGATCGTCCACGGCGTAGGCCGCCTTGCCGATGTGCGTGCGGTCGATGCTGCCGTCATTGGCAAGATGGAACGCACCCCGCACCTTGACGGAAACCTGTAGGTCACCGTCAGCCCCGGCGCTGTTGTCCGCATGGCCATCCGCCACACCCAGCACGGTCAGTGCGGTCGAAGCGGATGCGGGCACGGCATAGCCGGTGGCGTTCAGCGCCACCATGCCGCCCGCGTACAGGCAGGCGGACGCCGCCACGGGGTGAGCGTAGTGCATGTCATCGCGGCGCTTGGTATCTCTGTCCTTGGTAAGAGCAGTCATTTACGCCTCCTTGCCGCCGGGGGCGGCGCTCTGCACGCTTTTGAGATATTCGGCCTCGTCCAGTCCCAGCTGGGAGCACACGGCGCGCTCTTCATCGGACAGCTTGCCGGTGCCAGCGGGAGGTTTGCCGTCAGGCCCCTTGGGACCGGTGGGAACAACCGGAGCGGATGCGCTCATCCATGCCTTGAATCCATCCGGGTCTTTTTCCGCATAGCTCTGCGCCCACGGCTCCATGGCGGGGCTGACCTTGTGGGCAGTCTTGGCCTCTTCCACCAGCGACTTGGCGGTGGATGCGGACACGTCCTTGCGCAGTGCGGCAAGCGCGGAGGATGTCTCCTGATACATTTCAATGGGCACAAACTTCGCCGGGTCGGGCGCGCCCACGCGACTGGCCAGTGCGCGGGCTTCAGTAGCGATGGCATCGGCCGTGGCACCGTCCGGTGCCCCGATGGCCTTGGCGATGGATGCCAGCCCTGCGCCTGCGCTGTGCGCGGCGGTGACGAGGCCCTGCACCTTGGCCGTCACAACATCCTCGGCACTGTCCGCAGGCAGGCCGAGAATGCCGGTAAGCATTTTCTTGAGGTCCATATCTTCCTCTCTGGTATGGGGTTGGGCCTCGCCGCCTGCACGGCGGGAGGCAATGGCGACAAGTTCGAGATTGGGCACATTGGTCAGGGCGGCAGATTCGATACGGATGATGCGACCATCCGCTGTGTGGCGGAACACCGGGGACAGGTAACGGTATTCACGCGCCCTGATATGGGCGGCGGCCTTTTCCGTCCACCGGACACGGCCCCACACCTCGCCACCAAACTTGACCGCCAATTCGACAATCCAGCCGGATGCCGGAGCAGGTTGCCCGTTGATGGCGGCGTATTCCAGCTGGTGGTCGTAATCCATGGGCAATTCCGCACCGGCCTGATAGGCGATGGTGGTCGCAATGATGCCCGCCGGATCGGCGTTGCGGTACGGGCCACGGCCGTCTCTGCCGCGAAATTCCCCGGAGGGCAGCAACTGTATCCATTCCGGAGGCGTTGCGGTCACATCCATAGGGTCGGTCAGCTCCACCGCGTGGCGGGCCTGCAAAAGGGGCGATGTGGTGTGTTTGGTGTCCATGCGCCCCTTTTAGGGCGCATGGTGGGCCGAGTCTTTTAATGCCCGTTAGAACATGGCCGGGCTGGAGGAAGAAAGGACTGGCGTTGCCGGATTGGCGTGGGCGCGAGACTGGCGTTCATAAACGTTCATGAACGGGGTTTGCCGCGCGAAAGACGGCAGGGGCGGGCAACGTGTCGTGGGCACCCGCTTGGGGCCGCAAACGGTTATATTGTGCATGCGCCCCTTGCATCAATGCGCGGGGCATCGTATTGTCTCTGTACAGGTACCGCACCCGGCGCTGGCCGCGAAATCGCTTCGGCCCGCCATACTCCGTCCCCGAACAGGGTGTAGCGGAGACGCGAAAGGGGATTGGCGTTCCCCCGCCGGATGCGGCCCTCCCATCAGATATCTCCCTCCACCACATCATACCGCCCTCTGTTGCGCAGCTCATCCGCATTGGTGGTTCGTCCGCTGCGTACACTGTTGGTGGTCACTTTTTCCCGTGCCACCCGTGTGCGGTAGTCCACCTTGACGATGACCTTTTCCGCCGCGTTGCCTTCCATGTGCCAGACGTAAACCAGGCCGGGGTCCTGCTTGTCCCACAGGATGGCCTGCGGCCGTGCGAGAATTTGCGGCAGCCGGGAGAGAGTGGCGGGCGGCAACTGATTGCCCTTGGCGCTGCGCAGCATGTGCAGCACGTCACCATCTGCCATGGTGATGGCACCGGATGCCGGGATCACATTGCGGCCGCGCAGGAAGTCCAGCGCTCCGGGCGGAAGGGCCCCGACTACACGACGCTCGCCCATGGCGCGATAGTTGCCGCTGCGGGCGCGATGTACCACATCATTGACCCACCCCGCGAAATCCTTTTCCAGTGCGGGCATCACGAACCGGGCCGAAGCTGCCATGGCCTTGGCCGCCACATCGGGCGGCAGCGGCACCAGCTTGTTCATCAGGGTGCGGGCCGCGTGTTCCTGCAGGGCAGCCTTGCCGGGATTGTAGCCCCAGCCGGGGTCAATACCCTTGGGCACCATCACAACTTCGCCGGTCTTGGGGTTTTTCCACGGCACCATGGGAGGCCGGGGCGGCGACTCGCTGACAGTGTATCCGTAACGGTCCAGATCTCGCTGCCCCAGCTGCTGAACGGAGCACCGGCAACGCCAGCCGTTGGGCGGGTAATGAGTGTTCCAGAAGGGGTCGTCCATGGGCAGCACCGTGCCGTGCCATGCCCGATGATCTGGGCGTGTACGACGGTCCAGAATGGCCACATACCGCAGGAAAGGACGCCGGTCCTTGGTGCGCTGCGCCCGCGCCCATGCGCCGGAGGCATGGGCCGTGCGCAGGTTCACATCGTAGATGGTGCGCAGACGACGCGGGCTGCCCAGCTGGACCGAGCGTACTTCGCCGGTGCGCGGATCGGGCAGTTCCTTGCGGCCCCACCAGCCTTTGGCCTGCAGGACGGGGGTCAGTTCCTTTTTGAAGTCATGGAAGGTCTGCCCCTGTTCCAGCACCTTTTGCAATTGCCCGTGGATGTCGCCAAGGATGTCGAACCCGGCGGACTTGGCCACAGTGGTTGCCGTGGCATGAGCCTCCTGCCACATGTCGTGCCAGTCCCATGTGGGCGGCAGTTCATAGCCCTTGGCCTTGAAGTAGTTCACGGCCTCTTCCGGCGGCAGCGGGCGCATCTCAAGCATGTTCTTCACCCTCGGCATCCTGCACGGGGGCACCCGTTGCCCCGGCCAGCTTGGCCATGAAGATGCAGCGGGCCAGCGCCTCGGTCAGAGCTGCCGTATCCTGCTCGCTGACCACGTTCGGCAGACGGCGCAGAAACTCTTCGTGTGTGTCGCATTCTTCCAGCAGGCGGTGCAGTGGATCAAGCATCGGCTGCATCATGGGCTGCCAATCGGACAACGCCTCGATGGCCAGCTGGTCGAGTTGATCTGGGCCGTCCGGCACATCAGACCTACCCGCCGCATTAAGGGAGCGCTGCAGCGCCTGTTGCGGTTCCGGCGGCACACCGGCCACGGTTCCGGGGGCGGTGAGCACCACGGCCCCGGCAGCAGGTTCCGGCAGACCAAGCCTGTCGCGGACAACGCTGGTTTCAACATCCAGGCCGAGCGGCACCAATCTTTCCACGGCGGAGACGAGCGCGGCAATATCCTCCGCGTCCGGACGGGAGATGATGATGCGCGGGTAGCGGAGACGCGGACCGAGGTTCAGGTCCACCATGGGGCGAACAATGTCACGGTTGAGCGTCGCCGCCAGCTGACCGGCATCGGACCGTTCTATGTCTTCCCGCACTTGTTCGTGCGCATTTGCCGTGCCCACGTGTTGCCCGGTGTCCGTGGTGCCGGTCTGGCCCAGCACGGCCTTGGAGGTTTGTCGGTCCAGATAGGCGGCCAGCTTTTCGTACAGATCGATGTTGCCTGATATCTTGGCTTCCACGAATTCCAGCATCATGGATTCCGGGATGATGGCTGCCGCATCCCGCGCAATATTGCGTACGGCCCGCAGCAAGGTGGCCTTGTCCTCTGCCGAGGCACCGGCTCCGTATTTACCGACGCGCAAGGGGTGCCCGAAGATTTCCGCGAACTGGACCCACGACTTGATATCGAAGGCTTTGAACAGCCAGACCCAGGCGATGGCGTAGGCCAAACCGCCCCGGATGGGCAGGCCACTCTTGGATTTGTGGACATGCACTATGTACTTAAACGGCGTCAGGGGCTGCAACTGCCCGCCCGCATCCAGCAGACGCAGCGTGCGCCCGTCCGCCGGGTCGAAGCGGAACCAGCGCGGGTCACGCCACAGCAGCGCTTTGGGTATCCAGCGTTTGCCGCTGGTATCCCACATGATCTCCGTGACGGAGAATCCCTTGCCCACTCCATCCAGCACGTCGAACAGGGCGGGCTGCAGCTCGTCCCACTCCAGCCACTCGCGTACCAGATCGGCGGCGGCCACATCGGCGGCTTCGTCACTGGCGGAAACCACCGTCACGTCAAGTCCGCTTACCTGCAACTTACGGGTGCCGAGCACGGACCGATAGTGCAAGTCCTTCTCTTCCATCTCCTCGGCCAGTTCCAGGTACCGTGTGGGTTCACCCTCTTCCGCATCGCGCAGGATACGGGCCAGGCGTTCCGGTGTCATGCCCTGCGCCGGATGCCCGGAAATGACCTGACGCACGCCGGTCAGCGTCGGCCCGGCTTCCTCTTCCCTCAGGCGGGATGTTTCCACGGGTCTGCCCAAATGGTCATATAGCATCAGTAGGCACCTCTTCCGAACCGGGCGCGGGAGTCACCCCATGCCTCGTCCGGATCATCGTCGTGCCCGGGCGCATGTGCCGAGGGCAGAACAGGTTCATATCCATATTCCACAATATCCGTGCAGCTGGCGGCATAGCCCAGCACATGGGCAATGGCACTGTCGCCGTGGCGCTGGCGTTTGCCTCTGCCGCCCGACGTATCGCCTTCAGGCACGCGGGCCACGCCCTTTACCAGTTTGATGGCCCGGTGGTCGGAGATGATGTCCGCATCACGGGGCAGCAATGTGGTTCCGTCCTCAAAGGCTGCCTTGAAACGCGGCATGTTCTCGCGGTACCAGCCTTCCGAAAACTTCACCTGCGTGATTCGGCCCATGCCGTAACGCTGTGCCGTGATTTCCGCCAAATGGGCACCGTTGCCGGTGGCATCCATCATCCCGCCCATGAAGCGGGGCAGGCGGTCCAGCACGTACCACAGTATCTGCCGCTGCTGGTCGAACGGAATGTTGCGCAGCTCCAGCACAAATGGCGGCCGCCGGGTCATGTCCTGCTGCACGGCAATGGGCCAGATGTCCGTCAGGTCGCCGTTACGGGCAAAGTCCTGGCCGAAGTAATGCTGGAGCTTGGGGTCGCACTGGCGCAACAGCGGGGCGAGATTCTCCTCGCACCAGTCCTTTGTTTCCGCCACGCGCAGATGTTCCGGCCATTCCACAAATGTGTCCGGCTGCTCCCAGCGCACCACGGGGATCTCGGGATCGGACCGCTTTTCCAGCAGGGCCAATTGCAGGTAGGCACCATTGCCGCGATTGGGGATGCAGAACAATTCCTCATCCGCACCGTCGCCATAGAAGGCAATGATCTCTTCCCGCCATTTCGCCTCGGCCTCGGCGGTCCATTCCTTACCCTGCTTCTGGCAGATGCGCTTGTACAGCCCTTCGGCCAGTGCCCTGTCAAAGTCACAGCGCAGGAGCGAATACGGCTTGCGCCCGGCGCGAATATCCGTGATCAGCGTGTTGAACGGGTTCTCATCACCGTCATGGGTACTGATGACAAGCACCTTGCCGCCCCAGATGAGCAAGGCGAACGCGGCCTTGAGCAGTTCCTCCAGATCATCATGGAACGCTGCCTCATCAATGATCACCAGCCCCTGCATGCCTCGCAACGCACGGGGAACGGAAGGCAGCGCCACAATCTTTCCGGCGGAGGTGTCCATGCGGAAGGCCTTGATGTCCTGATCCGGACGTTCCGGGTCCTTGAACACGGTCTCGCCCACGGACACGGCTCCGACCTGCATCACTTTGGCCCAATCCCCGCAATATTCGATGTACTCCCGCGCCATTTCGAGGTTGTAGCCCATGTAGTAGACGTCCATGCCACCATCCTCGCGGCAGCGGGCAGCATGTTCCACACCGATTGCACCGGCAGCCCACGAGTAGCCCGTGCGGCGGCTCTTTTCGACGACGGTGACCGGCGAGACGCGTACAGTTTCGCGCAATTCCCACTGGTAGGGCAGAAAGCCTGCTGTGGTCATACGGCACCTCCGAGCACGGCCTGCATCATCTGGTCGATGACGGTTCCGGGTACACCGGCCTTGCGCCCGACTTCGGACACGGTGGACGCAGCCTGCTTATTGGCCGCCTTGGTTGCCTCTTCCCGGATGCGGGAAATAAGGTCCGCATCCGCTTTGGAGGCTTTGCCGAGATGGTCCAGCGCCTTGGCCAGTTCCATGGCCGAACGGGGATCAAGAGGCACGGGGTTGCCTTCCTCGTCGGTGGCCTCCGCACTGCTGATCACATCGGTAATGGCCGCGTGCAGGAACTGGATATTCATACGCGCCACCTTGCTTTCCGGCTCATCGCCGAACCGCTGCACCAATGCTTCCGCCATATCACGGCTGCGCCGGATACGTTCGCCGACCTTGTCGATGTGCTGCTTGTAGCGGTGCAGGGCGCTGCGGCTGATCTGCACGTCCAGCCCGGCCAGAGCGTCCAGTATCTCGTCCAGCGTACGGCCCTGCTCCAGCAGGACGCCTATGCGTTCCCGCACTTCCGGGGGCAGGCGCTTGATGGTGGATTTCTTGGGCATGGCTGCACCTACTCTCCGGGCATGGGCCGTTTAACGCCGGGTACAGATGCCACGCCATCGGCAACATCCTGCCCATAGGCACGCAACGTGGCCACGGTCACATCGCTTTTGTCGGAGGTGGCAACCAATCCCTGCGCGTCCAGCCATGCAAGGTCACCCTTGACCACGTCGTGGCTTACGGCGTGCCCCAGCGACTGCAGCGCGGTTTTAAGCACATAGTGGTTGGCCTCCCGCCCCGGCGATCCGGAGAGCAGACGCAGGATGCACAGGCGGCGGTCTTCTGCGAGTACGGTCTGAAAGGACATGCTACTTCCCCTTGGTAACGTGGTAATCGTTGAGCATGGCCACCTGCCGCGACAAGGCCCGGAGCAGTTCCGCCTGTCCCTCGGCACGGGCGTTGGCTGCCTTCAGCTCGCCGCTGATGTCCGACAGCTTCACCACCACGGCCTGCATATCCTTGGATGAGGGGGCGTTCTCCAATACCCCCTCCAAGCCGGATAACCGATTGTTCATGGTGGTGCGGCAGGATTCGCATTGTTCATGAGTCACATACGTCTTACGCATGGACCACAACACCCAGCCCAGCAGGGCCGAGACTGTGGTCACCACCACCGGAACGACAACTCCTGCCCACTGCACGACCAGATCATTCACCGGATCATTCATCTGGCCCTCCTGCGGCCTGCGCGTCATAGCAGCTCAGTGCTGCCTCCAGCAGGCGCACATACGTGCGGATCATCTGGTGGCGGGCGGTCAGTGCATCCACGTTGGCCGGGCCGTCGAACGGAGCATCACCGTCCACAGTGCCTGCCGTGGAGGCGAGTTCATTTGCCGTCAGGGGGGTAGGATGCGGGCACGGAGTGAATAGATGGCGCACTGTGAGCACGGTGGGCTCCTGCCTAGGCGGCGTGTGAGCGCAGCCCGCGACACTACCAAGCATTAAGCAGATCAGCAGCGGCATGACGCGTCGCATTATCCACCACCTTTGCGGCTTCTTCAGCGGTTCGGGGTCTGGTGATCGCGCGGGACAACATGGCCCGACGCGCGGCTTCTTCCGTCAGGTGCTTGCTGTACAAGGCCTGCGTGGCGTCCACCTGCCGCGACAGGGCGGCGATGGTAGCATTGCAGCTGCGCTGGTCTTCCAGCAACAGATTGCCCGCCGTGCGGGCCTGCGCCAGCTCGTGCCGGGTGGCATCGTGCGCTGCGGCAGCTTTCGCCAGAGCGGAGCGGGCATCTGCCACGTCTCCGCGCAGCCACAAGGCCCAGCACAACAGGCCAAGCACCACGGCCATTCCTGCGATCAGCAGGGCTAGCTTGGTCTTGGGGATGAGGGACATGGGGATCGGTAACATCAGTTTCCTCCGATATTGAGATCGCGCTCGACATCGAGATCACGTAATGACGGCGCGGGTGCGGTGGTCTCATTGTATACAGGGCCGGTCGGCGGGTACGCACCCCACACGCCACCGGAACCTAATTCAAAGCGGGATTGTGCGGCCTTGGCACCGCAGGCCCCGCCGATGAGCCCGGCCTCTGCCCAGCCCAGCGGAATGTAATGCCCGGCCACGACCATGCCCGTGATCCACGCCCCCAGCACCACCACGCACACCAGCACAGCCATAATGCGCATGGCCGATGTGCCGCCGGTATGGTCGCAGAAGGCATCGCCGAGCAAATTCCCAAGCCGCATTACGCCATTCCCTCCTTAGCCAGCTGCGTGCACCAGCCGTCCAAGGCTCCGGTGCGGTTGAGCCAGCCCGCGAGGAATGCGCGGTAGTCCACAACCTGCCCGCTGCTCAAAACTTTGGGCGGTCGGGCGACCAATGATTGGTAGAACGCCTCACGTTCAGTGATGGTGGATAATGCAAGGGCCAACGAGCCGTCGCGGCACAGCAGGGTGACACGTCGCAGAGTGTTGGGGCCAAGGCGACCATCTTCCACCAGCGGAATGCCGTCGGTACGGTTGCATGCGGCCTGCAACTGGCGCACGGCGGGCGGCACCCCCTGATTGACGGCACCGTCATAGACGGCGACCGCCACCAGCGGCGGCAATTCATGCAGACCGGGAGCCGCCCAGAAGTGGGCATAGAATAGCCGGGTCGCTATTTCGGAGGTGACTGCGCGGACGTCATCGGCGTCTATGTCGCCATCGCCATCGATGTCGCAACCGATTAAGCGCAACCAGCGCAGGGACACGCCCCGGTTGGTGATGCCGCCGGGATCGTTCGGGTGGTCCACCAGACCACCTTCCCACTTGGCCACAAAGGCCTGTGCGGCCTCGAATGTACTGCGCATATGCCCTCCCTCTTGCGTTGCCATGCAGTAAGCGCGACAAGGCCCACCGTATGGTGGGCCTATGGGAGGTGTCTTTTAATGGGGGTGAAATAGAGAAGCCCCGCCGGAGCGGGGCTGGGGGGGCAAAGAGAAGGATTAACGCAGTGGTAGCGTTAAATCATTACCAGCGTGCGGAACAACTCTGTCGAGACAAAGGGACTGGCATCCGCTTTTGGGCACTAGTAGTCCTGCCCCATCGCTGGAAACACCGAAATAGCAAGTCTGACCGAACGCCATAAATTCAGTTGGGATCGAAGATTTTCCATCTGAGACGGAAAAAACGAAGTTAGCGTGGTATGCCCCCGTTGGGTCTGGAAAGGCCATGTCTATACGTTCAAATCGCAACTCCCGGTAATACTTAGCAAGGCCGGGGCAGGCTGTCAGCACCTTGGGCCATGCCTGTGTGAGGCGTTCATGCACATCTGGGGAAATGTCCGCTGCCAGCTGGGGCATTGCAGGTGGTTTTGACGTACTCGTTTTGGCAACCTGTCCAATAACAACGACCACCACGAAAAGGGCAGCCACTATCCACACCATTCTCCGCATTTTGGGATTCTGCCAGCTATTTTCCATTTGTTACCCCATTAAAACAGCCGACGTGTCGGCTAGTTTATTTTTCGGTGTCAATGTTTTCAGCGTGTTGCCGTGGCGAGTCCTAAAAAAAACAGCCGACGTCGGCTATTTTGCCTCCCGGCACCACCAGATAACGCGGCCGATAACTCGTACGGTGTCGGCAAGGTCCCCGCGCAGGGGGACCTCAATGGCGCTATAGCTTGGGTTGATGCTATTCAGTACCAGCACCCCCGGCAACAGGTCGACACGTTTCACGTACACGCCACCCTCAACGCCAACGGCATAGATGGCACCAGGCACAACCCCCGTCTGCGATTGATCTATCAGCACCATATCCCCGTCTTCAATGGCCGGGGCCATGCTGTCACCCACCACATCCATCAATACCATGCTGGATGCCTGCCCTTTACGTATCAGCCAATCCGATCTGAAGGCATAGCTGCCCACGGGGTCCCCGTTGGCTTCCAGGCTGCCTCCGCCTGCGGAAAGGCGGGCTTGGACCTTAGGGACCAAGACAATCCCGCAATGGGGGCCGCTCTCATTTTGCGAACTGGTAGGTTGAGGGTTTTGAGAAGCCGCGCTGTCTTCCTTCCCAAGCAACAGCCACGCAGCAGAAGCACCTGTTTTAGAACAAACGAGCGCAGCAAAGTCTACGTCCGGGGTACGTTCGTTCCTCTCATAGTTTCCAAGCGCGCGCTGACTGATACCTATGCGGGATGCGAATTCCGCTTGGGTTTCCCCGCCGCGAAGAATTTTAATCCTGTCACCAAAGGACATAATGCCTCAAAGAGCACGATTGAGCAAATATACCCAATCGTGCTTGACTGATATTCTCGTTTGTGCCAAATTCTGAGGCACGGGACGGTAGCAAAAAGCACTAGCAAGCACGACACTACCAGCCCGCAAGGCAAGGGTCAACGTCAGCAACTGACGCATGTTCGGACAGAGAAAGGACCAAGCGTCCCAATTCGGACAACCTGCGAGGTTCGGAGTGCAAACCACCCATCTCTCCCTTTTCGATGACGACAACAAGCGGGCAGAGGCGCGTAGCCGCAAGGCCATGCGTGCTGCTGGTTTTGTTTCCGCGTTGAAGGGGGCCATGTTCCGGGCAGCCAAATCGAGCCCACTCTCCCGTGATCAGATCGTGGACGAGATGAATGCACTGGCCGCTGCGGCAGGCCGCCGTCTTACACAGGGACGGGCTAAGTGTATTGCGCGGGACACGCTCGACAAATGGCTATCCTCCGAAGAGGCAGAGCATGTGCCCGGTATGTACGCCGTGCACATATTCTGCCTCGCCATCGATGACCCCTCGCCTTTGTGTTTCTGGCTGGAATCCGGCTTTGGCATTCAGACGGCCGAGCCGGAAACCCTCAAGTTGGCCGAATTTGCGCGCGGTGTGTTGGAGCATAAGCTCCGCACCAAGCGTCAGCGGCGGCTTGAAGAGGAACTCATGTCCAACCTGGAGGGAACGCGATGAATACGGCCCTTATGGTGCAGTCCGGTCTCGGAAAGGGCCGCGACTGCATGCTTATCCAGCGGGAAATCCGCGACAAGGGCTTGTCCATGTCGGGCATTGCCCGTGCTCTGGATGTACACCACTCCCTTGTCCAATCCACAGTCTGCGGTACTCGCAACAACCGCAAGGTACTGGCTTATCTCCTTAAAATCGGTGTCCACCCCAAGCAGTTATTCCCGATGGCCTACAAGGCTCCGGAAGCGTTTCGCCCCGCCATTGACAGAATGCGGCGTGATCTCGCGGAGCAGAACGTGCGCGTGGACGACTTGTTCACGGAACGGAGGGCTGCATGAACTCGCCAACCAACCCCTGCCCCCTCGTGAAGGGATCGCGCGTCTTGTTGCCCGCAGCATCTGCCCGCTGCCGCTGCCACGTGGCCCAGCAGGATGGGCACATACACATCCGGGCCCATGGCGCGGCAGGTGACGTTGAATTGCGGGCTCCGGCCAGTCTGCGATTAGAAGCGCTGCGGGCGGCTCTGCGTTTGGCCGGAGGTGCAGCATGAGCGGCTGGTGTGTAGTGGATGCGGCCATGAGCCGCCAGACCGGGCTGTGCATGATGCTGTCCACCGGCGTGGAACTGACCATGGACGTAGATGCCGCCGACCGCATGTCTCTGGATCGGGCAAACGCCATCTGCGCCGCGCTGAATGATGGCGCAAGCCCCTGTGGCGACTTCCGGGTTGTGCCAGCCACGGCGCTGGATGGTGCAGCCATGCGGACCGTGGCAGTGGGCACCCACGCCGTCACATGCGCTCTGCGCAAGCCGGATGCCGTGGTCATCGATGTGAGCTGCAGGGAGGTGACGGCATGATCAACATCGTTCTGATCGGCGGGCTGGACCGCCTGCATGCCGACTACAAACAGGCCGCTGCAGATCGCGGCGTGGACCTGCGCTGTTACACGGGGCGCGAGTCCAACCTCGCGTCCCGCATTGGCGATGCCACCGCCGTACTGGTCATCACCAGTGTCATCAGTCATCGGGCCGTCAACATTGCCCGGTCAGCAACCAGCATTCCCATCATCCGCTTGCGTGGTGCAGGCGTAGGCCATGTCAGGCGCGGCATCGCTGCCGCGCTGGCAGAGCAGGAGGGCACCGGAAATGTTTAACGATTGGGATTTCGCGAAGGTGTTTCTTGCCATTTCATTGATCGGAATGGTTACCGGCTTTGCACTGTTCTTCTTTTTCAAATGGTTGTGGGACCATGTGACAATAGGATGGATGTAGCCATGAGAAGCAAAAAATTCACGGTGAAGGGTGTCGAGGTAACGGTCAGTACCGGCAAGAATGAAGACGGAAACACAGCCATCATTTTGTCCACGAACGCCAAGCGCGATGCTGTGATCAAGACGGTACTGGTGGTGGAACCTGCGGGCTACCTTGATCAGGTGTTTGACCGTGTCGGGTTGTCCCTCGTTACGGAATGGGTCTCCGATCTCATGAAAAGCCCCATCAGCCTTCTGCTGGAAACCTGTGAGGAAGATATCCATGCAAACGCCCACCCCTAAGGAGTTCGTCGCTGCCGTGGAACAGATGCGCGATGCCCAGCGCCGTTACTTCCGCACTCGTGATCTTGCGGATCTGAAGAACAGCAAGACGCAAGAGCGACGGGTAGATGAAATGATTGAACTACTCTCGGCCCGCCGCCCCCTGTCGCTGTTCCCTGAGGAGGACCAACATGCCTAAGTATACCTGCGATTTCAAAGTAACTGTACTCGGCAGAGCTACAGTCGAGGCAGCCACGTTGGAAGCTGCGTACGAGGCCGTACTTGAAGCCTCCAGCGATGAATATCTGTGCTCAATATCCCTGCATCTGGGGGATACGGCTGAATTCGAGTTCTCCGAAGAAGGAGAAGAAGTGAAGCTGACTCTGGATGATTCGTGCGAGATCGATGTCTATCGGCCTGTAGAGGTGCCCCATGAGTAACTTCGAGCACGATGCCTATATGGAAAAACTACGGGCCGAGCGCGAAGCACGTGAACAGGCCGAGCGTGACCGCCTGACTCTTGCGCTGGGCGTGGACTGGAACCCGGTCCGGCCTGCGGATGTGCGTTCATGGGCTGCGGTACCGGCCCCCAAGTACAAAAAGGACTTCGTGGGCAAGTTCATCCGCTGTCTGGATGTTCCTCGTAACTCCTATGCAGGCATGGTCGACCGCGATCCGGTACCGGACTTTGCCGTGATGCAGATACGCAGACGCGACACGGGCATGGGCAGCCCCGGAGAGGCGACGCTGACCTGTGATTGGTACTGCCCATGCTGTGGCCGGAATCATGAAAAATCTCTGCCGGAAAGCATGATCGACGAGGGCGGCATCAAGTTTCTGGAGCCCGAGGAGCACTATAGTTGCGGGGAGAAATATTTCTTCTACCTAGCCGCTCCCTATACGCACCCCGACCCGGCAGTCCGGCAGCAGCGCTGGCTGGACGCCACCCGTGCCGCTGCATGGCTGATGCAACAAGGACACAGGGTACTCTCGCCCATATCCATGGGCCACCCCATGTCCGTAATGGGCGCTGGCGGCGATTGGGCCGCGTGGAACGCGCAGTGCCTTGCCATGCTGGAAGCTGCCCGCGCCATGTGCATCCTCAAGCAGGATGACGATGCATGGCGGCAGTCCGTAGACATTCAGGCCGAGGCGGAACATGCCCACAAGCTGGGCCGCCCCATATGGTCGCTCACCCCCATGGAGGGCGGCGGATACAACCTCGGCGTACAGACCGAACAGCGCTGGTGGTAACCATGAAGGAATCTAATGCCAACGCCGCCACCCTGCGCTGCCTGCGCATAGTGGAAATGATGGCCGGGCGTGTGCTGGATGGCCTTTCCAACAAGGACTTGGCCGATGCATTGCGCTGCCCGCCGCCCACCGTCTCCCGCGATCTGGACACACTGATGCGGGCAGGTTGGGTCCAGCGGCTGGAAACCGGACGCTGGAGTCTTACCCCCCGGCCTCTGCAAGTGGCGCAAGCGTACAGCAACCACGTAACCCGGACGACAACCCGCATCGCGGAACTGAATCAACGAATCGTCTCCGGTGCTCTCGCCATGGGCGGCACGGGGGCGGCATGAGAGTCACTAACAATCCTTTGATTATACTGAATCACGCACTCAAGGAGCAACGGACAATGCCCGACACAGACACCTCCACCATGATTGATGCCCTTAACACTGCCGCCCCGGCAGGCAAGCCTTTGGCCGATGTGTATCAGGAGGCGGAAACCGCCTCCACCGGACGGGGTCGCCCTTCCACCGCTTCCAGTACTCCGGAGCCGTTGCCGGAACTGCCCGGCGCTGTGGCCACCTTGGAAACCACCCGGCAGATGGCCTCGGCCCTGACTGGTGCGGTCACCAAACAACAGGTGCAGCTTGCAGAAATGGTCGGGCAACTGCGTGCTTTCGACTTTATGCAGCAGTTTACCGGCCTTGCCAGACTCAAGTTCCTTGCCGAACTCAGGGAAACCAAGGCCTACAAGGGCCAGCAGGCCATGAACGCCAAGGGCGAACTGGTGGGGATGAACAGTTTTGAAGACGTCTGCGATGTCCTCGGCATCAGCCTCTCGAAAGCGAAGGAAGACCTGCAGAACCTTGCCCTGTTCGGCGAGGAATTTCTGGAAGCATCGCAACGCCTCGGCCTTGGCTACCGCCAACTGCGTCAGTTGCGAGCGCTGCCGGAAGACACCCGCCAGCTGGTCATCGAAGGCGAGGCCGTTCGCTCCAATGACCCGGAAGCCCTGAAAGACCTGCTGGAAGACCTCGCCGCCAGAAACGCCACCATCCGCAAGGAAAAGGAAGAAATTGCAGCGGACCTCGCAGCCCGTGACAAAGTGCTGGAAGACAAGGGCCGCAAGCTGGACGAGGCGCAGACCGAACTGGCCAAGATCAAGACCCTGCCCCCTGACAAGCGAATTCTGCTGGAAGCTGAACGCGAAGCCGATGCCCGCAAAAAGCTGGATGCGGCAATGCTCGACCTGATCGGGGCCGCAGTACAAGCGTTCGCTGTTTCCAACGGTGTGCTCATGAGCCCTGACGGCACCAGCGTGCCCACAGCCCGCTACGTGCACGAAGTGTGGAGCCACACCTGTGTGCGGCTGAACGAAATGCTGCATGAGAACGGGGTCGATGTCGACTTCCGGCAGATCGTCTACCCCGAATGGATGCGCGGCGTAGATGAAAAGCGGGGCTATGGAGCCGGGCACACTCCGCAGACAGAAGACAATTAGGGGGCATCATGGACGCGCCGCGCATGGAATACCTGATGGGCCTGAAGGCCCGGCTGGATGCCACCCCCGCTGCGGGACGTGGTCCGCTGGTGGACGCGGCCAGCCAGACGCTGCGCTGCAGTGTGCAGACCGTGTATCGCCATCTGCGTGAGGTGGGATGGACGAGCGGTCGCAAGACACGGGCGGATAAAGGGCAGATGGCAGTAGACGAAGATCTGGCCCGCAAGGTTGCGGGATTGGTCAAAGTAGCCACCCGCGCTCACGGTAAACGGACCATGCCCATCACTGTGGCCTGCGATGTACTGGCGAACAACGGATATGGTGTCGTCAACCATCAAACTGGAGAGATAACCATGCCCAGCCCGACGACTGTGGCCCGTGCCATGCGCATCCATGGCTGTCATCCCGATCAGCTGGAGCGAGGCAATCCGGCGCAGGAACTGCGCAGTCTGCACCCTAACCATGTCTGGCAGCTGGATGCCTCGCTGTGTGTGCTGTTCTACCTGCCGCGCGGACAGGTTCGGGTGATGGATGAGGCCAAGTTCTATAAGAACAAGCCTGCAAATCTGGCACGGGCTGAACGTGACCGGGTATGGCGGCTCGTTGTCACCGACCATTACAGCGGAGGCATCTTCTTTCACTATGTCCTCGGCGCGGAAGACGCGATGTCCGTACTGGATACGCTGATCCGGGCCATGATCAAGCGCGGTGCCGATGACCCCATGCACGGCGTGCCCAACTGCCTGCTGACAGACAAGGGCGCGGGCAACTGCTCCGCGCTGGTGGAACGATGGCTCAAGGCGCTGGGCATCGTCCACCTGACACACATGGCAGGCAACCCCAGAGCCAAGGGCCAGTGCGAACAGGCACAGAATCTGATTGAAACGCAGTTCGAGGGGCGTCTGGCCTGCATGCAGATCGCCAATGTGGAACAGCTGAACGCGGCCGCAGATACATGGCGCATACACTGGAATGCCAATGCTATCCACGGCCGCCATGGCCGCACCCGCAACTCGGCATGGCTCACCATTACGCAGGAGCAGCTGCGCGTTGCCCCCTCCGAGGAAATGCTGCGCGACCTCGTGGCCACTGAACCGCGAGATGTCAAGGTTAGCCCTCGTATGGTGATTTCACATTCCATCAAGGGACATGGATCGCATGACTACGATCTGCGCTATCTCACCGGGATTTCCAGTGGCCAGACTGTTCGGGTGGTGGTCAATCCCTACCGCGCTCCGGCTGTGGATGTGATTATCGCCAAAGCGAATGGCAGCGAGATTGTGACAACGGTGGAACCCATCATCCGTGATGCTGGAGGGTTCCGCACGGATGCGCAGGTGATCGGCGCAGGCTACGCCGCACTGCCAGATACACACACCGACAAACTACTCAAGGATATTCAGCGCGAGGCATACGCCACCGACTCTCTGGCCGATGCTGCAAAGGCCGCCAAGGATCGCAAGCCCGCATACCAGCATCTGGATATGCTGGCGGATACGAAAGCCGCACCCACCTATATTCCGCGTCGTGGCACGGCGCTGGAGGTGGAGGCAGCAAGGCGTGAGGTCGCCCCGTTGGCACATGTTGAGGCCGCAAAACTGCTGCGGTCACGCGTAGGTGACAAGTGGAATGCCGATGCCATGGCATGGCTGCGCCAGCGCTACCCTGATGGTGTTCCGCAGGACGCCATTGACGATATCGCAGCCCGTTTCACCGAACCGACGGTGACCACGGCCGCTCCGCTGCGGCTCGTAGCTGCAGGAGGGATGTAATGCAACGATTGAAGAAATTGCTTGAAGCGATGGAGCAGCCGCAACGGGCTGTTGCAGACGCTATAGGCATCAGTCCTGCGGCACTGTCCGCCATCGTGACACGGGGCGAGTGGCCCCGGCGTGATCCGGATGCAACCAAAGCGCGGCTGCAGGACTACCTGATCGCCACCGGCGTGCGCAAGGCTACCGTCATTGCTGCCCTGAAAGAAGAAACCAAGCCGGAAAACCCCGGCAAGAACGATTCCCCGGAGGATACCACCATGTTGATGCGCAAGCAGGTTCTTACTCCCCAGGCAAAGCGCCAGTTCGGTCTGGTCCGTTCCCCGTTTTCCGATGAATTGTCCGGCCCGGAAGATGTATGGCTGTCCGCCGACTACCGCTATGTGCGCGAAGCCATGCTCAGCACAGCCCGTCATGGCGGTCTGCTCGCCGTGATAGGCGAGTCCGGCAGCGGAAAGAGCACGCTGCGCAAAGACTTGGCACACCGTATCGGAGCGGAAGGGCTGCCTATTATAATGATTGAACCCTACGTGCTGGCAATGGAAGACAATGACCAGAAGGGGAAGACTCTGAAGGCTATCCATCTTGCAGAATCCATCCTCTACACAGTGGCCCCGCACGCCAAATGTCTGAGTAGCCCGGAGGCACGTTTCCGGCAGGTGCATAACGTCCTGCGGGACAGTGCCCGCGCAGGTTATCGCCATTGCATGATTATCGAAGAGGCACACAGTCTCTCTCATCCCACGCTCAAACACCTCAAGAGATTCATGGAACTGGAAGACGGTTTTACCAAGCTGCTGTCGGTCATTCTGATCGGCCAGACGGAGCTGCAAACCAAGCTCGGCGAAGCGGACAGCACCGTGCGTGAAGTGGTCCAGCGGTGCGAGGTGGTACACATTGACCCGCTCGGCAACGATCTGCCCGGATATGTGGCCCACAAGTTTCAGCGGGCAGGTGTTGACGTGGACAAGGTGCTCGCTCCTGATGCTCTGGACGCTCTGGCGGCACGACTCACCGGGCCGCGCAGTACATCCGGTCAATCCGTGTCGCTGGTCTATCCGCTGGCCGTCAACAACTCGCTGGTTGCGGCAATCAACATGGCCGCCCACATCGGCGAGGCCAAGGTGACGGCGGACGTTATCAACGCAATTTAAAGGAGAAATACGATGTCAGAAGGGTACATGGAAAATGCACAGGGGCACCTCGTGCCGGTGGATCAGGTCAAGGAAATTGATATGGCCCGCCACGATCTGGTGATGGAGTTGGTCGGCAAGGCCAAGTCTGTCAGGGATGATCTGGCCAAGTTCAAGTGCGGGGCAATGGCTGACGTTGGTGCATTCGTGGAACTGGCAGCAGAAAAGTATGGTGCCAAGCTGGGCGGAAACAAGGGCAACGTGACGTTGATGAGCTATGACGGCCGTTTCAAGATTCAGCGTTCCATTGCCGAGCATATCACCTTTGACGAGAGACTGCAGGCCGCAAAGGCGCTGATTGATGAGTGCCTGCGCGACTGGACGGCGGACAGCCGAACCGAATTGCAGGCGCTGATCAATCAGGCTTTTCGCGTCGACAAGGAAGGCCGGATCAACACGGGGGCCATTCTCAGCCTGCGCAGGCTGGATATCACCGATACGCGGTGGATGCAGGCCATGCAGGCCATAGGTGACAGCATTCAGGTGACCGGCACCAAGGCATACGTCCGTGTGTACGAACGCAATGCATCCGGCGGATACGATCCCATCCCGCTGGATGTTGCAGCAATCTAGGTCGGGTGCAGCATGGCCAAGCAAAGCTCTTCGGCACAAATGATCAAGCTGATCCACGTGGCAAAACGCCAGTTGGGATTGGACGATGACACCTACAGGGAAATGCTCCAATCCGTAACCGGTAAGACTTCCACGGCCAGCATGACCAACCGAGAGTTGCTGGCCGTTTGTGATGCTCTGAAAAAGAAGGGATTCAAGGTTTCCCGCCCTCGCGCAATGGACAATTCGGAGCAGGCGAAAAAAATTAGATCCCTGTGGTTGGAGTTGGCGGATGCCGGGATTGTGCGAAATAGGAGCGAGGCGGCATTGCTGGCGTACGTCCGCCGGATCACTAAAACAGAACGGATGGAGTGGTGCACGGTGAAGCAGCTGCAGGCTGTTATCGAAACACTCAAGGCGTGGGGGAGTCGCATCGAAGATGGAACCGCCCAAGCCCGAATCAAAGCCATTCTGGAGGAACGATGAGCAGCTCGGAGCGCGGATGCGAATTGCTGAAGGACGTGCAGATCACCGTGCAAGCCACTGTGGAGCAGGAACTGCGCATCAGAGGGATGGTGGATATGAGTGGGCTGCCCGAGAATCTTGGCCGCGTGGTGTCTTCCCGTTTGGCAGAGGAGTGGGGCGGGCAGCTGGTGTATATCCCAATGAACATCGGCAGACGCAATGCCCGAATCTATGATCAGTTCACTGGTGACAATGTGCACGATCTGGCCAAGAAGTTTCGCCTGTCTGTTCAGCGGGTCTACAAGATCATCGCCGATGAACGTGCACGGAGGCGAATGCCACAACTCAATCTTCCGCTGGACTGATCCTCGTGATCTGGTGCAAAAAAAGGGGGCCGCAAGGTCCCCTTTTAAATTCCACATTGCGGAACATATTTTCATTCTGCCCGTCCCGGTATATCCCGGATGGTCCCGTATCGTCCCGGTTATCTCACACACTCAGTTCTAGTTATCTCATTAGTCATCACACTTGAAGTTTATTCCAAGGCAATCTTATACTCACACAAGCAACAAAACAGCTCTCGAGGATCAACTATGCCCAGACACCACACCCCACCACCTACTACCGACACCGCATTCTCCTGCCCCCACTGCGGAGCCTACACTACCCAGACATGGTACAACATCTTTGCGCGACAACGTGACGAAAAACACCCAACTCCAGCATTTCATACGCCAGATTCACTTGAAAACATCAGAACAATTGAAAAAATTGATACAGACACAAGAAATTAACTTCATAAACTTATCCAACGATCCATTGCAGGAGAAGTTTTTTTTGATTTGCTAGAAGACACTACTTCGACATACAGCAACACTGTATACAATCTACACCTATCATGCTGCTACAACTGCAAAAAACTTGCTATATGGGCTCACGAAAAAATGATTCATCCTTCTGTTGAATTTGAAATTGAACCTAATCAAGACCTTACTGACGAAATTCAATCCGATTTTAACGAAGCGCGCAGTATTGTACAAAACTCTCCACGAGGAGCAGCACTTTTACGGTTATGCATCCAAAAGCTATGCATTCAACTTGGAGAAAATGGGAAAAATATAAATTCAGACATATAATCACTCGTCAAAAAAGGACTCAACCCTCTAATACAAAAATCTCTTGACGCAGTTCGTGTCATAGGAAATTCAGCAGTTCACCCAGGAGAGATGAACATAAAAGACGACATCAACACAGCTAAACAGCTATTTCATTTGATTAATTTAATAACTGAGCAAATGATCACAACACCCAGAAAAATAAGTGAACTTTACGAAGCCCTTCCTGAATCATCACTTGAACAAATAAAAAATAGAGACGAAATAGTTTAACACTCACAAGCTATATGCAACAACGGAAAAATCATGGTTGAATACAAAAACAGATCAAAAGCATATAAAATTGTCGACAACTTGATCGGTAATTTTATTGGATGGAAAGAAGCAACGAGCTCGCCTATAGCCAGAGCTTTTTGGAAGTATTTATTTTTCACAATAGTTGTATTAACCTTCATCCTTTTAGAGATTATTTATCCACTCCTAATGGATAATTTACGAGATACAGCAATAGAGTGGCTCCGGGAACTATCCTAACCTATCCCGGCTCCGCGTGCCCGTGAACCTCCACGCTCTGATCGGGCACGCCAACAGTGCTAAATAAAAGTGACGCCCCCCTCTTGACATCTAACGCCAGATGAACTATCTGTTTTCCAGCTAACCAAAAACGGTTAATCACACGCGGATAACCGTAAGCAGTTAGACGTTGCTTGACGAGGAACATGCTGAACTTGATAACTTTTTAACGAGGGGAGAATGATATTATCATTTAAATGCAAAAAAACTAAAAACCTCTATGAATCGGCAAAATCGAGACATTTTAGTGACATAACCAAGACTGCTTTACGTAAGCTCGATATGATAGAAGCAGCCAAAACGCTTGATGACCTAAAAGTGCCTCCCGGTAACCAGTTTGAAGCGCTACAGGGGGACAGATTGGGCCAGCACAGCATTAGGATTAACAAACAGTGGCGAATTTGCTTTGTCTGGGACGAAGCTCATAATTCCGCCATTGAGGTAGAAATAGTCGATTACCACTAGTGTTTGATATGTTGCACCTTATGCTAACGCATCTTCTTGACATTAAAGGCCTAAACAATCCTTAGACTACAATGAAATAAATAATAAATAATAAAATAGAGTCGTTAAGGTTATATAGGACCGTGCTAGCCATCATAATACTGATATAAGCCTAGCTGATGATAATAGGAGTGAGATATGCGTATCAAGACACATCCCGGCGAAGTGTTACGTGAAGAGTTTATGGTTCCTTTCAAGCTGTCTGCCAGCAAGCTGTCAGGCTATCTTGGAGTACCGCTCTCGCGCATAACAGAAATCGTCAATGAGAAGAGGGGTGTGACAGCGGACACGGCAGTACGACTTGCTAAGTTCTTTGGTAATAGCTCTGAGTTTTGGATTAACCTCCAAGTTCAGCATGACCTCTCAAAGGTAAATTCAGAAAAGCAGCCAGAGATCAAACGTATCCCGAACTGCCATGAAGTGGCGGCCTGTTTCTAGGCAAAACAAGGGGGGAAGGCAACTTCCCCCCTTTCTTTTTATCCCGTAATCCCCTCTAACTTCCCCCTATCCTCTCCAACCGCCTCCGCGTGCCCGTGCACTTCCCCACTCTGATCGGGCTTTGGAACAGCCCCGCCTTGGTGCGTATGGTCCGCCAGCACGTGCAGGGCATCGCGCACATGCTCCCATACGTCCAGCATCAGGTGCAGCAGGCTCACTGTGCCGGAACCGAACCGCATGGAGCCGCCAAACTCCCACACCAGATTCTGTGCGGTCATGATCTTGTGCCCGGTGATGATCTCCGATGAATCGCCGCCCACGGTGGTAACCAGATCCCCCGTTACGGTCTCCACCTGGTTGCCGCCTACGCTCTCGGCCACGTCACCCGCCACCTGTTCGGTCACGTCCCCGCGCACATCCAGCGTCACATTGCGGCCCACAACGGCCTTGGCATCCTGCCCCACCGTGCTGCCCATATCTCTGGCCGTGGTCAATGACAGGGAATCTCCAGACGACAACCGCGCAGATCCGGCAGAAAGAAGCCGCAGCGCCCCCAGCGCCTCGATGCGCTTCACGCCGTCCACCCGCTCCGTGCTGTTCTCGGTCACGCGGCGGATCTCGCGCGCCACGGTTTCCATTTTCTGCACGGCGGTGATGAGCCGGTCGCGGCTGGCATCCGTTATGGCCATGTCCGTTTCGCGCGTCCAGTTGCCGTCCGCATCCGCGCTCTGGTGTACCGCCTCGCCCTGCATCCAGCGCAGTTCTCCGGCCCGCAGTTGCGGCAGCGATAGCCCCAGCGGATACACCTGCCGGATAAGCGGATGATCGGGCCGCCCGTAGGCGAACTCCACCACCACAAGGCTGCCCGTCTGCGGAAAGCCGAACAGGCCCGCCTCCTGACCGCATCCCACAGGAACCGGCAACGGCACAGCCTCATACGTGGGATACGCCGGATCCGGCTCGCCTTCAGGGGTCAGCACCTCAATATCCACAGCATACCGGGGCCGGAACCGCTCGCACGTGCCGCCGTCCTTTGGCGCATCCGCCACGGCCAGCACGCGGGCATAGCGCGGCACATGCAGCCCCGCCGCTATCTCCGGAAACAGCTTGAGCACTATCTTTCGAATTGCTTCTCGCACGTGGCCACCATGTTCTCCCCGCGCAGCTGCAGCGCGGTTACATATTCCCCGTTCAGAAGCACACCGGGGCGCAGGGCGGGCAGCACGGGCAGGGTTTTGCCGCCGTTTGCATCGCAGGCGCTGAACCAGCGCTCCTCCACCGTTACGGGCCGCGTTGCCCAGCGGCTGTTATCCCAGCTGCCCACATACACCTTGTCGTCGCCCTGTTGCTGCCACACGTACCGCTCAATGCCAAACACCGCGCCCAGGCTGTCCATGCCCTGATGCCCGCTGCCGAACGCGGCAAAACTGGCCACCGGTTTGGCGGCATACACCCCATCCCCCATGATGAACGAAAGCCCGGTGCGCTCGGCATACGCTGCAAGCACGTCCTGCAGCGTAGGATGCCGCAGGAAAATAGGCATGTGCACGTCCAGCAGCGCGGTCAGCTCGCGGCACATAAGCCGCTGCGTCTGCGCATCCACAGTAACGGATTTCTCCACGTACCCCGTGAAATACAGCTGGTCCGCATCCTGATTGGAAAAGCCCAGATACAACCGCACAAAGCCCGTAAGCGTCACCCCGCTCTGCACCCGGAACATGGCGCGGCCTGGCGCGAGCAGCTCCAGCCGCACATCCTCATCCACCAGCGCAACAGCCGCGCCATCCACGGTCAACCGCTTCCGCAGCTTCATGATGCGCGCTCCTCCGTTCCGGATCCCAGCGCACTGTCCACGGCCTTAAGCAGCTTTTCCAGCAATGTCAGCGGCTCCGCCACAGCCTGTGCGGTCTGCTGTTCCTCGGCCGTCGCCAAATCCACCGCCGCGCCGGAGCTGCTCTGCGTCACCGTCTTGGGAGCCGATTCCCGCTGCTCCACCATCTCCGGACGGCTCTGGAATTCACGCAGCGTGAACGACACATCCCACGCACGCACCCCCTCCGCCTCGTTCACGGCGAAACGGTCCGTAAACTGCACCTGCCGCACCCCCATGGCGTTCACGGTATCGTTCACGCAGTCATAGATGCGCATACGGTCGCCCGTATCCTTGGCCTCTGCCGTCGCGGTCAGCTTCTTCATGCCTGCGACTTCGGTGTACGGAACCTGCAACGATACCGTAAACTGTTTGGGCTTCACGCCCTTGTTCACGGTACTGGTGCTGCTGGTTTCGCCAGAAAGCTCTTCGTTCTTGATTTCCAGAGCCCCCTGCACCATCAGCCCATGCCCCGGCAACACGTAATCGTCCAACATCAAAAATTTGCTCATAGCCCGAGCACCTCACGGAATATGGCCACACGGTCAGAATGCCCTACCCAACATACGGCCGCGCACAGCTTGTAGGCCGCAGCAGGCGCACCGCCCGCCAGCAGCTGTCGCGCCATGTTCTCCGCATCGCCCGCCAGGAACATGCCCAGCCCCGCGTCACCGAAACAGGCGGATGCAAACGCACTCCATGCCGCCTCCAACTGCGCCACATGAGCGGCCCGTTCGTTCAGCAACGCGGCCAACTCCGCCTCCGGCGTGGTATTCTCCGCGTCATATGCTTCGCACTGGGCCAGCAATGCGCCCATCTGCGTTTCCATGCTGCGCACCGTAGCGTGCCTGTACGGTGCCGCCGTGGTCCACCATGGTTCGCGCGGGGCCGTGGCTATGATAAGCTTGTCCGCCTCCAGCGATGCCAGTGCCCGGGCGCGACGTTCCGCCAACTGCAACTCTGTGACGGGAAAAACGGCATTGAACGCGGCAAGGGCAGCGGCAAACGGCGCATGGTCAAAGGCATGGATGAGCACCACCACGGCGGCAAGGCTGCCTGCCTCCGGAAGATCCTCTGCGTCCGTTAACTTCGCGGCCAGCGTAGCCACGCAATCCGCCGGGGTCAGGTAGCTGTAGTCGCCGCGCCGGTCTCCTGCAGGATGGATATACGGATGCACGGCCACCATGCGCCCGCCGGATGCCACCAGCGCACCCAGTGCAGCACGCAGGGCAGCGGCACCGGTTGCGGATGCTGCCAGCGGACTGGCCTGCGTCACCGCACCGCCCGTAACCGCCGCAAGCCGGGCCTGTGCCCCTGCAACCTCGCCAGAAATGTCGGAGACAACGGGGCCAAGACCATTCATGATGGTCACAGCCGCAGGCGGCACGGTGAAAAAACACGATTGCCAGCTCATAGCCGCCTACGCCCCCGGCAGCACGTACACAGGGTCAATGGCTGCAATAGCCCCGGCATCATCACCGGCGGCGGCCAGCTGGTCCTCGTAGCGCTGCTGCTGTCCCAGCACTGCTGCGCTCACCGCCTCATACGTGGCCACGTTGGCCAGCACCCTGTCCCGCAGATCCAGCAGGCCAATACCGCGCGTTGCGGCAATGCCGGTGAGCAGCGGTGCGGCAGCGTCCGGATCAACGGACAGCGCGCGGGCCTCCGCCTCCTGTTTGCTCCACGACAGTTTCTCATGCTCGGAATAGTTTGCGGTCAGCGTTGCCATGAACGCATCAGCGCGGGACACTATCTCCCGCCGTTTTGCGGAGCGGGCGGCATCCACATCAACCAGCCACGCCTCGCCGCCCCAGACTGCATACGGGCTATCCGGCGGCTCCTGCGGTGTATAGCCGGGCGGCACGTCCGCGCCTGCGGAAACGTACATCCGCTCGCGCGTTGCCGTGGACCACAACGGAGTTTTAGCGATGGGATTGGGGTAGCTGATCACCAGTACGCCATCCGCGTCCGTTTCCAGCGGAGCACCGTAGTCGTAGCTGTTGATATCAACGTCGGGACGCTCTACCCGCATCGGCTGCACGCCGATTGCCGCGAGCCTGATAACCCACGCTGCGGTTGTTTCGCCTGCCTGCTGCGCGAGGCTGGCGGCAGGATACGCAATACCGGCGTACACCACTGTACGTGCTACGCCGATGGAGCCGTCTTTGTATTTATATTGCATGGTTGCTCCTACAATATGGTGTGTTGAATAACAGAGCCATTCCCGCCATCGCCGCCCTTTGTGCCGCCGATACCACTGCCGCCGACACCGCCGGACACATCAGCGGAACCACTCCATGCGGCAAAACTGACAGACAGCAACAGAACAATACCTCCACCGCTGGCACCGCCGCCCTTGTCAGGGGCGGAGCCTCCGTTCATGCCGCAAGATGAAAATATACCCGTCCCGGCAATTGTGCGGGCGATGATAATAAGCAGCCCTCCGGTGCCGTCCTGCCCGGCACGCGCAGAATTGTTCAAATACGACTTCCCGCCGGGGTTGCCAGCACCGCCTCCAGAATCTTCTGTGCCGTCGTACCCATCTCCACCTTTACCCCCGTATGGGGATGCGTTTACAGCGGATATTGTACCAGAACCACGCCCGTTGCCGCCCCCGCCGGGACCGCCGCTGAAGCATGTCCCTTCAGATCCGTTACCGGACGCGCCGCCAGCAGACGCACCGCTGCCCCCACCGCCGGAACCTCCGGGCGCGGTCTGTCCGGCCACGCCGCTGGTGTTACCCGTCCGAGCTGGCCCCCCTATGCCGCCAACACGGGGGATATCCACAACCAAACCGACCTGAACAATCGGCTGGTTTGTCTCCGCGTTACGGGCTGCGTTGCCGCAACCGGACAGGTCAGACGCACCAGACGAAGTGCCCGGTGCAAATTTGGCAATGCGCAGGCCGCTGATCGGTACTGGCAGGCCATCGCTGGGAGCGACGGGCGTATTGGCGGTGACGGTGCTGTCCGCCGGATTGGCCCTGCAGCCGCGCGCCGTCATGCTCACAGTGCCATTGATGATTACGCTGCCCGTGGCATAGAGCAGCAGGCCACGGCAACGGTGTGCGGTGGTCAGCGTAACCCCGGCCTCCACGGTCAGATTGCGGGCATTGACCACCACCATGTCGCCGTCCTGCACGGACGGCACCGTTATCAGCCCGGCAGTGTTGGTCCAGCCGGGCATGGGCGACCACAACACGCCGTCAAACGACTGCTCGGCACCGGCGGCAACGGTGAGGCGCAGATCCCCGTCACTCCCATCGCCGAACCAGTTTCGCAGGCCGCCACCCAGCGCCGCAGCAGGATGTCTGAAAACGCTCATTACGCCACCGCCTGCATGGTCAGTGCGGCAAAGCCACGAACAACCGGCGACCCCACAGAGCCACGCACCGAGAACATAATCAGGTCTTCCGCGTTGGCATCCTGTGTCACCTCCAGCGCTGTGCCGCCGGGCCAACGCACGGCTGCCGGAAACGCGATTGACCGCCCCCCGGTCGCGTCCTGCAGTGCGGTCAGCTCGTAGGTCGCGCCGGGCTGCGCGTTGGTCAGCGTCACGGTTGTCACAGCATCGGTCAGCGTGATCATGGCCACGGGATTAGCAGCCATGTCCCACGTTACAGCGGCGTCAACGGCAACCAGCGTGGTCACCGGGTAGCGCTGGCCTGCCAGCCACTGGTGGGGATCAGGGAGAAGATCCACAATCTCTTCGGTGAGGTGGACGTGCTCGGCTTCCGCCGCCCCCATATCCGCCGCTGTGCGTCCTGCTATCCACGCCACCACGTTGTCGGCAATGGCCTGCACTCCCAGCGCGGGCCGCAGATCCGTCACCGCACCACCGGCATCAATGGATGCCAGCTGCACAAGATAATGCCGCACACTTGCCCCGTCCGTGTAGTCCGCCTGCGCCGTGCCGGTATCCACCACCACGGGCACCACAACGGCCACAACATCAGATCCCTGCGCCTGCAGGCTCACATCCAGCCACACATCCTTGCTGACCACCGCCCCGGCCTGCACGGGCTGCTCCACGGTATACCGCACGGGTATGCCCTCAATGTACGATGTGCCCGGCTGCAGGGTCAGCGCGCCATCGTTGCCCACCTTGCAGGCATCGCCCCAGAACAGGGCGCGCCCGTATATGTCGCGGTTGCTCGTGCGCTCGCGCTCGTCTATGCCACGCAGCCGGGCGGTGAAATCAATCTGCCACGTTGCCGCCTGAATGATGATGCCGGTTGCAGCCTGAGCGCCGGAGAACTCCAGCAGCATATTGCGGGTCAGGTTATTGCCTGCCGTGTTGGTGCCAAGGTCCGTTTTCCACTTGGCAATCTCCGGCAGGTGCGAGATGGCCACCACCACATCATCCGCGCTGGAGTACAGCCCCAGCCAGTTGAACGTGAAATCGCCAAGGTCGGATCCCAGCAGCATGGAATACACCACCTGATTGGGATTCACGAACCCCCGGTACTCTTCCGGAATGGCATAGGTGTGCACAATGGTGCCTGCATTCGGCATGCCTTCGCTGCGGTCCACAGCAACATTCGGATCCTGCCCAGGCACAAGCGCCAGCACAAAGGTATCCAGCACAAGCGGCAGCCCGGCAGCCTGCTTGCTGGCTATCAGACTTTCGCCTGCAAAGGTTATTGCGGTAGCCATCTATTCCTCACTTGTTACAGTGTCGCGTAGTCATTGCCAAAGTCCACGGATCCAACCCGGATCATGCACGGAGGCACTTTTGCCAGTTCCGCCACGTACTCGTTGCCGAACTCCACCACCCGCATGGAGACGGGCAGGGGCGTGATGATCTTCCAGCGGTAGCGCCTGCAGGTCCGCCCGTAGTGCTGTATAAGTACGGTGAGCAGCGCCTGATTCTCCGCCAGTTGGGAGTCCGTGAGCTGGATATCCACAATATCCCAGTCAATGCCGGGCATGCGCTCCTCAATCTCCACGTAGCCGATGCCCAGCCGCTGGAATATGCGCTTGAATCCGGCCACGCTGCCCGCGTCGCGTGCGTTGGCGTAGGCATATTTGATACGCTTGCGGTACAGGCTGAGCGGTTCACCATCGAACCGGGCGATGTCGCGCTGCCATGCCACCATATCCAGCACCAGCTCGTCGCAGGTGTCGGTGTCCAGCTGGCGTACAGGCCACGCTGCCCACTCCAGCACCTGCGCCCACCATGCCTCTGCGGACAGGCGCAGCTTATCCAGTTCGCCCTTGGCCATCCAAAACGGCAGCGAGATGTTCACGGCCATTTACGCGCCTCCGCCAACAACATTCAGGCTGCCCAGCATGGGTAGCTCCAGCGTGGCCACAATGTCGCCCCGGCCAAACTCCACGGAGGCCAGATCCGGCAGCTGCGCGTGCAGCTCGTCCGCGAGCACAGACAGGGAAAAACGGCTGTGGGGCCACGTGCGCGTCATGTCGTAGTCCGTGCTCTCGCGAAAGGCGGAACGGATGCGCTCTTCCACGCCCTGCATCAGCGCCGCAACCTTCTCCGCCGCAAGGTTGGGTACAGGGTGCACCGTTACGGTCAGGTCCACGCCCAGCACGGGCATGGGGAAGCACAGCATGTCGTCGCCGTGCCCGTGGTTGCCCGCATCGCGGATGTGGGCGTTGATGGTGTCCACAAACTCCTGCGGAGCGGGTCCGGAATCAATCATGATGTACGCGTTTGCACTTCCCGGCCCGCGTGGGGCGTCATGCTCAAATACAATGTAGTCCGTGCGTATGCCCGCAAAGGTGGCTATATCCGCCGTGTACGCAGCATCGTGGTGGTACTGCCCCACGGCGGAAAACTGGTTGCGGCAGCGCAGGCGCAGCTCCTCGTCCGTTTCCTCGTCCGCTCCGGGCACGGCCAGCCATTCTTCCCTGTTGGTTACGGAGGCAATGCCGGATATGGGCTGCGGCAGTATGGAGTAATAGTTCGGCCCCAGATTGTAGGCTGTGCCGGTCGCTGCCGCCTGCACCGGCACGGCAGCCGTGAGCTGCTTGTCCGGTATGGTGGTGGTTGCGGCCACCTGCAGACGGTACACGTGCCCGTTGAGAGATGGGCTCTCCACCACCGTTCCGGCGGGGATAACCAGCGCCCCGGCGCTGTTGGTGCGCGTGAAGGTTATATGCCCCTGCGCAGCCACAGCGCTTTTGCGCGCCAGATCCACGCCCCATGCGTAAATATCCAGCCATGCACCCGATGCCGTTTTGAGGAACGTCTGCGGCAGAATGGTGGTCACCAGTGCAGACACCAGCGCCTTCATAGGCTCGGTAACAATGGCAGATACGAGACGCCAGAACGGGCTCCACTTGCTGCTGTTGGTAATCTGCGTGCCCTGAGCGGTGTTTATCCCATCCCAACGCGCCTGCATGGCGCTTGCCGTTGTGGGCATACCCGCTTCGGTCAACATACGGGTAAACAGCTTTTCGGTTTCGCTACTCATCACTGCCCTCCCTGTTGACGGCGTTACATTTTGTAGTTACATTTCCCCCATGAGATTCGACTGGGACGATACCAAACGCCGCGCCAATGTCGCCAAGCACGACATAGACTTCACACTGGCTGCCGAAATGCTGCAATGCGCTCCGCACCTCGTGCGGGACAGCCGCAAGGAATATGGCGAAGATCGTTGCCAAGCCGTGGGGGAACAGGATGGAATGGTGCTCGTTGTTGTCTTCACCATGCGCGACGATAATGTGTTCCGCATCATCTCCGCCCGCAGAGCCAATGCCAGAGAGAGGAGGAAGTATGGCTACGAAGAAAAATAAGCCCGGTTTTACCATTGAAGAAATCCGCGCCATGCGGCCCCTGACCGACAGCAAACGGGCCAAGGCTTTTACCGATGCCGAATTGACCGCCAACGCGGAGAGCGACCCGGACAACCCCGTTTTGGATGATGCCTTCTGGGAAGAGGCCAGACGTATGGAGCCGCAATGCAAAAAGCAGGTGACGCTGCGCATTGATGGGGACGTGCTGGACTGGTTTAAAAGACAGGGCAAAGGGTACCAGACTGCCATCAACGCCGTACTCAAGGCGTACAAGGAATCGCGCCCTTCGCGGTAGTCATTCGTTTTACACACTATCCGCCTCCAGTGACAGCGCAATGCTGCCGAATTCGCGCGTCTGCGCCGTCAGGTTGAACTGCCCCAGCCCCACCTCTTCAATCTCCGTGGTGCCGGGGATAATGCGTTCGTCCCTGTCCACTTCCAGCGTAAGCAGCATCAGGTTGCGGGCCTTGGTGCGCGCATCGCGGTTGCCCACCAGTTGCACCAGCAAGCCGGTTTCGCGAATCATGTGAACAATGTCCTGCGCAATGGAATCACGGTCTGCCACGGCAACGGGCATTCCGCCCGCATCCAGTGCAATGTCGTCGCCGGATATGCGTATGTCGATGTACTTGCCGTTGCTCATGCGTTACCCCGCTGCCATCCACGCCATCTCGTTGATGGACTGGGCATCCAGTTCCTTGCTGGTGGTAATGTTCACCTGCTGAATAGTACGGCTGTTGCTGCTGTTCCTGGTCATGGCGTTGGATATGGACTGCGTTACGCCGCCTGAAGGCACAGACGCGCTGCGCGGCGCATCCAGCATGGCCGGAGTATCCACAACACCCTGACCGCCGCTTGCAGAAACTCCCTGAACAGCAGAGGAAAGCGCACCGGAGAACTCCGGCAGCAGACCAAGCTTGTCGAGCACCCAGCTCACCGCGCCGCCGATCTGCCGCAGCACCATCACCACAGGGTTCAGCACCGCCATGACAACCTTGCCCCAAAGGGTGTCACCAAAGGCCTGCTTAAAGGAATCCCACAGGCCGAGTAGTGTTGGCAGTGCGGCGATCAACAAACCTATGCCGCCGATAATCATTCCTAGGGGGTTAGCCTTCCACGCCAAATTTACAAGGGTTATGGCGGTACGCATGCCGTTCAACCCCCACGTCAACGCGGTGATAGCAGGCTGCAGCCCAATCATAGCGACACGGGACATGCCCGTAATGATGGATAGTGTTCCGAGTGCCGCCGCAAGCCCCAGAATGACAACCAGGCCGGTCCCCACCCATTTGGTGATGTTGGGGAACATCTGCGTCCACTTGGACAACACGCCGAGGGTATCCGCGAGCTTGTTGGCAAAGGGCGCAACTCCTTTCAAAATCGACTGACCAAGGGCTATGCGAACCGCATTGGCTCCCTGCGCCACCCTGTCGAGAGGGTCAACCATTTTGCCCGCCATCTGCGACGCCTTGTCCATGCCGTTGATGTTGCCAATCTGATCAATGGCAGCACCAAGCCCCTTGGTATCCGCCATAAGCATATTGATAAGCGACACAGCCTCTTCTGACCCGAAGGCCTTTTTCAATTCTCCAGCGTCCGCCAGACTCAGCGTATCCCCGAACTTGCCCTTGAGCTTGCCCAGAATATCCATCATGCCCAGCATCCGCCCCTGAGAGTCAGTAAACGAAAGGCCGAGGGTCTTCTGCGCATTGCCCACACCTGCGAGAAACGCCTTATACTTGGTACCCGCTTCGGAACCGCTCATAGAGGCCTGCAACGTACCCAGAATGGCCATCTGCTCAGCAGCCTGTATGCCCGCAGCGGTCGCGTTGGCCCCCAGCGAGGTAAAGGCACTGCTCATCTCCCGTCCGTTAGTGCTGAACATTTTTACTGCGGTAGCTGTCTGGCCTGTGAGCTGCTCCACCCACTCCGCCTTGCCCATGACATCAGCCTGCTGCTTGAAGATGCCGTACATGGTGCCCATATACCCGGTCATCGTTGCCGCATCTGCCTTGGTGGCCTTGGCCAGTACGTTGGATGCACGAGTGAATTTTGCCAGTTCAGAGCCGTCCAGCCCTGCAATGGAAGACTGAATGTCGTAGGCGGAAGAAACAAAGGCCGTTGCGGATTCGCCGAACTGGATGGAATACTTAAGAGCCTCATTGGAAAGCAGCTTGAGCGCCTGATCAGAAACATCCAGCGTGGAGACCTCTGCCAAGGCCTTGTTCATTTCCCGTGCAGGCTGCACGATATTGAGCAGAGACATACCTGCACCCGCCACCCCTGCAGCCCCCATGCCTATTTGCATGAACGCTGCGGACGATTTCGAGGCGAGCGAATCCAGCGACCGCTGCACCTCGCCTACCTTGCCGGTGACGCCCTTGGTCAGCAGGTCAATGGAGAACGTCAGTTTTTCCAGCTTGGTACTCATGTGCCCTTGCCCCTTAGCCGTTAAAGGCCTTGGTCACGCCGCAGGTCACAGCCACGGCCATTTTCTCCCAGTAGTCCTTCTCCAGCACCATGGCTTCCGCCATGGACTGCTCCGTTACCGCCTGTCCGGGAAACCACTTGCGCACCAGCATGGCCATGCGGGCCATGGGGTTACGCTCCATCCCCTCGGCTAGGCGCTGAACTCCCCCACCATAATGTTCAGATCGGGCGCGTACTGTTCCACTATGGCTCCGGCTATCTGTACGGAGGCACCGGGCAGGGCAAGCAGCTCACGCACGCGGTCTTTGTCGTCAGCAACTGCGCAGCGCATCACAAAGTTGTGGCTGGGGGCCACTTTGTTGTTAGCCTGCATGGCGTTGATGTAGTCGTTGTAGATCTCCGGCGTGGGAGCAAAGGTCACGTTCTGCCCTTTGATGTTCAAAACGATTCTGGCGTCCATGGTCTGCCTCACTTTGTTGCGCACAGGGTTTTCACCAGCTGGTCGATGCGCTTGTCGATCCGCTGTTCAAAGTCAGAGAACATCTTTTCCAAATCCTTCTTGCCTGCGTAATTTTCCGCCACATGCAGCCGCAGAGCGCCAATCGCGTCTTTGCCCTTCTGAATATCGGCGTTACTCTTCTGTATCTCGCGGTGCAGATAGATGTTCCACGCCAGCAGCGGCGGCCAGATAAACCGGGCAAAAAAGACAAACGCGTCAGAAATATCCATGCTAGCCCTTTGCCGGTCCGGCCGTTTCTCTGGCTGTCGCCCGCGTCCCCATGAACTGGGTCACCAGCGGCAGCAGATTGCGCACGGTGCGTTCCCCGAAAAGGAAGCCCAGAACCAACAGGTTAACGGTCCAGAACGCGAGACCGTGCGGGGTCCAGCCATGCTCTGCAGACAGTTCAATCTGCCACCCTCCGCTAAACACCTGCCAGTCCATGTACATGGTGAACAGCCCCCATAACGGGCGCTGGCATCCGCGTACAAAGATGATCAAACGCCCCACCACCGGCAGCGTTTTCAGGTCGGCCGCTGTGCCTTCCAACTCGGCCGCGCGCCGGGTCACTTCCTTGTCTGCTTCCACCGCCAGCTGCATAAGCTGCACCTCGCGCCTGTGCTCCGCCTCGCGGATCCGCGTCGCCAGTGCCGCTTTCTCTCCCTCGCTCATGGACGGGGGAAAGTAGTCCTTCACCGTGTCCGCAATGGTGGAAACAATGCCGCCGCTGAAAAAGTCGGCAATCTTGGAAACAAAGCTCATGCTGTTACCCTCGCCTGCAGGTCCGCAACTGCGTGCAGCCCTTCGGTGGTTCTAGTTCCCCTTCCGTCATTCCATATGGTCAAGTTCTGGCGGCGCGGCGCAACGCCGGGACCGGGCGACGAAATGTGCACCCAGCGCCCGAACTCGTTGATGAGCTGCTTGTAGCCAAGGTTCATGGCATTGATGGCCTGTGCCACTTCCATGGGCGTCCGGCCGGGCACAATGATGTCAGCCGCCAGCCCGGTAAGGTGGTCCGATCTGGGAGAGCCGCCCACCATACGGTTAAGCCAATCAGGGCGGAACCCGCTGGATATGACAACCGCACCCAGCGCCGTCCGGATAGGCTGCAGCAGCGTCATGCACAGGTACTGCAGGTTAATGAACACGGGGGAATCCAGCTCAACCACAATAGGCTTGCCCGTGCGCTCTGCGGTCTGGGACCGGGTAAACTCGTCCAGCGTGAAGTTGGGAGACAGAAGAATCATATGCCGTCCTCCAGTTCGGTTTGGCAGGCTATGCAACGCTCCACCCCCGGCACGGCGCAGCGCCGCGCTTCGGGGATGGGGCTGCCGCAGTCAATGCACGTTTCGCGGCCCGGTCCCTTCAATTGCCTGCGCGTGGCGTGGTCAATGGCATCCTGCCGGAACAGCGCCTCGCACTCCTGCGCCCTGTCAAAGAGATCCACGCCTGCGCCTACAGGCCTTCGGTTTCGTCCGCGCTGAGGTACGGCACGCCGTTAATGCGGACAAAGTCGGGGCTGGTCACTTCGTAAGGCAGGGTGGTCAGATCCTTGGTGGCGCTGTTGGAATCCACATCCAGCAGCTTGGAGACCTTGAGCGCGCAGCCGAATATTTCCACCCGCTTCTCCTCGTCACCGGCCTTGGCGTAAGCCACGATGTCAAAGGTGGGCATCTCGCGGAAGCTGCCCGCACTGCGTGCCGCCTCAATCACCAGCTTGAGGTTGGTGGAATCCACTTCAATCTCGCCGGAGGCACCAACAGGGCCGGAAAGCCTGCCCACGGGCACGCCCTTGGTCTTGGCCACCTCGCTGCCGTCCTCTATGTCGCAGGTGAACTTCTCCGCGTGGATGACAAGGTCGCCCAGCTGGAAGTCAAAGCACTTTCCGCTGATTCTGCTCATGGCTTACGCCTCCGCGTAATTGGTAAGATCCAGCATCACATTGCACGTGATGGACTTGGGACAATTGTAGGGGCGCACCACCATGTAGATCTCCACCTTGGTGCGCATGGGCCAGCTGATGACAATGTCGCCATCCTGCGGAGGCTTCACCTCACCGGGGAAGGTACTGCCCATAATCTGCACGCTGCGGCTCATCTCGCGCAGGGGGCGCATAAAGTAGTTCTGGTTCATGGCAATGGACGCAGGCGTGCTGTTCAGCTTGCGGTCGCCCACGCGGTACACGGCCAGCGGGTAGACGCGGCGCATGGCCTTCTGAACCACGCGCAGGTTCTCCACCACCCGAAAGTCGCCGCCTTCCACATCCAGCAACGCACCGTCGCCCCAGTACATGCCGGGATAATCCGGGTACCACTGCGGCACGCTGAAACGGGCATCGGCCAGTTCCTTCAGAATGGCCATGTCGATCACGCGCCCGGCATTGTCCTTGGGTTTGGTGGTCCACGCCCCCAGCAATGCCCCGGTGGCCACACGCATGGGCGTATCCGCAATGGTCACGCTCTTGTTCGCCAGTCGCCCCGCCAACGTGCCCTGGTCAAACCCCCACAGACTGGGAACAATCATCACGGAGTCTGCGGCAACAGCGGCAATCAGCGGCTTGATGGCGGCGGTAAAATCAGACCAGGCCTCACCGGAGTCCGGATCAGGATCAAGTGCCCTGGTGGTGCCCATAAACCAGATGGGGCGCATATACTGCCCCATGATGTTCACCACCTTGGCCTGCATTGCTTCCACGTCTGCAGCCACAGTAACAGGGTCGGTCACAATCACCGCTTCCACTGTCACCTGTGTCATGGCGTAGTCCACGGCCTCATCCCACGGCATCACGCCGTCCAGCGGAATGACACAGGCGTTCCAGTTCTGCCCTGCGTTGGTGCGGGCGTGGTCAATCTGGGTCTTAAGCACGCTGGGAGTTTCACCCAGCAGCGTATCCAGATCGGAATCATTGTTCAGCGAAAGCAGCTTGCCCTCGTTCACGCCGGAGCCCCGTCCGACAAAGAGGAAATAGTTTTCCACCTCGTCAAACTCGCCCTGCATGAGGTTGAGCTTGTTCACCTGTACAATACCCAGTGCCATAGTCCTTCTCCTTTGATCCTAGATCTTGCCTTTCCTGCGCAGCCTGTTCAGCGCTATCTGCGCCAGCTCTTCCAACATCTCGCCGGACTGCCGCGCATTCACCCCCAGGAACGGTCGCTCCGGCACGCCCACTGCCCATGAATCCGGAGCCTCATACCCGCTCAGCTGCTGCCAAATGGCCATGGCCTCGCCGCGCGTCATGTTCTGCACAATCCAGCTTTGCGAAACACGCTGCAGCCGCACCCTGCCGCTTTTCAGCTTCACTTCCTTGCGATAGCCCAGCCGCAGCAGCTCCTTGGCCAGCCAGCGCTCCACCCGCGCCTTGGGGTTATAAAAATCCGATTCGTTGCGGCTCACCCGGTTACGGCGCGTGCTGTACTGCTCTTCCTTGCCGTGCTGGTGCTTGTCCGCAATCTTGGCAGTGTAGGTGCTCTTCCACGATACCTGCCCGCGCCCCACGCGTGAGGCCTCAATGCTCATCAGCCGCCCAAGCCCCACCAGCATCTTCATGTCGGCACGGCCATCCTTTCGCCGTTCCAGCCTCCCGTGCCGGTTGCGCTTATACATCTTGCGCGGAGCCATCGGGGTGCCATCCACGCAGCGCTGCTGCTTGATATTCCGGCGCGATTGACGGCGCACCTCCATGGCCATTTCCCGCACCAGCCGCTTCTTTGCCTCCGGAGAAAGGGCCAGCACATCCAACTGCCGCCGCAGGCGCGCCAGACGTTCCCGGTCTACCCCCAGCAACAGCGCATCAGCCATTATGCCCACCGTCCACTGCCTGCCCGTCCATGCCATGCACCGCATCGGCCACATCCACAGGCACGTCAGTCACGCTCCACATCTTCCCGGCATAGGGAATGCGTCCTGCCGGGTCCGCCACCAGCTCTATAGGCTCCTCAAACGAAACGGCTATCTCCACGTCCGCACTGTCAGCGTCCAGCATGGCCACAACCAGCTTCGGATCCGGCAGCCCCTGCTGTTCCCTGTCCGTATCCCTCTCCACAAGCCACGCCATCACCAGTGCCAGCAGGTGGTGCCCATCGCCGGGGTACTGGTACACATCAATGGATGCCTCATACCTGAACCGCGCCACCTCAAAGCCGTTCCCCATCTCCTTCCCGGTGGGAATAAGGTCGCCGCTGTCCACATAGGCGTTGAACACGGAACGGGGCAGCCCGGTGGCCTGAATGAGGAACATGGTCAACGCCTGCAGTTTGCGCATCAGACCAACCCCACATGCACACGCCCGATGCCCAACATGTCAGACTGATCCTGCTACAAAGTTGTGGATACCCAGTTAAGCTACTATCCTGACTCAAACAGGAGCAGTGGATGAGTAACACACGACGA
>NZ_BLVP01000010.1 GCF_013340305.1 Desulfovibrio psychrotolerans
CAGCTTTACCATTACGGTGACGGGTACCAACGATGCGCCCGTTGCCAAGGCGGCCACGCTGCTGGTGGAAGAAGGCTTTGTGCCGGACGGTGAGGAGCATGTAGCCGGCAAGCTGGAAGCCACGGACGTGGATGGCGATGAGCTGGCCTATTCGCTGATGAGCGCGGCCCCTGCGGGCTTTACGCTGAACCCGGACGGTACCTACACCTTTGACGCCACCGACCCCGCCTATGACAGCCTGAAGGCCGGTCAGGTGAAGACCATGGTGGTGACCTACAAGGTGGAAGACGGCCACGGCGGTGAAGCCACTGCCAAGCTGACCATCAAGGTAACAGGCACCAATGACGCGCCTGTAGCCAACGCCCATGCGGATGTTGCAGCAACCGAGGACGGTGCTCTGGTCAAGGGACGGGTGACGGCTACGGACGTGGACGGCGACAGCCTCTCCTTCTCCGTGGTGGACGATGTGCCCGGCTTCACCATGCAGACCAACGGCAGCTACATCTTCGATCCCAAGGACCCCGCCTATGATTCCATTGCGCAGGGCGAGGTGCGGGACGTGGTGGTGACCTATACGGTTGATGACGGTAAGGGCGGTACGGATACGCAGACCCTGACCTTCAAGGTCTCTGGCGTGAACGATGCTCCCGTGGCGAACGATATAACCTATGCTGACGGGGCAGAGGCTCAGTTCGGCCTTACCGGCAAGTTCTACGCCTACGACAACCAGACCCATGGCGCAGATACCACATGGCAGGCTCTGAACACCGTGCTGGCGCACCTTGCCGAACACGGTTCCAGCCCGGATGCCACTTTTGTGGCTGACACGCTGAACTTTGGCCCCAAGTCCAACACGCTGAACAGCCTTGAGGAGTTGCGGGACTTTATCGGCACCAACGGGCACAGCGTTGCCGCGACAGAAGACGCCAATTTTGCCGGAGCGGATCGCGGCATCATGCAGCTTTCCGGTCAGGTGAATCTTGATGCCGGAACCTACAGGCTGAAGGTCTACTCTGACGACGGTTTCCAGATCAAGGTGGACGGGGTTGTGGTGGCGCAGTTCGTTTCGGACAGGGGTGCCGGGACAACCGTCAGCCCGGAATTCACCATTGCGGACTCCGGCTACCACTCCATTGAGATCGTCTACTGGGATCAGGGCGGCGCATATGTGCTGAACGTGGCCATTGCGGAAAAGACGGGCGCAACGTGGTCTGACTATACCGTGCTCGGGTCCACCATGCTGGTGCAGGACGGCGTAACCCCCGATCCCTTTGTGGGGCTGGAAGACAACGCCCTTGCCTTTAATGCAGCGGATATCCTTGCCCATGTGACCGATCCGGATTCCGGCGATACGGTTTCTCTGCATTCGGTGCAGCTTGCCCCCGGTTTTGAGGAAGCAGGCAGCCTTGTGTGGGATGCCGCGACAGGCAGCATCACCTTTACCCCTGCGGATAACTGGCACGGCGATGTACTGCTTACCTACACCGCCAAGGACAACAACGGCGCGGTGTCCAATACCGGCAAGCTCACCCTGCACGTGGCATCGGTGAACGATGTGCCCGTGCTGAGCGACGGCACCCTTACCGTAGACGGCGTAACCCCCACGGAAGACACTGCCTTTATGTTCACGGCGGCGGATATTATTGCCTCGCTGGACGGGTTTGACGTGGAGGACGGCACCAACCTGTCCGTCTCCTCCCTTACGCTTGCCGAAGGGCAGGGCTCCATAACCGACCTGGGGAACGGAAACTATCGGTTTGACCCGGCGCAGGACTTTAACGGCAAGGTCACGTTCAACGTTACCGTGGCTGACTCTGACGGAGCCACCGCCAGCGCCAAGGCGACCTTTACGGTTGAGGCTGTGAATGACGCCCCGGTGGCGGTTTCTGAGATTGTAGGCGTTTCCGGGCTTACCGGCAGCTTCTACGCCTTTGATAACCAGAAGCACGGCACGTGGACCTCTGCCAACGCCCTGAACATGGTGCTGGCGCATATAGCAGCTAACGAAACGCCTGACGCAACCTTCACGGTTTCGGCGCTGGATTTCGCCCCCCAGAGCGGCACCCTGAACAGCCTTGGCGAACTGCAGTCCTTCCTTGGTGCAAACGGCGGCAATGTGGTGCAGACGGGCAGCTTTGACGGGGCGGACCGGGGCATTATGCACATGTCCGGCACCGTGTATCTGGCTGCGGGCACGTACAAGATGCGCGTTTACTCCGACGACGGTTTCCAGATGTCCATTGACGGCAAGGTGGTCGGACAGTTCGTCACCGACCGTGGCGCGGGCACTACCACCTTTGAATTCACCGTGGCGGAAGACGGCTACTATCCGCTGGATATGGTTTACTGGGATCAGGGCGGAGCCTATGTGCTCAAGGTGGAGATTCAGGAGAGCGGCGCAGCCGACTGGACCGTGCTGGGCACAGCCGCAGAGGGAGAAAACTTCTCGCTGCACACCACGGGCACCACGGCACCGTTCAGCGGGCTGGAAGACACTCCGCTGACCGTCAGTGCCGCCGACCTGCTCGCCAACGACCGCGATGCGGATGGCGATGCGCTCTCGCTCACCGATGTGTCGGTAGACCCGGCGCACGGAACGGTTACGCTTGATGAGAACGGCAACATTCTCTTCACGCCTGCCAAGGATTTCTTCGGCGAAGCCGTTATCACCTACCATGTGACGGACGGGCAGGCAGTGAGCAATGCCGCCACCTTCACGGTGGTGGTGGACCGCGTTGCCAACGGCGTGACCTACATTGTGAACGATGACGAAAAGCCCAACCCGGTTTATTCCGGCGATGGTATAGCTTACGACGGCACCTACTCGTTGCCTGACGGCACAGTCACCGTGGGCGGCGACGGTAGCTCCGTTGCGGCTGGCGGTTCATGGAACACCATAAAGAGCGTGAAGGCGCAGTCCGATGCGGACTCCACCGTTACCATTTCGAACTTTGTCCGTGCGGATGTGGATCTGAGTGCGGGCGGAGCGGACGGTGACGGCGTGGGCAGCACCGTGGTGGTGGAAAACGTTAAGCGCGCAGAAGTGCAGACCGGCAGCGAAGCGGATGATGTAACCATTACCGCGTGGAGCAACCAGAACTCCGGCGGCTGGCACAGCAATATCAATGTGGAAACCGGAGCCGGTGACGACAAGATAACCCTTTCCGTTAACCCCGCGACCAAGCTCGGCGGGCAGACCGCAGCCGCAGAAACGGTGTTTAACGTGGATGCGGGCGATGGCAACGATACCATCATCCTTACAGGCGGCGGTTACAAGTCTGCCCTGCTGGAAGGCGGTGCAGGCAACGACACCATATACGGTGGTGACCTTGCGGACATTCTTGACGGTGGTTCCGGTGACGACCTGCTCTTCGGCGGTGCCGGAAACGACACCATATACGGCGGCACGGGGAATGATACCATCACCGGCGGCACGGGCAACGACTACATTGATGGCGGAGAAGGAACGGATACCGCTGTCTATGCGGGCAACCGCAGTGCCTATTCTTTTACGCGCAACAGTGACGGCTCCATTACTGTGCGGGACTTGAGGGATAACAGTCCAGATGGAACCGACACGCTTCGTAATGTTGAGTTTCTGCAATTTGGTGGGTCAGGGGGAGAAAGCGTTTCAGTGGACGAGCTCTTCAAGGAGCCCTACCAGACCGTGACCGTGAGCTATGTAAGTTCTGATGCAGGGTATAAGAATGTGGTGGGGTACTACCTTCTTGATGCGGATGGAAAGCCCTTCTCTCCCACTATACTGTGGGAGCAGGCCTCCGGAGGCGGTAACCCGCTGAGCGGTGGATCTTCCATATCGTTTGTTATTCCATCGGGTCAGCAGTACGGGTTCTTCATTGTTCCCGATGGAACACAAAATTTGAAGAATCTCAAGCTCATCGATGGCTTTGTTTTGAACGCAGACGGGAGCTATTCATTGCGCTATGTTGCCGTGAACGGGAAATTGGAAACAGCGCCTCTGGTTTTCTCAGACAGCACCTTGAACAGCGGAGAGAAGGAATGGGTTCAAGTTGACGAGGGCACCTATCGGTTTGAAGACAAGATTGAAGGGAGCGACAAGGACTTCAACGATGTTGTTTTCCGGGCTACTGTTGCCGAAGGTGGTGACTATGCCGCAACCACAGGAACCAGCGTGGTGTTAGAGAACACTAACGGCGCGGTGAGATATGGCTCGAAGGGGAGTGACACCTTTACAATACAGGGTGGTAATAACAATGATACTCTGGTGGGCGGAGATGGCGACGATAACTTTAACGCCCAAAGCGACCTGAGCACGTTTACCATTCTCATGGGATCGGGAAAAGATAGTCTTTCCGTTGTGGGCAATGCCTCTAACTCCACGCTGGATGGCGGAGCCGGAAACGATAGCTTCGTCTTCAGCAAAGAATTGAGTGACTCTAAGGTGTATGGTGGTGCCGGAGACGACACCGTTACCGTTGCGGGCAATGTCAACCAGTCCACTTTGGAAGGAGGCTCGGGGAATGACTCATTCACGTTCTCATCCACCGTGCAGGGCTCCAAAATATACGGCGGTTCTGGAGATGACGCCTTCACGTTCAACGGCAACCTGAACAATACCACTGTCGATGGCGGCGAGGGTTTTGATAAGGTCTATCTTGGCAGCTATGGCGTCCAGAACATGAGAGTTTCAAACGGCACCGTCACCTTCGGCAATGGTAATACACTGAATAACGTTGAGTCGTTGGAATTCAATGACGGCAGCAGCTACACTGTGCGTGAGAATGCGCTGTATCGTGACATTGCAGCCAGTGAAGGAAAGCTTACAGGCACGGCTGGTGCGGATATCTTCCACGTGACGGGCAGTGCTATCATTGAGGGTTTTGATGCTGGAAAAGACGTGCTGAACCTCAGCGACCTGCTTTCGGATGTAAAAGGTGAAAGCCTTTCCGGCTACCTGTCCGTATCCAAGGGCGCAGACGGCACGGTCACGCTGGGTATTGCATCGGAAGCCGGCGGAGAGGCTACGCATAGCGTCACCTTTACCGCCCCTGCGACCGGCAGTGACCTGGACAGCGTGCTTTCGGACATGCTCAATAATAACAAGGTCATCACCGACCTGTAGTCCCATACATCAACCGAGCACCCTCCCCATCTCTGCGGGAGGGTGCTTTTCTGTTGATATCTTCAACGCACAAGGCTACATACAGAAAAATCCATACGCGCGCTTCCCGCAACGCAGGGAAGCGGCGCGAGCAAATATGCAGGGGGCGGAATGTTTTTTTCTCTTTTCAGCAAACACACGAAGGAACGGCTGCGTACGGCAGCGGCAGGAAGCGCGCTGCTGGCATGTGTGGCGTTTTTTCCCGCGGCAGCTCTGGCTGATGAGGCCAGTCTTCGGGATACCGTGCTGACAACGCTCAGGCAGCACCCGCAGCTGCAGCAGTTGCAGCAGGGTAAGCAGGCGGCGGAACAGGATCACAAACAGGCTCGGGGCGGCTTCTTCCCCCGTCTGGACGCCAGCGCGCAGTACGGCACTGAGGCATACAGCGATGCTGCAACCCGCCGTGCCCAGCAGGACGGGCATTTTACCGACAGAATGGATGCCGCCCTTACCGCCACCCAGATGTTGTGGGACGGTCATGCCACCTCCAGCAGCGTGGCGGCTGCGGAAGCAGGCATGCGCCTTGCGGACAGCCAGTTTGTGGATGCCGCCGATTCGCTGGGGCTGGATGCCGTTATCGCGCATATAGGCGTGCTCCGGCAGCGGCTGCTGGTGGAACTGGCGCAGGACAACGTGGTTCAGCATCAGGACATTTTGGCCTCCATGGAGGAGCGTGAGCAACTGGGAGCCGGAAGCCTTGCAGACGTGACCCAGACGCGTGGACGTCTTGCCCGCAGCATGACGACTCTTTCTGCCACCCGCAGCGACCTGAACGTGCTGACGGCCAATTACTACCGCCTTACCGGGCAGGTGCCGCAGAATCTGGAAGAACCCGGACTGCCGGATGGCGTGCCGCACGATGTGGACGCGGCAGCGGAGAAGACGCTGGAGAACAATCCCAAGATTGTTACGCTGCTGGCGGAAGTGGACCGCGCTGTGCAGAATATTCGCCGCAACGAGGCCAACTACTATCCGGAATTCAATCTTAAGGCCTCTTCCGGCTTTACCCAGAACGCTGAATCTTCCACCACCTATACGAAGAAAGACCAGGTCATGGTCACCATGGACTGGAACCTCTTCAAGGGCGGTTCGGATGTGGCCGGGGTGCGTGCCGCACGGGCGCGCAAGTCTGCTGCGGAACTGGGACTGCGTGATACGCGCGATGCCCTGATGGAAGAAGTGCTTGCCAGCTGGAGCCTGTATGAGGCGGCCAAGGAACAGGCGGCTCTGTATGAGCAGGCGGTGGAGTTTAACCGCCAGACCCGAGACATGTACCTGCAACAGTTCACCGTGGGACAGCGCAGCCTGCTGGACGTGCTGGATGCGGAAAATGAACTCTTCAACACGCAGGGGCAGCTTATTACCGCCCGTATGAACGTGGTTGTGGGGGGATTCCGCCTGCTGGCCCTGAACGGCGACATTCTGAGCGCGCTGAACATAGACAAGAAGGATTACATGGATGCCGTGGCAGCCGCCGCGCCCGTGAAGGAATTGGAATAGAAATCGGTTTTTTTACGGAACAGCCTTTTCCATTTCAGCCCCCCGCCCCGAAAAAGGCGGGGGGCTTTTCGTGCGGCTGCCTTCGGGCATGGCGGGGTGTTCCGGCGGTTTTCCGTATCGGCGGGATGTTTGTGCCGCAGGGTTGCCATTGGCCGGACCCGTGGGATAGTATGAGGAATGGCGCGCCATGGTTTGCCCTTTGGGCTTGCGTCCCGGATTTGCCCTTCTGGCCTGCGAACCGGTTTGCCCATGGCCTTGGTGCGCGTTTCAATGCATTACCGGAAAACAAGAATACGACCGCTTTGCGGCAGAGGAGTACGCACAATGGGATTGAAGAAAATCGGTTGGATAGGTACCGGCGTCATGGGAAAATCTATGTGCGGTCACCTTATAACCGCAGGGTACCCGACAGCAGTGTATAACCGCACGCCGGAACGCGCCAAGCCGCTGGTGGACATGGGGGCCACCTACTGCGCCTCTCCTGCCGAGGTGGCTGCGGCAAGCGATATCGTCTTTACCATCGTGGGCTTTCCCGCCGATGTGGAAGAGGTCTATCTGGGCGAGAACGGCATCATCCGCAATGCCCGTCCGGGCACTGTTCTGGTGGATATGACCACCTCCAGCCCCTCTCTGGCCAGTACCATTGCCGCGCAGGCGGCGGCAGCCGGAATGCATGCGCTGGACGCCCCGGTATCCGGTGGCGACCTGGGCGCGCGCAACGCCACCCTCGCCATCATGGTGGGCGGAGAGAAGGACGTGTTTGACCGCGTTCTGCCGCTGTTCAACATCATGGGTAAGACCGTGCAGCGCATGGGACCTGCCGGGGCGGGGCAGCACACCAAGATGTGCAACCAGATACTCATTGCCGGGACGATGGTCGGCACGGTGGAATCGCTGCTGTATGCGGTGCGGGCGGGAATGGACATGGATGCCGTTATCGATGTCATAGGCAGCGGGGCGGCGAGTTCGTGGTCCATAAACAATCTGGGCCGCCGCATTGCCAAGGGGGACTACGACCCCGGCTTCTACATCAAGCACTTCATCAAGGATATGGGGATTGCGCTGCAGGAAGCCAGAGCCATGAACCTTTCGCTCCCCGGGCTTGCGCTGGTGCAGCAGCTGTATATTGCCGCGCAGGCGCAGGGGCTGGAAAATATGGGCACGCAGGGGCTGTACCGCGCCTGCCTAACCGTGAACGGCATGGAGTAACCGCAGCTTCGTGTTCTGACCGGCCTGCTTGCAGAAGCGGGCCGTGCCTGAACATATGCAGGGCGGTGACAGACAGGCAGATACGAAACGAAAAAGGCTCCGGCATGCGCCGGAGCCTTTCACTTTTTCCGTGGTGCCCAAGAGAGGACTCGAACCTCCATGAGGGAACCCTCACTAGACCCTGAACCTAGCGTGTCTACCAATTCCACCACTTGGGCACGGAACGTGCCGGGGGATTTCCCGGCAGCGAGGAGTGTGTTTATCCGCATCGCGTTTTTTTGGCAAGAACTTTTTGGGGCAGGGCAGCGTTTTCAAAAAGAACGTGCCGGGTTGTGCCTGTGCGGTTCAACCTGTATGCAGGGGGTTGCATCTGCACGGTCTTGTTGCGTCCGCATGGTTGCACGCAGGGGCAGTCTGCGATTTCCTGTCGTGGCGGGGCAGTTTGCGATTTCCTGCCGTGCTTGGCCGGGTCATGACCGTTTTGGCGTTTCATGACGCACGTCGGCACGGCGCACCGCATGACGCCTGCATCGCACGAAGGCCTGCACCGCATGAACACCTGCACCGCATGTGCGCTTGATGCTGCGGGGCTTTTGGGGTAGCAATAGTCGCCTTCACAGACGGGTTGCCCGCCGGGCAGCCCACCCATGTTCGGCACAAGAATGGAGGCCGCTGGCACCGGATGGAAATAGCACGAGAACTTCAGGAAATTACCATAGATATTTCGCGTGGCACCTCCGTCACCATTGGCAACTTTGATGGCGTGCACAACGGGCACCGCAAGCTTATACGGCGCACCATGGAAAAGGCGGCCAAGCTGGGGCTGCCCAGCGTGGTGGTGACCTTCTGCCCGCATCCGCTCAAGGTTCTGGCAGGAGTACACGCCGCCCCGCTGATAACAGACTACGAAAAGAAACTGGATCTCTTTGAGGCGCTGGGCGTGGATCTGGTGCTTATGATCAAGTTCACCAAGGAACTGGCCGCCATGGAGCCGGAATCCTTTGTGGAAGAGTATCTGGTGCACGGGCTGAACATGAAAGAGCTTGTGGTGGGGTATGATTATTCGTTCGGCAAGGGGCGCAAGGGCAACTTTGCTCTGCTTTCCGAACTGGGGAGCAAGCATGGCTACGGAACCGAGCGGCTGGACCCCGTGATCATTGACGGCGCAATTGTCAGCTCCACCCGCATACGGGATATGATACAGGCGGGCCGCGTGTGGTATGTGCGCCCGCTCATGGACAGGTTCTACGTCATACGCGGTACGGTTATTCACGGCATGAACCGGGGCGGCAGGCTGCTGGGGTTTCCCACCGCCAACATGCGGGTGCGCGATGAGCTTACTCCCATGCCGGGTGTTTACGCCACGTGGGCGGAGGTGGACGGCAAGGTTCACAAGGCGGTGACCAATATCGGCACCAATCCGACCTTCGGCAACGATGAGATTAGCGTGGAAACCTACATTATGGACTTTTCGCAGGACCTCTACGGATGGGAACTGCGGCTTAATTTTGTCACCCGCCTCCGCGACGAGAAAAAGTTCTCCGGCGTGGAGGAGCTTATGGCCCAGATACGCAAGGACGTGGACCTTGCCCGCCAGATACTGGAAACGCCCGAGGCGCAGCTTTAATCCGGCGCGCACCCGGCCAAACAGCACGGAGCATGCATGACAGGCCCATTGCGGCGGCTCTGGCGGGAATATCTTCGCCTGTACCGGAACGTCACCTATGTGCGGATGACGGTTATAGGCATTTTGGTGGGTGCGCTCACAGGCGTTGCTTCCATAGTCTTTTTCTGGGGCATAGAATATCTTTCGCACCTCGTGCAGGTACAGTGGGCCGGATACGACCTGCCTGCCCCGGCGGGCGAGAGCATGTTCCACGGGCTGCAGGGCGACGGCGTTTTCCGGCCATGGATTATTCCCCTTGCCTGTCTTGCAGTGGGACTGTTCACGGGCTGGCTGGTGGAACGTTTTCTGCCGGACTCCATTCACGGTATGACCGACGGCACGGACGCCATGATCAAGGCGTTTCACCACAACAAAGGTGTTATTAAGCCGCGCGGGCCCATCATCCGGGGCTTCACCTCCATTCTCACCATCGCGGCGGGCGGCTCTGCCGGGCGCGAAGGCCCCATTTCGCAGATAGGTGCGGGCATAGGCTCGTGGCTGGCGGGAAAGCTGGGGCTTTCTGTCAAGGAACGGCGCATTCTTATGCTTACGGGCACGGCGGGCGGGCTTGGCGCGGTGTTCCGCGCACCGCTGGGCGGCGCGCTTACGGCCATTGAGGTTATCTACAAGGAAGATTTTGAGTCGGAAGCCATTGTGCCTGCCGTTATCTCTTCTGTTGTCGCCTACTCCATTTTCACCATGGCTTTCGGCACCGAGCCCATGTTTGGCATTCCGGAGTTCTCCTTCAGCAACATCATGGAACTGCCGTTCTATGTGGTGCTTTCGCTGGCGTGCACCGTTTCCGGCTGGCTGTATGTGCGCACCTTTGTGTACATGAAGTATTCCGTGTTCGAAAAGCTGCGCGTGCGGGTGGGCATTATGTGGACCATGGCCGCGGGCGGGCTGCTCATGGGCCTTTTCGGCATGCTGTACCCCAAGGTGCTCTCCGGCGGCTACGGCTGGCTGGAACAGGCCATTCTGGGAGAGCTTACCGTGACCACCATGATTGTGGTGGTGCTGGCCAAAACTCTGGCCACCAGCATTACGCTGGGGTCGGGCATGAGCGGCGGTATGTTTGCACCTGCCCTGTTTGTGGGCGGCATGACCGGCGGTGCGGTGGGCTTTACCGCTCACAAGTTTTATCCGGATATCGTTACCCAGCCCGGCGGCTATGTGATGGTGGGCATGGCAGCGTTTTTTGCCGGGGTGGCGCACGCGCCCATAGGCCCGCTGGTCATGGTCTGCGAGCTTACGCAGGGTTACGGCTTGCTTGCGCCGCTCATGCTGGCGTCGGCGGTGTGCCTTGTGGTCAACCGCAAGGCATCGCTGTATGAGAACCAGCTGGAGAACAAGTTCGAATCACCCGCGCACATAACCGACGCGACCATCAATATTCTGGAAAAGCTGCACGTGGCCGATTTCTACCAGCGGGGGCGGGTGACCATTCTGGAAGAATCCATCACCCTGAAGGCCCTTACGGATATTATTGCCGGGACCAACGAGTTTCATTTTCCGGTCAAGAATCAGGAGGGGAGCATAACCGGCATCCTTTCGCTTAACGACGTGCGCAACCTGCTGTACGAGGAAAGCCTGTTTGAACTGGTGGTGGTGGGAGAGCTTGCCCGTGCCCCGGTGACGCTGGAAGAGGGCGATGACCTGTACACCGCCCTGCTCAAGTTCGTGGAGGCCGATCTGGGGCAGATTCCCGTGGTGCGGGAAGATAATCCCGATGAGATTCTGGGGCTTATTAACCGTACGGACGTGTTTCTCGCCTATACGGAGCATCTGAAGAAGTTGCAGGCGGAAGAGTAGTTCCGCGTCTGCAGTTTCCGGGGATTCCTGCGGGGATATGCTGCCCGTGGGCTGGGGTCAGTCGCGCGGGCGGCGGGCAGACGAGCTGCTGCGGGCTTTATTCGTTCCTCCGGCTGTTCTGCCGGTCTTCCCGTTTCCTGAGCCGGTCTTCAGGCTGCTCCGGGTACCCTTGCCCACGTTGCGCATGATGAGATACGCCGTGCCCCACGCCCCTGCCATCAGCCCCGCCAGCGCAGGCACATAGAGAAACATGTTCTCGTATATGACTGTGTTGCGCAGCACCGTGCTGCCCATGAAGAACAGCGCGGCGGCGATGATGAGTTGCAGGAGGTGGTTCACATCCTTTATGACGCGCCGCCGACGGCTGAAGACAAGGCTGCCCAGCCATACGAGCACAAAGAGGATGACGGCGAACTTGAACATGCCCTGCGCCGCTTAGCCGGGGTGCCGCGCCGGGGGTTCCTGTGCGCTGTTCGTATCTCCGGAGGTGTTTTGGGCATTGTCTGCCGCACTTCCCGCCTGCTGCGGAGCGCCGTGCACCAGTGCCAGCAGCTTGTCCAGTGCCTCTTCCGGCCGTTCCTGCTGGAAGACGTTGCGCCCTATGCTCACCCCTGCCGCGCCGCATTCCAGCACCTCTGCCACCATGGACAGGAAGGCATCGAAGTTCGGCTGTCCGGGGCCGCCCGCCACCAGCACGGGCACCGGGCACGATTCCACGGCCCGCGTGAAGCTGGCTCTGTCGCCTGAATAGGGCACGGAAACCATATCTGCCCCCAGTTCTCCGCCCAGACGGATGCAGTGCCCGATGAGGCTGGGATCCAGTTCCTTCACGATCCGGTCTCCACGCGCATAGATGACCGCCAGTACGGGCAGTCCGTGCTGGTGCGCCTCGTCCGTCACGGCACCGAGGTCTGCCAGCATGCGGTCTTCCAGCTCGTTACCGATGTTTACCTGAATGGCAACGGCGTCTGCGCCGAGGCGCAGAGCCTCCGGGATGGAACAGACCAGCGCCTTGTTCCATGCGGGCAGCCCGTGGCGGGTTCCGGCAGAAAGCTGCACCACCAGAGGCAGTTCCGTCGCAAGGGAAAGGGCGTGCGCACGGGCGTAGCCCTTGTTCAGCATAACCCCCTGCACGTTGCGGGTGCGTATGTGCTCCAGCAGTTCGGGCATGTGGGTTATGCCTGCCAGCATGCCCTCGTAGGCACCATGGTCCAGCGAAAGGATGACGGCTCTGCCGCTGGGGGCGGGGAAAAATCGTTTCAGTTTGCGAATGGTGCCTATCATGCAGGGTCTCCGTATTGATAATGCCCGCGTGCGTTGCAGGCCAGATGAGGACAGAATTCCAGTGCTTCCCGGGTCAGGGCGGTTGCCTCGCCCTGTCCTGCGTACAGGATGAGCGGCGGTTCCGTAACGCAGCCCGGCTGGGCGTTCTTGCGGGCCTCAAGCAGCACCAGTGCAGCGTCACGGTCAGGTTTGGAGTGCACCATGCGCAGGCGCTTGGGTTCCAGCCGTGCCGCCGTGCAGGCGGTAAGCAGCGCGGCAAGGCGCTCCGCAGGGTAGATGCAGCAGAACCGCCCCCTGTTGCGTACCAGAAAGCCCCCCGCCCTGACAAATGTTTCCAGCGAGCCGTCCGTTTCAAACAGGGCGCGTGTACGCCTTTCTGTGGCGGCATGGCGGCCCTGGTCCGCGCGACGGTACGGCGGGTTGGTGACCACAAGGTCAAAGCTCTCCGCAGACAGGATGTCGCGAACCTCTGTCAGGTTCAGGGTGTGCACGGCAAAGCGGTCTGCCAGTCCCAGCGCGGCGGCGTTGTATGTGGCCGCCTCGCAGAGCAGGGGGTCTATGTCCACTCCGGTGGCGTGCATAAAGGCGCGGCGCTGTGCGCGGGTGGGCTTTTCGCTGTCGGGGGCTGCCTGCGGACACTGCGTACCGGGAGTACCGGGAAGGGCATCCAGCAGCAGTGCCAGCGCCACCACGCCGCATCCGGTGCCAAGGTCAGCCACGGACTGCTCCCGGCTTGTTTCCGGCGGCAGGGCGAAGCGCGCCAGCAGCAGGGCATCCATGGCAAAGCGGAACGAGCCTTCCGGTTGCAGCAGACCGCGCGGAAACCGGCTGCGCGCAAGCGTTACCGCTTCGGCATCGGCTTGGGGCGGCATCATTGGCGCAGGTCCTTTTCGTTGCCGGAGAAGGTGGGGGCGGTGGAGGCTGCGGGGGCAAGGGTTTCCGCCGCCGGATGGTCCAGCAGGGGCACGCTTTCAAAAACCCTCTCCTGCCCTGCGGGACGGAAGGTGATGCGCATGGAACCCGCGCGTCCTTCTTCTTCGCGCAGCAGGTCGGCAAGGCGTGCACGTTCCGCATCGGGCAGGGTGCGTATTACCTCGTGCAGCCGCCAGGCCGCAAAGGGGGCAACGGCTATGGAATCTACCAGCGCATGGGGCTGCGCGGCAATGGCACGAAGGATGGCAAGGGTGGCGTGGGCGTCAAAGGTGGTGGAGCCGCTGGTGGCATCGTCCGCATAGCGCATGAAGCGACCATAGGTCAGCAGGGAGGGGCGTTGCTGCGAGAAGCGGCCGTTGGCGGTGCGGCCCGCGTAGCCTATGTCGGCGGTCCATCCGGTGTTGTCCGCATTGGCGTGACGGGAGGAGAGGGCATGAACAGCCATGGGCACAATCTCCGCCTCACCGCCCATGCGCTGAGCCATTTCCTGCGCTGTCTGCCGCAGCGAGGCGGCGGCCCCGGCAAGCGAGTCGAGCACGGCTTGGTGCGCGTAGCACTGCCCCATGAGCCATGTGACGGGGTGCTGCACGAACAGGTTTTCCTTGCTGGGTGACAGGAGCCGCCATTCCGGCTCTGTTTCAAGCTTGGCGCGGATGACAAACGCGCCGAGAACACAGGCGGCAAGGGTAAGGATGAGCAGATTTATATGCTTCCACTGGGATTCCGGCTTTTGCATGCTGTGCAGAAACTCCTTTGTGATTGGCGTGGCGTGTGCCGCGCGTGTGGGATGGTTGTAGGCTATTTCGCGACGGAGTCAAAGGGAAGACCGCCGATTGTGTTCCTGCATCATCCGGCAAGGGTAGTGCTGTAGGCAGAGGGTGGGGCTGTAACCATTTGTATCTTAGCGGCACATTTGATACATCAGGTGGGTACGGATACATCCCGGAGACGGAACGGCGCGGTAACGAACCACCGGGCGGGCTTTCATGCGCGAGGAGTACCCCATGAAGCAGTTCAGGGCAGATTTACACATACATTCCCGTTTTTCCCGCGCTACCAGCAAAAAGCTGACCCCGCGCCATCTTGCGGCATGGTCCCGCGTGAAGGGGCTGGACGTGCTGGGCACCGGCGACTTTACCCACCCGGAGTGGCTGGATGAGCTGGAGTCCCAACTGGTGCAGGACAGCGCCACCGGGCTGTTTCGTCTGAAGGACGACCGCAGGCTGGACCACGAGATACCGGATTTTTCCGGTATGCCTTTTTCCGGGCGCACCCTGTTTATGCTGCAGGGGGAGATAAGCTCCATCTACAAGCGCGGCGGCAAGGTGCGCAAGGTGCACAACCTTGTCTACATGCCCACGCTGGAGGCTGCGCGCCGCTTCAGCACCCGGCTGGCGGAGGTGGGCAACATTGCTTCAGACGGCCGCCCCATTCTGGGGCTGGATTCCCGAAACCTGCTGGAAATGGTGCTGGAAACGCACCCCCTTGCCTTTCTGGTTCCCGCGCACATATGGACCCCTTGGTTTTCCATTTTCGGCTCAAAGTCCGGATTCGACAGCATGGAGGAGTGCTTCGGCGACCTTGCGTCAGAAATTTTTGCGCTGGAGACGGGGCTGTCTTCCGACCCGGAGATGAACTGGCTCTGGAGCCATCTGGACCGCTTCCGGCTTATCTCCAATTCCGACGCCCATTCCGGCGATAATCTGGGCCGCGAATGCAACCTCTTCAGCGGCGAAATATCGTATGAAGGCATCTACCGGAGCCTGCGCGGCGAGGCACTGGGGCACAAGTTCCTCGGCACCATGGAGTTTTTTCCGGAAGAGGGCAAATACCATCTGGACGGACACCGCAAGTGCGGCGTGGTGATGGAGCCGGGTGAAACCCGCTCGCGGGACGGACGTTGCCCCGTATGCGGCAAGCCGCTCACCGTGGGCGTGCTCAACCGCGTGCTGGAACTGGCGGACAGGGAAGTACCCAGACAGCCCGCCTCCCAGCCGGGATTCGTTTCGCTGGTTCCGCTGCCGGAACTTATCGGCGAGATAATGGGCACTGGCTCCAAGAGTAAAAAGGTTATGGCGCTGTATGCCCGCGCGGTGCGGACCTTGGGGCCGGAACTGACCATTCTGCGCGATGCGCCGGAAGAGGAGATTCGCAAGGTGCATCCGCTGCTGGCGGAAGGCGTGATGCGTATGCGGCGGGGCGAGGTTATGCGCCAGCCCGGCTACGATGGTGAATATGGCGTGGTGCGGGTATTTTCGCGCAAGGAACGTGACACCTTTCTTAAGGGCGCGTTTCTGGTGGATTTGCCCGAGCGTGGGCCAGAGCGCGAGGCCGAACGTCTGACAGGGCGTGGGCCACAGGACGGAACAGTGCATGAACCGGACGACGGGCCAGAACATGCAGCAGGCCGACATTCAGACGCCCCCGGCGGAGAGGCCGCGCAGGCGGGTGCGGCCAGAGATTTGACGGAAGCCGAACGTGCCGCCGCCATGCCCATGCTGGCGAACGCCCTGCGTGAGCGGAACGAGGCCCGGTCAGGCATGCTCGTCCCCGCAGGCAGGGCGGGCTCCGCTGGTGAGGCATCGGAAGCAGCAGGGATGCAGGGCGCAGCCGATGCGGCAATGGAGCACGGTTTGCGCACCGATGCGGAAGGCTCCGGGCGCATGGCCGGACACGCCCCTTCTGCCGCGCCGTCCATCGTCTACAATGACGGCCAGCGGGTCGCCATTGCCGCAGGGCCGGAACCCGTGCTGGTCATGGCCGGTCCGGGAACGGGCAAGACGCGCACCCTTGTGGGGCGCATCCGGCATCTTCTGGATGGCGGCGTGAGCGCGCGGCACATGCTGGCTGTTACCTTTACCAGACGCGCCGCCCGCGAAATGGAAGAGCGGCTTGTGGCCTCGCTGGGAGAGGGGCAGGCCACGCCCCGCGCCGACACGCTGCACGCGCTGGCCTTTGAATACTGGCAGCATTCCTATGACGATGCCCCCACCCTGCTTTCTGAGGAGGGGGCCAGACGGGTGTTCGCGGAGGCCAATCCCGGCGAATCCGCGCAGCGTCTGCGCGATGCGTGGGACGGCATATCCCTGTGCCGCGAGCGCATGCAGGTGTGCACGCTGGAATTTCACGACCTGTTCGTGAACTATTCCAAGCTCAAGGATTCGTGGAATCTGGCAGATTACACCGATCTTCTGGAGTTCTGGCTGGAGCAGGCGGATGCGGGGGTCTACTCCTGCCCGTGGACCCATGTGCTGGTGGACGAGATTCAGGATTTTACCCCCCTGCAACTGGCCCTTGTGCGCAAACTGGTGCCGCAGGGCGGACAGGGCTTTTTCGGCATCGGCGACCCGGACCAGTCCATCTACGGTTTCCGGGGGGCGCATGGCGATGTGGCGGCGACTCTGGCCGAAGCGTGGCCGGAGCTGCGCATGGTGCGGCTGGAAGAATGCTACCGCTGCGCCCAACCCGTGCTGGATATGGCCGCCGCGCTCATGGCGCGCGGCAATGCCCCGCAAGCGTTGAAGGCCATGCGGGCCATTCCTTCTGACCTGCGCATGTTTGAGGCCCAGTCTCCTGAGGGCGAGGCTTCATGGATAGGCGAGCAGATTCGAGGGCTTATTGGTGCCACCAGCCATTCGCTCAAGGATGCGGAAGGGGACGGCAGGTTGCTCGGCGGCGAGCTTTCTCCCGGTGATGTGGCGGTGCTGGTGCGCTTTAAGGCGCTGGTGGACCCCATTCAGCGCACGCTTTCCCGGCTGGGCATTCCCTGCGCGGTACCGGAGAATGAGGCTTTTTGGGTGGAGCCGCGCATACGGCTCATTTTGAACGCCGTGGGCCGTTTTCTGGGCATTGCCGGTACTCCCGGCGAAGATGCGCTCTCCTGCCCGGACTCCATGCTTGCCAAGGGACCGCTGGGGGTAGCCGCCTATCTGGAAGACATACCCCCCTTTGACCGTCTGTTCTGGAAGTCTGCCGCGTTCCGTGAGATGGCGAAGCGACATGACGAGCTGGGCGGCTGGGCGGGACTGCTGAACTGGATAAACCTGCAGTCGGAGCTGGAACTGGTGCGCAGGCGCAGTGAAAAGGTGCAGATACTCACCCTGCACGCCGCCAAGGGGCTGGAGTTCAAGGCAGTGTTTCTGCCTGCGCTGGAAGACGGCATTCTCCCCTTTGCGGGGGCGGGCGTGCTTACCGGCAAGGCCGACCGGAACGAGGGAAGCTATGATGCGGAAGAGGAGCGCAGGCTGCTCTATGTGGGCATAACCCGTGCCGAGCAGGCGTTGTTTCTGAGCTGGTCGGGCAAGCGTACGCTGTATGGCAGGGAGATTCGGCTCAAGCCTTCGCGTTTTTTGGCGGAGTTGCCGCAGGAGGGGGCGGTGAAGCGTTCCGCGCTTAAGGCACACACCAAGCGTAAGGAAAAGCAGCTTTCATTGATGTAGGGGGCGCGGAGTTCCGGCGGCGGAAGAACGGATTTCCCGGCGCGGCAGCGTATCACCGTGCGCAGGCGACCTTTCTGGAGACCTATCAGGCGACCTATCATGCGACCTGTCGGGTGGCCGATCAGGTGACTGATCAGGTGCCCGATCAGGTAGCCGGTTAGGCTTCGGGCAGGGAGCTGCGGTAGAACCAGCGTTCGTACAGGCCGGAAACCCTGTGTGCTGTCCTGCGGCTGAAGCCGCAGTCCAGCAGTCTACAGTAGACATGCAGGGGGTTGAGCCTGTGCTGGAGATAATTGCGAACTTTAACCATGGCGAACCTCGTCGTGCACCGTATTTCATGAAAGCATTACTGCAATCCATGTGCCCGCATGCCGTTTGTTCAATGGCGGGGGCAGTTACGTTTTGTGCCGTGCGTACAGGGGGGCAGGCAATGCCCCACATGTACTCCTTATCGGCGAAAAACCGGCATCCCTGTAGGGTTGTCCAATTTTGTCAGAGCACGGCATGCTTGAAACGCATACGCCGTATGGGGATGTGCTGTCAATGACCGGAGGCATCAAGAACGGTTTTCCGGTGCTGCGGGAACGTACCATTGCCGCGCCCTCGTGGGTGGTGCCCGACACGCTTGCCGCCAACTGCCGCTTTCTGGCGGGCAGGGTGGACGAAGTGGGGCTGCTGTTTTTTGAGACAAAGGCCTGCCTTGCCTACACACGGCAGGATCTGCCGCCTGATCTGGCGGGCCTGCCTCTTGCATGGCATGTGCACCTGCCGCTGGACCTGCCGTGGCACGACCCGGAAGAGACGGCGCGTGTGTGCCTTGCTCTTATGGACAAGGTGGCCTTTCTGGGGGCGCGGCGTGCGGTGCTGCACCCCCCGCAGCCTTGCCGCATGTCGCAGGAAGCGGCGGGCGGAAACAGCGGGGGGAGGGCGGAATTTTCTGGAAGCGCCGAGGCCGGAAAGGCTTGTGCCGGGGGGATGTGTTCCGACACAGTTGCAGCGGGGGAGGAATCTGCCGCTGCCTTTGCCGCCCGCAGCGGCAGGGCACTGGAGATATTCGCCCGGCTCTGGCGCGGGACGGGGCGTGATACGCGAGACTGCCTGCTGGAAAATGTGCGGGGTGCCGACCTTACCGATGTATGGCCCGTCATAGAGGCGCAGGACTACGGCGTATGCCTGGACACCGGGCATGTGCTGTCCTACGGTCAGCATGGGCTGCTGGGTATGCCTGGCTTGCGGGAGCGGCTGCGCATGGTGCATCTTAACGCGCCCGGCGTGGTCAATCAGGGTGGGGCCTCAAGCTCGGCAGGTCAGGCAAGCCAGGCAGGCCCGGCAGGTGCGGCAAGTCAGGCTGGTCAAGATGATCGGGGGAGCAAGGCCGTTGCGGGCACGGGCAAACATCTGCCCCTTACCGCCCTTTCGGACGGGTGGTTTGAGGCGGTGGCAGCCATGCTGCGCCTTGCGGACCCGGAAGCGGTGCTGATGATGGAACTTTTTGACTGGGCGGGGGTTGCCGCCTCGATACCCGTGGCGGAGCAGATGCTGTGCCCGCGGCATGGAGACGAGACATGATACGGCTGGTGCTGGGGGGCGACAAATCAGGCAAGTCTGCCTACGGGCTTGCCGTGTTCGGGCAGGGGCCGCAGCCGGGGGTGCTGCTTGCCACCGGACAGGCGCAGGATTTTTCCTTCCGAAGCCAGATTCTGGACCATCGCACGGCCCGCATGCCGGAAATTCCCGTACGCGAAACCGGTGCGGCACTGGTGCCTGCACTGGAAGAGGCGGCGAAGCAGGCGGGCAGCATTCTGGTGGACAGTTTGGACTTCTGGATGTTCGCCTGCAGCGGACGCGAGGCGGAATCCGCCGCCGAACTCACGGAATGTCTTGCGCGTCTGCCGCGTCATGTTCATATTACATTGGTGTCCTGTGAAGCCGGTTTGGGGGCTATTCCGGCCAGTGCCGAGGTGCGCGCGTTTGTGCGCGGGCTGGGCGCACTCAATCAGGCGGTTGCGGCCGTGAGCGACGAGGTGTGCCTTGTTATGGCCGGGCTGCCCCTGTACCTGAAGAGGTCTTGACGCATGTCCTATTTCAGAAAGCTGGAACCGGGTCTGTCCAATCTTATGGAGCTGTTTTCCCGCGATGAACGCTGGCTCATCGTGGTAAACGCCGACCCGGATGCCATGGCCTCTGCCATGGCGCTTAAGCGCATCATGATCCACCGCGTGGCGGACGTGGGCATAGCCCGCGTGAACGAGGTGACAAGGCCCGACAATCTGGCCATGATCCGGTATCTGCGCATTCCCATGATGAAGCTTACGCCTGCCGTTATCGCGCAGTATGACAGGTTTGCGCTGGTGGATTCGCAGCCGCACCATCACCCCCTGTTCAAGGAAATGCACTTTTCCGTGGTCTTCGACCACCATCCTCTTTCGGCGGAGCATCCCGTGGTGGTGGATTTCAAGGACATTAAGCCCGAGTACGGGGCCAACTCGTCGCTTATGACGGAGTATCTGTACAATCTGGGCATACGTCCGGGAAACCGCCTCGCCACCGCGCTGGTCTACGGTATAAAGACCGACACCAACAGCTTTGAACGGGAGTTCTGCGATATCGATGTGCGGGCTTTCCGTTACCTTTCCAAGCTTTCCAGCCAGTTGCTGCTCTCGCGCATCTCCCGCAGCGAATATCATTTCGGCTGGCTGGACTACTTTGCCCGGGGTGTTTCCAGCATGCACAAGGTGCGCACGGGGTACTTTACCTACATAGGCGAGGTGCCCAACCCGGACGCGCTGGTGGTTATTGCCGACTTTTTCATGCGGGTGCATGAAATACGCTGGATAGCCGTTGCCGGAGTCAGCGAGGACAAGCTGGTCATCATCTTCCGGGGAGACGGCGTAACCCGCGACCTGGGAAGGTTCGCCAGCATGCAGTTCGGTCAGGTGGGTTCTGCGGGCGGGCACAAGGCTATGGCGCGCGCGGAGATTCCGCTGGAGAAGCTGGAGGGCAAGGACGCGGAGATGTATGTATTCAAGCGGCTGCTTATGCCGCGTCAGCGGACCCGGCAGGAAAAGGCTGCGCCGGACCTGAAGTCCGATCCGGAACAGAAGTCCGATTTGGAAAAGAAGTCTGGTCCGGAACAAAAATCCGGTACGAACCAAAAGAGCCCGCCGGAGAGTACGTCTGTGCCAGCCATGAAGTCAGGCTCGGACCAGAGGAGCGGGGAGAAGTAAGCCCTGCACAGGATACAGAGGCCGTTGCTTTCCGAAACACGTCCGGTAGCCGCTGTTCCGCTATGGTTCCGTTATGGCTTCGCCATGTTTTGCGGCAACAAAAAACCCTGCCAAGACCGGATGGCAGGGTTTTTCGCGTTTCCGGTGCCTGTTATGAAGCACCGTGGGGTGTGGAGGTGCATGCAATGGGCGGGCGGGGAACCCGTGGCGCACCCCGGAACCCTTCCGGCAGGGCCGTATGGTGCCGGGGCTGCGGGTGTTTGCCTCAACGATATGGATCAGCGCGGCCAAACGGGCTTCCCCGCCCGGGACATGCCGTTCCCAGTTCGGCAGGTCCGTAAATTTATCCGCTGCCGTCAGCAGCAGGCATTTGCCAACTCTTCCCGTATGAACAGGGGCAACGCGTGCTCCTCCTGCATCACGTCCAAGCATAGCACGCACGCCACGCCGTCTGCACTGATGCAGCGGGCGGCCAAGGTGATGCAGCGGTTGCCGGAAGCCTGCGAGATGTAGGGCTGCGTCATGCAGGTATCCACCCCGGACTGTATGGGCAGGAAGTATTCCTTAAGGGAATGGTCCGTGCCCCGGCGCGCAGGCTGGTAGATGAACCGCTTGTTTTCCTGAATGCTGAACGGGTTGCATACCGTGTCGGTAATCTGCGTACCCTCTTCGCTCAGCACATAGGCGCATTCCAGCTGGGGAAAGGCCAGCAGGTGTTCCAGCAGCGCGTGCGTGAAATCGGCCATGGGATAGCCGCGCAGATGCTCGCGCGTTCTGCCCACCAGTTCCTGAAATTCTTCATTGCTCCGCTTCATGTGTTCGTAGCGTTCCAGCGAATGCTCCTTGTAGGCGGCAATAATGCTCCGCAGCGGCTCTGTAACATCCTGTATCCGGTGCGGAAGTGCAGGACGGGCAAAATGGAATCCCTGCAGCACGTCTGCACCTGCATCCATCAGGCACAGGGCTTCTTCCCGGCATTCCACCCCTTCGGCAACGGTCATGGCACCTATGCGTCTTGCCAGAGCAGAAAGGGCCTTCACCACTTCCTGTTTGTGGAATTCATTGTGGATGTTGCTGATGAGGTAGCGGTCAATCTTGATGACCTCCGGCTTGATGGAGGCAATGCGTTCCAGATTGGAATGCCCCGCGCCCACGTCGTCCAGCGCGATGAGAAAGCCCCGCTCGCGGTAGCGGCGGATGAAACGCATGAGCGCAGCCGTATCCTGCACCTGCGATTCTATGATCTCCAGCACCACATTGGCGGCGGGCACGCCGTGGCGTTGCGCAAGGGATTCTATGTGTCCGGAACCCACTACGGCCTCGGTCAGCACAGAGGCGTCTACATTGAGGAAAAGCAGCGCTTCCGGGTGTGCGGCATGCATTGCGGCAAAGGCGGCAAAGGCGGTTTCGCGGCAGGCACGGTCCAGCTGCAGGCTCATGCCCTGTCTGGAGGCGAGCGCGAACAACGTGTCGGGGGTGATGGTGGCGTTATCTGTATCGCTCAGCCCCCGGCTCAGTGCCTCGAATCCGATGACCATGCCCCGCCGTGCGGAGACAAGGGGCTGGAAGTGGGCGACAAGCCGCCTGTGCGCGATAATGGCTTCTATGTCGAGAGAGTGGCTCATGTGTATCCGCCTGCTGTCGCGGGGAATGTTGCCCTTTTTGGCACCCGCCACCGCACGGCGGGGAGTAAAAGGGGCCGGACCGGCCCTTGGGGTGGCGGAGCAGGCCGGTCCGGCAGGGTGTGTGGAGCGCGGAGCGTCCTTTCGGTGTCGCTTCCGCAGGGTGCCGGGGGGCTGGGTGTTGCCCCCCGGCGTCGGAAACGGTTATTTTACTTCGCCCGTGCGGACCCGGATGGTCTTTACGATATCCTGCACGAAGATGATGCCGTCGCCTTCCTTGCCGGTTTTTGCGCCGGACTGGATGGCGGCAAGGGCGTCGTCGAGTTTGTCGTCCTGCACGCCCAGTTCAAGGCGGACTTTCTTGAGCAGGTTCACTTCCATGACCACGCCGCGGTAGGTTTCGGTAAACCCTTTCTGCTGGCCGCTGCCGAGAATGTTGGTGACCGAAAGGGCGTATATTCCTTTGCTGTAGAGGGCCTGCTTCACAAGGGTGAGCATTTCCGGCCGAATGTATGCGATGATGAGTTTCATGATATTCCTCCTGCCTATTCCACGGTGTAGATCTGGAAGCCGTTGTAAGACTCGGAGCCGTGCTCGCAGATATCCAGACCCTTCATCTCTTCCTCGCGGGAGACGCGCAGGCCCATGATGAGCTTGACCGCGGAGAAGGCGACATAGCCCATACCGAATGCCCAGACAAAGACCGCGCCTGCGCCGATGATCTGTGTCATGGTCTGCCCGAATCCGCCGCCGTAGAACAGGCCGGAGATGCTGCCGAAATCGGGCGATGCGAACAGGCCCACGGCCACGGTGCCCAGCACGCCGCACACGCCGTGTACGGAAACTGCGCCCACCGGATCGTCAATCTTCAGCTTCTTGTCGATGAATTCGATGGAGAGCACCACGACCACGCCGCTGAGAAGGCCGATGATGATGGCACCCACGGGGGAAACTTCGTAGCAGCCTGCGGTAATGCCCACCAGACCGGCCAGAGAGCCGTTCATGGTCATGGAAGCTTCAGGCTTGCCGAACCGGGCCCACACGGTGAGCATGGCGGCCACGGTGCCCGCGCAGGCGGCAAGGCTGGTGTTCAGGGCGATGTAGCCTATGGTGCCGTCGGCCGTGGTGGTGGAGCCTGCGTTAAAGCCGAACCAGCCGAACCACAGAATCAGCACGCCAAGGGCGGCCATGGGGATGTTGTGACCGGGAATGGCCTTGGGGGTGCCGTCCGGTGCGTACTTTCCGGTACGGGGGCCAAGGATTATGGCACCGGCAAGGGCTACCCAGCCGCCCACGGAGTGTACCACGGTGGAGCCTGCAAAGTCTGCAAAGCCCAGACCTTCAAGCCAGCCGGCGTTGCCGTTCAGGCCGCCCCATGCCCAGTGGCCGGAAATGGGGTAGATGAAACCCGTTACCAGAATGCTGACGAGGATGTAGGCCGGAAATTTGGTGCGTTCCGCAATGCCGCCGGAAACGATGGTGGCGGCGGTGGCGGCGAACACGGACTGGAAGAACCAGAAGGTCAGCGTCCACATGCCGTCATCGGTGGTGGCGTTCACACCGCTGAGACCGAACCCGCTGAGGCCGATGAATCCGCCCGCATCGGTGCCGAACATGAAGGCGAAACCGATGAGAAAGAAGATGAGCGAACCAGCGGCAAAGTCCACGAAGTTCTTCATGAGAATGTTCCCCGCGTTCTTGGCGCGGGTGAAGCCGCATTCCACCATGGCAAAGCCCGCCTGCATGAACATGACCAGAATGGCAGCGATCAGTGTCCACAGGATGTTGGCGTTCTGCTGGGTGAGCATTTCGGGGGCGTCTTCTGCCAGCGCGGAGGTGGCAAGAACCAGCGTAAGCGCTGCCGCACCGCCCGCAGCGGGAAGCAGCTTCCTCAGTGTACGCAACGAAGTGAGCGTGGTTGAAAACATGGAATCCTCCTTTTCGTGGGTAAACACCCCTGTTCCATATCGATTGCCCACACTGGAGCATCTAGTGTGCCAAATAGGGTATGTGTTTGAATTTGTTAGAATCAAGAAAAGGTGGGCATGCAATTTCTGTAAGGTACATAGTCTAATTTAACAAATTTGTATAATACAGAAGTGCAGTAATGTGCAAAATTGTAAAAACAGCTCGCGACAAGGGAAGAGGGTGGTTTGCAAAAATGTTGAATATTTGTGTTGACAGCGGAATGACCTCTCTCCTATTGTGCCGGAAATTGCTGTAACCGAGAGTTTCACTTCGCTTCAAAAGGCTGTTTTTCAGACATGACCACCATTTCCACCACCTTTGCCACCACCTTTGCCACCAGCGCCGCGAATACCGAATTTTATTTTTGGTATTACTTTAGCTATGGGAAAGCCCGTGGTGCGAACACTGGTGCCTGACGAACTGAACATTCGGTAAAAAAGGTACAAGATGAGGGCCGCGGGCGAAAGCCGGCGGCCCTTTTTTGTTTGCCGTGAACAAGGCCCGAAGGGCTGCAAACCCACGAGGAGAAACGTATGTTGCTTGGCAAAAGCGTCCGGCTGGAACGCATTTTCAACCGCAACACAGGCAGGACCATCATCGTGCCCATGGATCACGGCGTAACGGTGGGGCCCATTTACGGGCTGCTTGACCTGCCCGGCACCGTGAACAAGGTGGCGGAAGGCGGAGCCAATGCCGTGCTCATGCATAAGGGGCTGCCCCGTTGCACGCACCGTGGCTACGGCAAGGATGTGGGGCTTATCGTGCATCTTTCTGCAAGCACGTCCATTGCCACGTTGCCCAACGCCAAGTCGCTGGTGGGCACGGTGGAAGACGCCCTGCGCCTTGGTGCGGACGCTGTTTCCGTGCATGTGAATCTGGGCGATGAAACGGAACGCTACATGCTGGAGGATCTGGGCAAGGTGACCTCGCGCGCGGTGGAGTGGGGTATGCCTGTGCTGGCCATGATGTATGCGCGCGGACCCAAGGTGCAGAACGAGTTTGATCCCGCCATTATAGCCCACTGCGCGCGGGTGGGCATGGAGCTTGGGGCGGATGTTGTGAAAGTGAATTATACTGGTGATATGGACTCTTTTGCCTACGTGTGCGAAGCTTGCTGCGTGCCGCTGGTTATTGCGGGCGGTCCCAAAATGGATTCGGACCGCGCGCTGGTAGAAATGGTGCACGATTCCGTCAAGGCAGGCGGGGCGGGGCTTTCTATGGGCCGCAACGTGTTTCAGCATGCCCGGCCCGACCTTCTGGTCGCCGCCCTGCACGGCGTGGTACACAGTGAATGGACCGTGGACAAAGCCATGGCAGTGCTGGAAGCGAACTAGCCATATTGGCGGGTAATCATAATTCTGCGAGGGATATCAAATGCATATCGGCAAGAAGATTCGCATCGAGCGTATATTCAACCGGCTCACCGGGCGCACCATCATTGTACCGCTTGACCACGGCGTGACCGTAGGCCCCATTGAAGGCCTTGTAGACATGCGCGAGACCGTGAACAGTATAGCGGAAGGCGGCGTGGATGCCGTGCTCATGCACAAGGGACTGGTGCGCTGCGGACACCGTGAAGGCGGCAAGGACGTGGGTCTTATTGTGCATCTTTCCAGCTCCACCTCCATGTCTCCCACGCCCAACGCCAAGTCGCTTACCTCCTCGGTGGAAGACGCCATAAAGCATGGTGCGGACGGTGTTTCCGTGCATGTGAACCTGGGCGATGAGACTGAACGCGATATGCTGGCCGACCTGGGACGCGTGGCTGCCGTGGCGGCGGACTGGGGCATGCCGTTGCTGGCTATGATGTATGCGCGCGGACCCAAGATTCAGAACCAGTTCGACCCCACCGTGGTTGCCCACTGCGCCCGCGTGGCCGTGGAACTGGGGGCGGATATCGTGAAGGTGCCCTATACCGGCGACATGGATTCCTTCTCCCGCGTGGTGGATTCCACCTGTGTGCCCGTGGTTATAGCGGGTGGTCCCAAGATGGATTCCACCAGAGACTTCATACAGATGGTACACGATTCCGTGCGCGCGGGCGGTGCGGGGCTTTCCGTGGGCCGCAATATCTTCCAGCACAAACGCACCCCGCAGTTGGTGAAAGCCCTGCGCGGCGTGGTGCACGAAGATTGGGATGTAGAACAAGCCATTGCCATTGTTGGCGAAGATTAAAATTTACAAAAATGGAAAAACAATGAAAAAGGTATTGTTCAAGAGCGTCCCGTTCAACAAGGACCACATCACACTGGCGCTGGAATCCGGCGTGGACGCCATTATCGTGGCGCAGGAAGACGTGGAGAAGGTGCGCTCGCTGGCACGTTGCACCGTGCTGGCGCAGGACGCCATGCCCGTTATCGCCTTTGCCTCCAAGAAGGATGAGGAAGAGGCTGTGAGCCGCCTTGCAAAGGGCGAGGATGTGGTCATTGCGCGCGGGTGGGAGATTATTCCCATAGAAAACCTGCTGGCGCAGTCGGACAATGTGACCGTGGAAGTGGCAACGCTGGACGAGGCAAAGCTGGCGGCGGGAATTCTTGAACGCGGGGTGAACGCCGTGGTGGTTCTCCCGGAAGGCGCGGAGGAGCTGAAGCGTATCGTGGCGGAACTCAAACTCTCTCAGGGCAGGCTGGAACTGGTGCCCGCGACCGTTACGGCGGTGGAGCACGCGGGGCTTGGTCACCGTGTCTGCGTGGACACCATGTCGGTGATGAAGACCGGGCAGGGCATGCTGGTGGGCAACTCCAGCGCGTTTACCTTTCTTGTTCATGCCGAAACGGAGCGCAACGAATATGTCGCGGCGCGTCCTTTCCGCGTGAACGCCGGCGCCGTGCACGCCTATGTAGTCATGCCCGGCGACAGGACCACCTATCTGGAGGAACTGGCGGCGGGCGAAGAGGTGCTCATTGTGGGGCACGACGGTTCCACCGCCCTTGCCACCGTAGGTCGCTGCAAGGTGGAGGTGCGCCCCATGCTGCTTATCAAGGCGCGGGTGGGCGGAACGGAAGGGGCCGTATTCCTGCAGAATGCGGAAACCATCCGTGTGGTGCGCCGTGACGGTTCGCCCGTGAGCGTGGTTGCCCTGAAGGAAGGGGATGAGATACTTGTGCGCACCGATGCGGCAGGACGCCATTTCGGCATGCGCATCCAAGAAGACATCAAGGAAGGCTAGCCATGCCCGACAGGACGGACAGGACGGACGAGAATCCACGCATGCAGGAAGTGCGGCAGGAGATAGACGCCACAGACCGCGATATTCTGGAGCTGCTTAACCGCCGCGCCTCGCTGAGTCTGGAGGTGGGCCAGCTTAAACGGGGCTCGCGCGACGTGATCTTCAAGCCCTTCCGCGAGAAAGAGGTTATGGAGAACCTGCGCCGTCATAACGCCGGGCCCATTCCTTTTGAGCATCTGCGCTCCATCTACCGGGAGGTGTTCTCTTCCTCCCGCGCATTGCAGCGTCCGCAGCGGGTGGCCTATCTGGGGCCGGAGGGCACCTTCTCGTACTTTGCCGGGGTGGAATATCTGGGCAAGGCCGTGGAATACCTGCCGCAGAAGAACCTGCACGAGGTGTTCCGGGCCGTGCATTCCCGCGAGTGCGAACTGGGTGTCATTCCGCTGGAGAATTCGCTTGAGGGCACGGTGGGCCAGAGTCTGGACCTGTTCATGGATTTTGAGCTGTACATTCAGGCCGAACTGTACTGCCGCATAAGCCACAGCCTGCTCACCCGCGAGCGCGAACTGGCAGAGATAACCACCGTTTACTCCCACCCGCAGCCCCTTGGGCAGTGCGGGGGCTGGCTCAGGGCCAATCTGCCCAATGCGCGCATTGTGCCCACGGAGAGTACGGCCGCAGCCGCCCGCCGCGTGTGCGACGAAAAGGGAGCCGCCGCCATAGGGCACGGCAAGCTTGCCGAACTGCTGGACCTGAACATTCTGGCCCGGGGCATAGAGAACCTGCCGGACAACTGGACGCGTTTTGTCATTGTGGGGCCGCAGCCCTCGGACGGAGAGGGGCGCGACAAGACATCCATGCTCTTTTCACTGCCGGACAAGCCGGGTTCGCTGGTAAGCGTGCTCAATGTCATGGCGGTGGAGGGGCTGAACATGAAGAAGCTGGAATCGCGGCCCATGCGCGGCGAAAAGTGGCGCTACGTGTTCTTTGTGGACGTGGAGAGCGATCTGGCCCGCGAAGAATATGCCGCCCTGCTGGACGAGATACGCGGCCACTGCCAGAGCCTGCGTATTCTGGGCAGCTATCCCACCGGCCCGTATATAGATGTTTCCGCCGGGACAGAAGACAAGGGCGCGCAGGCTGCTGCCCCGAATACCATGGACACACCGGATACGCCGGGCACGCCGGACACACATGCGAACGTTGCGCCGAACGCGCAACGACAAGGATAATGCCATGAGCAAGATAATTGAGGTGGAAGCTCCGCCGTCCAAATCGGTTTCGCACCGCATGGTCATAGGCGCGGCACTGGGCGTGGGAGAATCGCGGCTGGCAAACGTGCTGGAAAGTGACGACCTGAAGCGGACCATGGAGATCATGCAGGCCTGCGGGGCGCGCATGGAGCGGTTGGGTGAAGGGCTGTACGCCATCCGGGGCGTGGCCGGAACACCCGCCGGGGGCAGGGAGGAACCTGTTTCCTGTTTTGTGGGTGAATCGGGCACCACGTGCCGCCTGCTCACCGCCGTGGTGGCGGCAGGGCTTGGCCTGTTCCGCATCCACGGCGCACCGCGTATGCACGAGCGGCCCATCGGCGAACTAGTCATGGCCCTGCGCATGTTGGGCGTGGGCGTGGAGTGGGAGGGCGCACCGGGCTTTCCCCCGCTGGTCATAGACACCAACGGCATGCCCGGGGGTGAGGTGAACATAGGCCTTGATGAATCCAGCCAGTACCTTTCCGGCCTTTTGCTGGCAGCCCCGTTGGGGAAGACGCTGACCATCAACGTCACCGGCGGCAAGGCGGTGAGCTGGCCCTATGTGGGACTGACCCTCAAGGCCATGGAAGATTTCGGCCACTCGTTCCGGGTGGAGATGCTGGAAGAGGACGGCTGGGTGCAGAAAGACTGGCGGACCATCCGCGAGGTGCTGCCCGGCAGGACCCGGTTTGTGGTCAAGCCCGGCATCTACCGCGCGGGCGATTACCGCGTGGAGGGAGATTGGTCCAGCGCTTCCTATTTTCTGGCAGCGGGCGCGGCGGGGCCGAACCCTGTGCGCGTGACCGGCCTGCGGGCCGACTCTTTGCAGGGCGACAAGGCCATGCTCGATATCCTGCGGAGCATGGGAGCCCGTGTGGAGGTGGAACCAACGGCCGTTACGGTGCATCCTTCCGCGCTCCGCGGCACGCAGGTGGACATGGGACACTGCCCGGACCTTGTCCCCACAGTGGCCGCGCTGGCCGCCTTTGCGGAAGGCCCGACCACCGTGACCAATGTGGCGCATCTGCGCATCAAGGAATGCGACCGCCTTGCCGGACCGGCCACGGAACTGGGCAAGGCCGGGGTGCGGGTGGAGGTGCGTGAAGACGGCCTGACCGTGCACCCGGCAGGACGCGCAGCCATAGCCGCCCCGGAGGGAACGGTATTCCATGCCTACGGCGATCACCGCATGGCCATGAGCCTTTCTCTGCTGGGGCTTGCGGGCGTGGACGTGCGGCTGGACGACCCCAAATGCGTTTCCAAATCCTTTCCGTCCTTCTGGCGCAAGTGGGGCAGGGTAACGGCATGAGCGAGGGAGAGTTTAGCGGCTGCACGGTGGCTGTCATAGGGGCGCAGGGGCGGATGGGCCGCATGTTCTGCACCCGTTTGCGGGCGGCGGGATACGCTGTGGAAGAAATTGACCGCCCGTTGACAAAATCGTCACTTGCTGCTGGACTGGCGGAAGCAAAGGTGATACTCCTGTGCATCCCCGCAGCAGTATTCGATACGGTGCTGCAACAGATACGGGATATACTCCGTCCGCCGCAGGTGCTGGTGGACATCACATCGGTGAAGGTGCAACCCATGCGTCAGATGCAACGCGTCTACAACGGCCCCATTGTGGGCACCCATCCTCTCTTCGGCCCGGAGCCGAAGGCGGACGAGGTGCGCGTGGCCGTTACGCCCGCAGAGGGCACGGACGGGGAGCATGTGGCCATGGTGGAAGACATGTTCACCCGTATGGGGTGCGAACCTTTTCGCACCACGCCGGAAGAGCATGACGAGGCAGCCGCCCTTATTCAGGGACTGAACTTCATCACCACTGTTTCCTACCTTGCCACGCTGGCGCACAAGGATGAGATAACCCCTTATCTCACCCCCTCCTTTCAGCGCCGCCTTGACGCCGCGCAGAAGATGATGACCGAGGACGCCGAACTGTTCGAGGGGCTTTTCGAAGCCAATCCTAGTTCGTTGGACGCAGTGCGTTCTTTCCGTAATATGCTGAACATTGCCGCCGGTGGCGACATCAACGTGCTCGTTGAGCGCGCTCTTTGGTGGTGGCGTGAGAACAGCAATACGGGAGGAGTGCGTCAATAAAAGACCACCAGGCAGAGTAGTATCAAGTTCTCAAACGCCGCGTTCCTCCCGGAACGCGGCGTTTTTTTGTTGATTGGGCCGTGACGGATAGAACAGCAAACACAAGCAAGTCAGGGAGATAACCACATGAGCGTAGTACTCAAGCAGACAGGGCAGTGGCTGGCGGCGGATATCCAGACGCCCATCAGCCTGTTTCTGGGGCTGGTCGGTTCCGGGCAGGGATTCCTGCTGGAAAGCGCGGAGGTAGACGGGCGCTGGGGCCGATACAGCGTGATCGGGTTCAACTTCCTGCTGCGGCTGGGCTGCAAGGAAGGGCGGCTGGAGGTCGCATCGCGCGACAAGAGACTGGATTTTTTAAAAAAGTATGAAGGTATGGACTATTTGGAAGGCGTGCGCGCCGTGGGCAAGGCCGTTACCGTGCAGGCGGCAGAGGGGTTTGAAAAACTGCCCCCCATCGCGCGCGGGCTGTTCGGCTACTTCGGCTACGGCACGGCGGGCATGTTCGAGCCCAAGCTGCGCGGCGTGCTGCCCCCGGAAAGTGCCGAGGCGTGCCTTGTGCTGCCCGGCACCATTGTGCTGTTCGACCATCTGTACAACAAGCTCTGCCTGCTCAATCTGGCGGAGGGGCTGAACGTGCGCATGGACCGGGCGGCGGTGGAGCGCAAGGCGGAACCCCCGGACGTGGGCCCCGTGACCACTATACCGGACCGCGCCACCTATCTGCGCAACGTGGACCGCGTGAAGGAACTCATCCGGCAGGGCGAGGCCATTCAGGTGGTGCTTTCCACACGGTTTCAGGCGCCGTTTTCCGGCGAGCCGTTCGTACTCTACCGCAGGCTGCGGCAGATTAATCCCTCGCCGTACATGTTCTTCATGCGGCTGCCGGGCATAAGCCTTGTGGGTTCTTCGCCGGAAGTGCTGGTGCGCTGCCGTGAGGGCGAGGTGGAAGTGTGCCCCATCGCGGGAACGCGTCCGCGCGGTGCGTCGGAGGCGGAAGACCTGGCCCTTGCGGAAGAACTGAGAGCAGACCCCAAGGAGCAGGCGGAGCACGTCATGCTGGTGGATCTTGGACGTAACGACGTGGGGCGCGTGTCCGCGCCGGGTACCGTTTCTGTGGACAAGTACATGCAGGTGGAGCGGTTCAGCCACGTCATGCACATGACCTCGTATGTCAAGGGACGCCTGAAGGAAGGGGCGGACGCGCTGGACGTGATGGCGGCAACCTTTCCTGCAGGCACAGTGAGCGGTGCGCCCAAGGTGCGCGCCATGGAGATTATTGCGGACATGGAGGCCCTGCAACGGGGGCCTTACGCGGGCGCGGTGGGCTGGATGGGACTGGACGACAACCGGGCGGACATGGACACCGGCATCCTCATCCGCACCATGTGGGTGCGCGACGGGTTGGTGCAGTGGCAGTGCGGAGCAGGGATTGTGCACGATTCCGTGCCTGAGCGGGAATGGGAAGAGTGCCATAACAAGGCGCGGGCACTGAAGGTCACCATCAACGGAACGGGGGACGGCGATGTTTTTGCTTATCGATAATTATGACTCCTTCACCTTCAATCTGGTGCAGGCGTTCCAGAAGACGGGGCGGTTTCCGGAAGTGCGCAAGAATGACGATGTATCCATCCTTGAACTGGCGCAGAGCGGGAAGTTGGACATGGTGTGCATATCCCCCGGTCCCAGCAATCCGCAGAACGCGGGGCTGTGCCTCGAATTCCTGAGCCGCCTGCCCAAGACCGTGCCCGTGCTGGGCGTGTGTCTGGGGCATCAGATCCTGGGGCACTTTGCCGGGGCGTCTGTGGTGGTGGGGCCGCGCATCATGCACGGCAAGTCGTCCATGCTGGAGCATGACGGCACGGGCCTGTTTACGGGCGTATCTTCGCCCATGCGCATAGGGCGTTACCATTCGCTCATCGTCCATGTGCACGAGGCACCGGACCTGCTGGAGGCTACCTGCGCCGTGCACACGGAGGCGGGTGAGACGGAGGTTATGGCCCTGCGGTACAGGGACCGCCCGTGGGTGGGCGTGCAGTTTCACCCGGAATCGGTGCTTACCCCGGAAGGGGAAATCCTGCTGGGCAACTTCCCCGACCGCATCCTGTAGCCGGTGCGGCGGCCTGAAAGAGAAGGAACACGCGTATGAAGATATCGGAAATACTGGAAACACTGGCAGAGGGGAACAACCTTTCCGCCCCTGTTGCGAAAGAGGCGTTCACCCATCTTATGGATGGTGAGATGACACCGGCACAGGCGGGAGCCTTTCTCATGGGGCTCAGGCTCAAGGGAGAAACCCCGCAGGAAATGGCTGCCGCCGTGGCGGTGTGCCTTGAACGCGCCCGGCTCATTCCCGGCGTGCAGGGCAGGCGGGTGGACCCCGTGGGCACGGGCGGCGACGGCAAGAACAGCTTTAACTGCTCCACCGCCACGGCGCTTACGCTGGCGGGCATGGGCTATGCCGTTACCAAGCACGGCAACAGGGCTGTCTCTTCCTCCTGCGGCAGCGCGGACGCGGTGGACGGCATGGGGCTGCCCATGTTGCAGGAGCCGCAGGCCATATTGGAAGAACTGAAGCGGCGCAACTTTGTCTTTTTGTTCGCGCCGCACTTTCATCCCGCTTTCCGGCACATCATGCCGGTGCGGCAGGAACTGGGAATGCGCACCCTGTTCAACCTGCTCGGCCCGCTGCTGAACCCCGCGCGTCCCACGCATCAGCTGCTGGGAGTGGCCCGGCCCCAGTTCCTGCAACTTATGGCGGACGTTCTGGCCCTCTCGGGCATAGAACGGGCCGCCGTGGTGCACGGAGCGGGCGGGTATGATGAGATAACCCCCATGGGGCCGGCGCAGGTGGTTATGGTGGAAGGCACGTCTACCCGCGCTGTTTCCGTGGACCCGGCGGAGTACGGCATCGGGCCGTGCGACCCGCGCGATCTGTCAGTGTCGGGCAAAGAAGAAGGGCTGGCGGTGCTGCGCGACCTGCTCTCCGGCGGCGGAAACGCCGCCATGCGCGACATGCTGGTGCTGAACGTGGGGGTAACCGTGCACTTGCTGGAAGACGGCAGGGACATGCGCCGGTGCATGGATATGGCGCGCGAGGCCGTTATGGCGGGCGCGGGCGGGAAGGTGCTCCATGCTTGAGCGCTTTCGTACCGCCAAGGCGGATGAGATACGCATGCTTGAAGACCTTGCGTCCCGCAACGCGCTGCCCGCACCTTTTACCGGCGTGCGTCCCTCTTTGGGGCAGGCTCTGAAACAGGCGGGGCTGGCCGCAATCTGCGAATACAAGCGGGCTTCGCCTTCAAAGGGCGACATAGAGCTTGCCCTTTCGCCGGAAGAGGTGGCCCGCCAATACGCGCAGGGCGGCGCGGCCGCACTCTCCGTGCTTACGGAAGATGTGTACTTTAAGGGGGATATCACGTTTCTGGAACGCATGGCCTTTACGGGTCTGCCCCTGCTGCGCAAGGACTTCCTCTTTCACCCTTTGCAGATAGTGCAGACGGCGGCCACGCCAGCATCCGCCCTGCTGCTCATTGTGCGCATGTTCGAAAGTGCCGCGCCCCTGCGCGCGTTGCTGGACATGACCCACGAGTACGGCATGGAGGCGGTGGTGGAGGTGTTTGACGAACGGGACCTTGATATGGCGCGCGAAGCCGGTGCGCGCATCATTCAGGTGAACAACCGGAATCTGGAGACATTGCAGACGGACCTTGCCATTTGCGGGCGACTGGTGCACCAACGTAGCTACGCTGAAGTATGGATTGCCGCCAGCGGCATATCCACCCCGGAGCACAGGCGCCACGTGGCTTCTCTGGGGTACGATGCCATGCTGGTGGGTACCGCGCTTATGCGGGGCGGCGAGCCGTGCAAGGCTTTGCAGGCCCTGCTGGGCTGACCGCACTGCGGTGCGGCACGCAGAATTAACGGCAAGGAGACGTCATGTTGGACAAGGAAATCTTCATCAAGGTGTGCGGCATAACCAGCCAGCATGATGCGGACCTGTGCGTGGAGTTTGATGCGGACTTCATAGGCTTCATCTTTCACGCAAGCAGCCCGCGTTGTGTCACGGTGGAGCAGGTGCGCGCCATAGAAACGCCCACGCTCATGCGCACCGGCGTGTTCACGGACCAGAGCGTGGACGAGGTTAAGCGCATTATGCAGCACGCGCGCCTTAATCTGGCGCAGTTGCACGGCGACCAGGACCCGGAGTTCTGCAAGGCGCTGGGCAGGACAAGGGTGATGAAGGTTTTCTGGCCGTCACGCTACGCCACGCGGCAGGAACTGGAGGCGGATATGGAGCGGTTTGCTCCCTACTCCCGCTTTTACCTGTTCGACGCGGGCAGCGGGGGCGGCGGGCATGGCACCGAACAGGACTGGTCCTTCCTTGCCGGACTGCGCGGCATAAAGACGTGGTTCATCGCCGGAGGGCTTGGGCCGCACAATCTGAAGCAGGCCATTATGGGCTGCAATCCGTGCGGGCTGGACCTTAACTCCGGCGTGGAGAGTGCGCCCGGCGTGAAAAGCGCGGAAAAACTCAAGGCCGTGTTCGACATGGTGCACGGGCCGCTGGTGCCGTAACCGGCGCGGACCCGGTGCTGCCGTGCGATGCGGCGGACAATCTATACTGTAGCGGACAGGTGAGTCATGAAAAAAGGATACTTCGGCGACTTTGGCGGCCAGTTTGTGGCGGAATTGCTTATTCCCCCGCTGCGCGAACTGGAGCACGCCTACGAAACCATTGTGCGTTCGCAGGGGTTTCAGGATGAATTCAACGCCCTGCTCAAGGATTACGTGGGACGCAAAAGTCCCCTTACCCTGTGCCCCACGCTTTCCCGGGAACTGGGGTTCAACCTCTGGCTCAAGCGTGAGGACCTGAACCACACCGGCTCCCACAAGATTAACAACACCCTCGGTCAGGCCCTGCTGACCAAATATATGGGCAAACCCGCCCTGCTTACGGAAACAGGCGCAGGCATGAACGGCGTGGCCACCGCCACGGCGGCCCGTGCGCTGGATCTTGAGTGTATTGTGTTCATGGGAGCCACGGACGTGGCGCGCCAGTCGCACAACGTGCGCAGAATGCAGTTGCTCGGTGCGCGGCTGGTTCCGGTGGAGAGCGGCACCAAGACCCTTAAGGACGCCATTAACGAGGCGCTGCGCTTCTGGATAGCAGAGCAGCGGACCCACCACTATTGCTTCGGTACGGCGGCGGGGCCGCACCCCTTTCCCACGCTGGTGCGCGAGTTTCAGGCCGTGGTGGGGCGTGAGGCGCGAGAGCAGATTCTGGAAAAGACGGGAGAGCTTCCCTACGCCGTGGTTGCCTGCGTGGGGGGCGGTTCCAACGCCATAGGGGCGTTTCACGCCTTTGTGCCCGATGCGGCGGTGCGTCTTGTGGGCGTGGAGGCGGCGGGTACAGGCGAGCCGGAGTGCCATAATTCGGCCCCGCTCAATCTGGGCAGCCCCGGCGTGCTGCACGGGCAGATGACCATGCTGCTGCAGGATGAAGACGGCCAGATACTGCCATCGCACTCGGTGGCTGCAGGGCTGGATTATCCCGGCGTAGGGCCGGAACATGCCCACCTGCACGCCAGTGGGCGCGCCGAATATGGTACCGTGAACGATGCGCAGGCCCTTGCCGCCTTTATGAAGCTGACCCGTTCGGAGGGCATAATGCCCGCTCTGGAAAGCGCGCACGCCGTGGCGTGGGTGCTGGAAAACCGGGAGAGCATTCCGCGCGGGGCCAACGTCATCGTGAACCTTTCCGGGCGCGGCGACAAGGATATGGATATCATTGAGCAGAATATCGGCCACAGTTTTGCCGAACTGGGATAGGGGGCAGGCATGAAGACTTCACGACTGACGGAACGGATTCGCAGGGCCAACAAGGCGGGCCGCAAGGCGCTCATCCCCTTCCTTCCCGGCGGGTTTCCGGACCGGGAAAGCTTCTGGAAGCATCTGGAGGCGCTGGATGCGGGCGGGGCGGACATCATAGAGGTGGGCGTGCCTTTTTCCGATCCCTGCGCCGACGGGCCGGTGGTGGAACAGGCATCCATACAGGCATTGGAAAACGGTGCTTCCCTGCGCTGGCTGCTGCAAGGGCTTGCCGCCCGTGCAGGGCGTTTTCAGGCCGAACTGGTGCTTATGGGCTACCTGAATCCCTTCTTGCAGTACGGGTTCGGGCGGCTGGCGGAAGATGCGCAGGCAGCGGGTGTTTCCGGGTTCATCATCCCTGACCTGCCGCTGGATGAAGACGCTCCCTACCGCACGGTGCTGCAGGAGCGGGGCATGGCCCTTGTGCCGCTGGTGGGGCTGAATACGGATGAGGAACGCATGCGCGCCTATGCGCAGGTGGCCATGGGATATGTGTATGTGGTTTCCGTGCTGGGCACCACGGGGGCGCGGGAGAGTTTTCCCGCAGAACTCGCGCAGGCACTGGCCCGTGCGCGGAAGGCGTTTGACCTGCCTGTCGCGCTGGGGTTCGGCATACGGGAACCGGCGCAGCTGCAGATTTTTGGTGACAGCATAGATGCGGTTATCTTCGGCAGTGCGCTTATCACTCATATACGCCAGACAGGGGATACCGCAGGGTTCATGGCCCGCTGGGCCTAGGCTGCGCTGTTCTGCAATACGGGCCGGAACTACGCAGGGGTTCCGGCCTTTTTCTTGTGGCGGGGGCCGCCGGCAGGTGTTGGCAGAGGCGGCTTACAACCCCTTCCCACGGTTGAATAATTCGGCTATCGTCGTGCCATGCCAGACATGCTACGCCGTAAGTTCGTCATTCAGGGACAGGTGCAGGGCGTGGGGTTTCGCCCCTTCGTCTATCGCATTGCGCTGGACAACGGCGTGACGGGCACGGTGAGCAACACCTCCGAGGGAGTGTTCATTGAGGCGCAGGGAGTGCCGGACGCCGTGGAAAGGTTCGGGCGTGACCTGCACGACAAACTGCCCCCGCTGGCGCAGGTGGTGAGCCGCACGGAACACGACTTGCCTGCCGTGGACGGGGAAGAGACGTTTGTCATTGTTGCCAGCACGGGCGGAAGCGGCAACACGGTGCTCATAAGCGCGGACGTGGCCACCTGTGCCGACTGCCTTTCGGACATGGCCGACCCTGCCAATCCGCGCTACCTGTATCCCTTTACCAACTGCACCAACTGCGGCCCCCGGTATACCATTACCCGTGCCATTCCCTACGACCGGTCGCAGACCTCCATGGCGTGCTTTCCCCTGTGCGCTTCCTGCCGCGCGGAGTACGAAAATCCGCTGGACCGCCGGTTTCACGCGCAGCCCAATGCCTGCCCTGTGTGCGGACCGCAGGTGTGGCTGACCACGGCAGACGGGGCTGAGGTGTGCCGCCATACGGAAGCCGTGCGCCAGACCGCCAAGGCACTGAGCAAGGGTGCCCTTGCCGCCATTAAGGGACTGGGCGGCTTTCACCTTGCCTGCGATGCCACAAGCGAGGCGGCGGTAACCGCCCTGCGCACCCGGAAAAACCGCTGGGGCAAACCCCTTGCCGTGATGGTGCCGGATGTGGAGACCGCGCGGCAACTGGCCACGGTGACAGAGGCGGAAGCCGCGACGATGCAGGGGCGCGAACGGCCCATAGTGCTGTGCCGCGCGCTGGAGAATACCCCCCTTGCGGCGCAGGTTATGCCGGATACGCACCATGTGGGCATTATGCTGCCCTACACGCCGCTGCACCATGTGCTGTTCGGTTTTCTGAGGGAGTTTTCCTCCGGGCAGGTGCCTGCGCTGGTCATGACCTCCGGCAACATGAGCAGCGAGCCCATTGCGCTGGGCAACCGCGAGGCGTTGCGGCGGCTGGCGGGCATTGCCGATATCTTTCTGCTGCACAACCGCGATATTCTTATCCGCACCGATGATTCCGTGCTCCGCGTGCATCCCGGTACGCGGGAGCGCCAGTTTTTCCGCCGTGCGCGCGGGTTCACACCCGCTCCGGTGTTTCTGGAGGGAGAAGGCCCCTGTGTGCTCGGCGCGGGGCCGGAACTGAAGAACACCCTGTGCTACACGCGCGGCGCGCAGGCCTTTGTATCGCAGCACATAGGCGACATGCAGAATCTGGAAACGTACGGATTTTATCAGGAGATTGCGGAGCATATGGCGGCGGTGCTGCAGGTGCGGCCACAGGCCGTGGTGCGCGACCTGCACCCGGACTATCTTTCCACCCGGTTCGCGGAGGAATACGGACAGCGGCACGGGGTGCCTGTGCTGACACTGCAGCATCATTACGCGCACATTCACAGCGTGCTGGCGGAAAACAGGTACGAAGGTCCGGCTCTGGGGCTTGCGCTGGACGGCACCGGATACGGAGAAGACGGCACCATCTGGGGCGGGGAACTGCTCTATGTGGATACCGTGGAGCTGGAACACGAGCGCGTGGGGCAGCTTGCGCTTATGCCGTTGCCGGGGGGCGAGGCCGCCATCCGCGAGCCGTGGCGCATAGCGCAGGGACTGCTTTGGAATCTGGGCGTGCACGAACCGGATACGCGGCAATGGACGTGGTGGGAGTCTTTCGCGCAGGCGGCATCGTTTCTGCCGCAGGTGCTGGAGCGGCGCATAAACACGCCCATGACCTCATCCTGCGGGCGGCTGTTTGACGCGGTGGCCGCCATGCTGGGCGTGTGCCACACGGTGACGTATGAAGGGCAGGCCGCCATCATGCTGGAAAAGATTCAGGATTTTTCCGTGACGGAAGGGTACGGCTGCCCCGTGCTCACCGATGTTCAGCCCGCCGTGCTGGATACACACACCCTGTTCATGCAGGCCTATCTGGACTGGTGCATGGAAGTGCCGGCATCCGTCATTGCCCGCAGGTTTCATCTGGGCCTGATACGCGGCGCGGCGGACCTTGCGGCCATGGCGGCGGAGGTGCTGGGAATACACTCAGTGGGGCTTTCCGGCGGGGTGATGCAGAACCGGACCGTGAGCATTGAACTGCCGGAGGCATTGCGCGTCCGTGGCCTTACTCCGCTGGTGCACGGGCATCTGCCGCCCAACGATGGCTGCATATCGCTTGGACAGGCCGCATGGGGCCGGAAGATGCTGCTGTAGGAGGACCATATGGATTTCACTGATGAAGATACTCGTTCATGGAAGCAACATTATCCAACGTATGGATATAAGAGAAGGGATATTGTTGTCGAAGAATATAAGCTTGCTGCGGCGCTGCTTGAGGTTGAGGAGAAGGTTTTTGCTGGAGTGTCGAGTTTTGTATCGTTTCTTGGCGCAGTTATGGCGTATGTTTTTGTAGGCGGTGGCTTGAGTGCTATCGTTACTCTTTCTGATCGTAATAGAATTTTGTTTTTTTCTTCTGTTTTGTATGTGGCTTTGATTTTAATTTTTTCTGCAATGATTTCATACTTTGCTTATAGACAGAAAATTTCTGTTTTTTCTGCTAGAAAGGTTGTTATTCTTAGAGAGATTCTCGGAATGGATTATGGGGCATTGCAGTTGGTTTTACATAGGGGGCGTCATGATGGTGCAAGTAAGCCGTTTTCTATAAAAATTTTTAATGGATGGATTTCTTCCGCTGCGTATCCTTTTTATGTTTCTTCTGCCCTGTTGGCTTGTTCTTTGATGATTTTTGTTGATAGAATTGCAAGAGAAGTCCAATTTGAATTAACAGACTTTCAATATGGCATTATTGTTTTTGCTGCTTCTTTTATTCCTGTAATTATAGTAGGTTTAGTTTACAGAATTTCTCTTTTTGATGTTCATGAAAGAATGTTGCTTTTGGTTGGGCGTTTTTTGGCATGGATTTTAAGAGTGAAAATGGTTGATGATATAGAATATGTAATATATAGAAGCAGGCTGTCAGGGTATGAAGTTGAGCGGCTAAAAGTCAAATCAGAAGATTTTTTTAAAATATTAGTCAATATTGAAGATAAAAGCTACTATCGACATGGCGGTGTAAGTTTTCGTGGTATTGTTAGAGCTTTGCTTCATATTTTATTAAGAAAAAAACGTGTTGGTGGGTCTACCATAACGCAACAGCTGGCAAGGTCATTGTTCATTATTGATCAAAAAAAGGTCTATAGAAGGAAAACTGTTGAAATAATACTGGCGTTTTGGGTTAATTCTATTCTTAGTAAGCGCGAGCAATTAGAGATGTATATTGGCTCGGTGAGATTTGAGCATGGCGTTTATGGTGTTATTCCAGCGATGAAGTATTTCTTTGGAGATATTGTTGTTAAGCCATCAGAAGCACAGGTTTTTTTCTTGATAGAAAGGGTGTCTAATATTAATTCAAAGGTTTTGCTAAATAAGATACTCCAGCAGTGTAGAGCCTTGGTAGCTGACGGGGTGATTTCCAAAGAGGTTGTTTGTGAAATTGGAGACGTATATCATGATGCAGTACAGCGAAAGGTTGTTAAGGGTGACGATTTTTTGAAAGAAAGATTTATCTTCCAGTAGAATAGTCTATCTTTGGCACACGCCGCAGAAGACGGTGGTCCGGCCGGCGACTTTAGAGGTGAAAAGGGGGATGCCGCACTCCCGGCATGGTTCACCGCTTCTTCCGTAGACCAGAAAATTGTTCTGGAATGCTCCGGCATCGCCGTGGGCATCCCGGTAGTCCCGGATGGACGAACCGCATTCGCGGATGGCCTGCTGCAGCACAGCCTGCATGACCCCGTGCAGGGTGCGCAGTTGCTTCTCCGGTATGCTGTTGCAGGGAGCATCCGGCCTTATGCGGGCGCGGAAGAGCGACTCGTCCGCATAGATGTTGCCTATGCCCGCAATGACGGTCTGGTCCAGCAGGGCTGCCTTGATGCGGGTGCGGCGGTGGCGCAGCCGTTCCACAAAGGCCTGCTGCCCTGTTTCCAGCGGTTCAGGCCCCAGCGTTTGCCAGAAATCCCACTCCTTGAAATCCGCCTGCGCCAGTGCGCGGCAGTATCCGAACTTGCGGGCATCGTCAAAGAAGAGGCGGCGGCCGTCCGAGAGGTCGAAAATGAGCCGTGTGTGCGCGGCGGGCGGCGTATTTTGCGGGTAGACAAACAGGCGGCCTGTCATTTTGAGATGGAAGGCGATGTGGGTGGGACCGGGGGAACCTTCTTCGGCTGCGGCCATATCCATGAGCAGCAGCTTGCCCCGTCGGTGCACGCGCCGCACGGTGCAGCCCGCTGTTTTATGCGTAAGCAGGGCGCGGGTGCCATGCACGGTGGAGGCATTAAAGACATGCACGGCGGTGATGGTGCGGCCTTCCACTTGCGGGGCAAGCCCGCGTGCTATGGTTTCCACTTCCGGCAGTTCAGGCATGGGAATCCTCAGGGGGTATTGTTCCGGGCGGCTTTGCTCTGTCCATGAACGGGCAGCGCATGGGAAACGGGTATCGGTTATTGGGCTGATGGCTGATCGGTTATTGGGTCGGATATTTGGTCGGATACTTGGTCGAATACCTGTTCGGCTACCTAGCCAGATACTTGGTCAGATACTTAGTCGGAGACTTGGCCGCTTGTTTGATCCTTGCCCGGGTCTTTGCCCGAGTCCTTATCCTTATCCGAGCCACTATCCGGCGCACTGTCCGGGCCATTGCCCGGGCCATTGTCCGTGCCTGCATCCTGACCGATTTCCTGTCTGGAAGGCATGGACACCGAGAGGGTAAGCCGGGCCTCTCCCCGGCGTATGTCAAAAACCAGCGGGGCATTGGACTTGGCGGCCTCTGCACCTGCACGGTGCAGTACCCACATGGAATCCGTGGGCGTACCGTTTACGGAGAGAATGACATCGCCTGCCGCAAAACCGGCCTGTTCCGCGCGGGAACCGGGATTGACGGATTCTACCAGCGCCCCTTCCTCTGTCTGCACCAGCGTGAAACCCATGCGGCTTTTGTGGGCGAGGCGGCAGAAAAACCGCATGTCCGCTTCCTGCGGGTCAACAGGCTCGGTGCCGCGCCACGGGGAGAGCATGAGCACGGTGGATTCGGGCCGCAGGGTACGTATGCGGTGCGCCAGCCCCCATCCGAACTCCACATGCCCCGCGCCGATAAGCACCACCACAGGCGCGTTACGCGATTCATGCGCGGCAATGGCCTGCTCTGCCATGGCTGTATCCCAGAGAGATTGCACGAGGAAGAAGCGCTCCATGCTGCCTGCCAGCCTGTCCGGCTGTGCCGCAGCGTTTGCCTGTGTGCCAGAGTCTGCCTGTGGCCCTGAGTCTGTCTGTGCGCCGGTGTCCGGCTGTACGCCTGCATCCGGCTGTACGTCTGCGTCGGGCTGTGCATCGGTAGCCGACGGGGAGGGTACGTCCTGCCGGGTGGCGTTGCGCATGGTCCGCATGGCCTTGTGCGCGTTCACCATGTCTTGCAGGGCCTCGCGCTGCGCATCGGAGGCCGGGATGATGCGTTCCGGCAGCAGGGCGCGTTCCTCGTCCGACAGGCTGGAAACACCGCCCCGGCTTACCTTGCGCACGATGCGCTGCGGCACATTGAGGGCGTGGAGGGGCAGGCGGTGCGCGTATACGGTTTCAAGCACCGGACGGTACAGGTCGAAGGGGTAGCCCCATTCCTTTTTCCAGTCCACGGCATCGGCAAAGTCCGCAAGGGGTACGGTGCCGTTGTTCACGGCGTCCAGCGCGGGCTGCCTGTCTGTGGAGAGCATCTCCAGCCCCACGGCGGGGCGCATGCCCGATTCGGCAAGGACCTGCAGGAGGCGCGACTGGATAAGATGGTCGCAGGGCACGGTGTGGCCTTCGCCCAGAAGGATGAAGTCTGCCTGCCGGGCACGCCGGAGAAAATCGTCAAGGCTGGCGGGGCTGGCATCGTGCAGAAGCAGGGAGCCTTCTGCCATGTCCGCGGGCATGTCTGCGGGCATGTCTGCCGTAACGGGCGGCAGGGAGGAAACGGGCGGCTGCGGCCTGTGCGCGCAGCCGCCCAGAAGGGTCATGCAGACAAGGATGCAGAGCATCCCCGTTATGTGTCTGCGGTTTATTGCCATGGGGTTAATCCCATATGCGCTTGTCCTCGATGGGACGTATCTGCGGCGGGAGCGAGCCGGGGGTGAGAATCTTCAACTGCGGGCGCAGCTTGATCTTTTCGCGGAACTGATGGAGCAGTTCGTCCTCGCGCTTGAAGTTGCTCGCCTCGATATACAGGATCATCTCGTCAATGCCGCCGGGGTTGGTCACTTCTATCTGCCAGCGTTTCACTTCGTCAAAACGGGCCATGACCTGCTCCACCTGATGCGGGTACACGAACATGCCCTTAATGCGTGCGGTGGTGTCCACACGGCCCACGATGGAGCCGATGCGGGGCGAGGTGCGGCCGCAGGCGCAGGGAGAACGGTCAATGTAGCCAAGGTCGCCGGTGGCGAGGCGGATGAGCGGGTAGGTCTTGTTGAAGGCGGTGACCACGATTTCGCCCACTTCGCCGTCCTTGAGCGGAATGCCGGTGTCCGGGTGGCAGATTTCCACATAGGCGCGGTTGGCAATGTGCAGGCCGGTTTTGTGGAAGCATTCGTAGCCTATGCAGCCCACGTCCGCCGTGCCGTAGCCCTGGCGCATGATGAGGTCGAACTTCTTTTCAAGCTGCGAGCGCATTTTTTCCGAAATCTTTTCGCCAGTGACAAAGGCCACTTCAAGGAACATGTCCTTGCGCAGGTTCAGGCCCTTTTCTTCCGCCTTCTGGGCAAGGTGCATCAGATAGCTGGGCGTGCCCACATAGCCGGTTACGCGCAGCTTCTGCATGATCTCAAGCTGGGTGGCGGCGTTGCCGGGTCCGGCGGGAATGGTAGCGCAGCCGAGGTTGCGCAGAGGCTCTTCGAACATCAGACCTGCCGGGGCGAGGTGATAGTTGAAGGTGATCTGCGCCACGTCGCCGGAGCGGAACCCTGCGGAGTAAAAGCCTTCTGTATAGCCCCAGTAGTCGTCCGCCCGGTCTTCCGGGTCAAAGATGGGGCCGGGCGACAGGAAGATGCGCTTGAGTTCGCCCAAGTCCTTGGTGAGCAGACCGCCGAGGCGCGGCCCCATGGACTGGAGGAAGATAAGCTCCTTCTTTTTGAGAATGGGAATATGCTTGAGGTCGGAGAGCGTCTTGAACTTTTCCACCTGAAACTGGGCGCGGTCAAAACGCTTTTTCACGTCCTCGGAATAGCGGTAGGCGTAGGAAAGAAGGTCTTTGAGCTGAATGAGGTAGTACTGACGGCGTTCACTTTCGTCCAGCACCTCGCGGCGGCTGTAGATGCCTTCTGTACGGTCTTTACGGGTCATAGGTGTACTCCATGTGTGGAAATATATGACATGAGCGAACTTCAGGCCCTAGCAAATGGCCCGTAGCATTGCAAGGATTATTTTTTTAAATGAACTATTTCGGATAGATATGACCACTCTCTCGGCGTGTCATCCGTGCCCCGAAAGGGGGCTTTCCTGCGGCAGTCGACATCGGCACATCAGAAATTCGGAACATCAGAACGTCAGAGCGAGAGCAGGTCCGCCAGCACTTCCAGCCCGGTGCGCAGGTTCTGCCTGTCGCGGGGGCCGCACAGCGAGACGCGTACCCCCTGTTCCGGCTGTGCGCTGCCCACGGCAAAATGCTCCATGTGCGCTACGGAAACGCCGCGTTGCGCCGCAGCTTCCGAAAACTCCACCGAGCGCCAGCGTTTGGGCAGGCGCAGCCAGATGTAGTAGCCGGAAGGCCTGCCGGAATAGTTCCATGCGCCCAGAATGTCGCGGGTCATGGCGTTGCGGGCTGCCGCCTCGGCCCGCTTGGTGTGCAGCACGCGGGCGGCAGTGCCGTTTTGCAGCCACAGTACGGCCAATTCCGCCATGAGCGGGGCGGACATCCAGATGGTGGATTCGATGGCAGATTCCAGCCTGCGCACGCAGTCCGGCGGGGCGCAGACAAAGGCTGTGCGCAGCCCGCCGGTGAGCGCCTTGGAGGTGGAGGCGATAAAGCAGCCGAGTTCCGGTGCCAGTGCGGATATGGGCGGCAGCACCGTTTCCAGCGTCAGGGCATACATGTCGTCTTCTATGATGCGTACCCCGTGGCGGCGGCACAGGGCTGCCATTTCGTGCCTGCGGTATTCCGGCATGTGGGCAAGGGTGGGATTCTGGCAGCCGGGCATGATGTACAGCCCCCGCACGTTATCCTGCACGCAGGCGGCGGCAAAGGCTTCCGGCAACATGCCCTGCGCGTCCATGGCAACGGGAACCAGTTGCAGGCGCAGCCGTTTGGCAAGGGGCTTGATGAGCGGATAGGTTAGGCTTTCCACGGCAATACGGTCGCCCGGGGCAAAGAGTGCACTCAGTGTTACCGCCATGCCGTGCTGTGCTCCGGCGCAGACCAGCACGTTGTCCGGTTCGGCGCGGTAGCCGTGCAGGGCTGCCCAGTGCACTCCGGCTTCGCGGTGGCGCAGCAGGCCGCGCGGCTGGTGGTAATGCAGCAGGGGTTGCAGGTTGCCGCGCGCCGCAAGCTGGCCGAGTGCCTCTCCCAGATCGGGATCAAGGGCATGGAAGGGGGTGTTCAGGCCCATGTCCACCCGTGAGAATCCGTTCTGCGACTGCTGCTGCAACGGGTGGGCTTCTGCGTCATGCGGCTCGTGCAGCGTGCCAGCCTCGCGCAGGAAGTCTGCGGTATCCTCTGCGCGCCTGCCGATGCGGGCAAACCCTTCCTTCTGCGAGAGCGGAAAGGTGCCCCGGCCCGTTTCGCCCCGCACAAGGCCCCTGCGTGCCGCCTCTGCATAACCGCGCGTAACCGTGCCCACGGTAACGCCCAGCACGTCAGCCACCTCACGGTGCGTGGGCAGCGCAACGCCGGGTTGCAGCAGGCCCCTTGCCGCAGCCGTTTCAATGGCATCGGCTATGGTCAGATACTTGGGGCGCGGCGGGCGGCCGGCAGCGGATGCTGGTGGGGCAGCACAGGTTTCCCGCAGGAGTTGGATGAATATTGTCATGATGACAATTCATATTTTGACGAGAGGATTGTGTCAATCGTATCCATTCATGCGCGGCCGGAACATCCTTGCCCGCTGCTGCGGATGCGGGATTTTTCGCCGCCATGCATATTTCACCCGATACGGAGGCCACGGCAATGGACGGTATGGCAGAGAGCATTCTGAACGGCATTATGGGCAGGCATTTCCTTCCTCTTTTCCTGTTCTGCGTAACCATGTGTGCCACACCCGGCCCCAACAACATCATGCTCACGGCGTCCGGTGCGAACTTCGGGTTCCGCCGCACCGTGCCGCACATGCTGGGTATAACCCTGGGCGTGCAGAGCATGATTCTTGTCATAGGGCTGGGGCTGGGAAGGCTGTTCACGGAGTATCCGGCCGTCCACGCGGCCATGGAATGGGTGGGCGGAGCCTATCTGCTGTATCTGGCGTGGAAGATTGCCACCATACCGCCCACGGCGGGTACGGTGCCCGTTGCGGAGCCGGCTGCCGGTTCCGGTACAGGTCCGGAGGCGGGCAACGCTGGGATCAGGCCTGCGGGCAGGCCGTTTTCCTTCACGCAGGCGCTGCTTTTTCAATGGGTGAATCCCAAGTGCTGGATGATGATTGTGGGGGCGCTTGCGTCATTTTCCGTGGCGGGCGGCGGCTCCGGGCATAATCCGGGCAGCGTGGCGGCAACGGTGGCGGGGGTGGCCTTTATAGCCTTGGGATTTCTGTCTGCGGCGCCTGCCATCGCCCTGTGGGCGTATGCGGGGGTGAAGATCCGGCGTTTTCTGGAAACATCGTTGCGGCAGCGGGTGTTCAACGGCGTCATGGCGGGGCTGCTGGTGGGATCGCTGGCATTGGTACACGCCTCCCGGCTGGTATAGCCCATGCGTGAGGCGGGGGAGCGTCATGCGCGCACGTTATGTGCGCGTTGTGATCAGTCCCGCTGACCCAGTATGCGCTGGGTCCATTCCGTGGCGGCCAGCCGCACGGCGGCGGCATCCTTTGGAGCAATGCCGTAGATGGCCAGCACCCTTCGGGCTTCGTCAAAGCGGCCTTCTTCCAGCGCTTCCACACAGGCAAGCCATTGGCGCAACGGGTTGGGGGCACCCAGAAAGGCGTTCCGGATATCGGGTTCCAGCGGAATCTGTTCCATAAGTTCAGCCATGGGCATGCCCATGAGCACATCTATGCGCGAGAGCAGCCCCACAAGGAACATGGTGTCTGCAGAAGCAGGCAGACGCGCAGCGCGTGCTGTCTGTTCCAGAAAACGGCCCCGGAGCACGGAAAGGAAGGTAAGTTCCTGCGCGGCATGGCTGGGGTTCATGTCTGCCACCAGCACCACCATGAGCCATTGGCGGATGGGGTTCTGCCCCAGCAGCGCAATGGCCTGACTGACCGATTCCACCTGCATGCGCAGGCCGAAGGCAGCGGAGTTGATATATTTGAGCAGACGGAAGGTGAGCGAGGCATCACGCGAGATGACATGAGCGAGTTCGCCTATCTCAAAGTCCCGGCACAGCATGGACAGCAGCCGTGCTTTTACCAGTTGGGCGGAGGAAACCTTGCTGCCGGGCACGATTTCCGGCCTGCTGAAATGGTAGCCCTGAAACAGGCCGTATCCCAGTTCCCTGCATGCTTCGAACATCTCGGCCGTTTCCACCTTTTCCGCCAGCAGCAGCACCGGACGCTGCCGGAGCCGTGCCGTGACCAGCTTGAGCTTCATGGTGTTCATGCCCAGCACTTCCACCTTGACGATGTCCGTAAGCGCCAGAAGCTCCTCATAGCCCGGTTGTCCCACGTAGTCGTCCAGCGCAAGGGTGTAGCCCGCCGCTTTGAGTTTGGCGCAGGCTTCCAGAATATCCGGCGTGGGTTCCACATGCTCCAGAATTTCCGGCACACACTGGTGGGCAGGCAGGGTGAACGCCGCGCCTGAAAGGATGAGGTTGCGCGGAAAATTGATGAGCATGCGCTTGTCGGCAGCTATCTGGGACTGGGCAAGCTGGTAGCCGTCCGCGATGACGCGGGCGGTGGCAACATCCTGATCCTCCACCTGCGCCGTTGCCGCCGTTCCGCTGTGGCGGAAGAGCAGTTCGTAGCCCCATATGTCTCTGTCTGCGGTAAAAATGGGCTGGCGGGCCACAAAAATGGGTTCCGAAGGCGGCGTTTCCGGTGTGTTCTGCCCTTTCTGCCCGTTCAGTCTGTCCTGTTCGCTCTGCCGGCCCTGCCCGACCTGCCCGACCTGTCGGGCGGGAGTCACGGACGCATGGCGAGGCGGCACCTTTTCCGGGGTGCCGGAGCCTTGTTTGCCGCAGTGGGGCGGACAGGAACGGGAATGTGCGGTGGGCATGGGGGCTCCTGAGTGCAGAGAATGGTACGAGCATTACCACAGTATCATTGCATGTGTGCACTGGCAACGGGATGTGTGCAGGCGGGGGGTGCATCGCCCCTGCCTTGTCTGCAGCGGCATTCTCAACGGGCTGTAGCGGGCGGATTTGGGGGATGCCCGCCGGAAAACCGTGCTCAGCTTACCGACCCTTCCGGCGGCAGCACGATGCCGGGAACAAAGCCGCGCATGCGGGTTACGAATTCGGCGTAGGTGGTGTAGGTGATGGTGTTCAGGCCCACCGTCGCTGCCCTGTCGGTATTGGAAGGGTTGTCGTCTATGAACAGCGCGTGGTGCGGCTGCACGGACATGACGGCGCAGGCGTGGGTGAAGAAGTCTGCGGACCGCTTGGTCATGCCTTCCCGGAAGGAGTTGAATACCCTGTCAAAGTGGCGGAAGATGCCGTGCACGGCGTCCAGTTCTTCCAGCCAGTTGGTGTGGTCGCTGAGAATGGCTGTGCGCAGGTTGCTCCTGCGTACCTGTGCTGCGGCGCGGAGCATCCACGGGCGGATGATGAAACGGGAGAGTATCTCCCGGCGCAGCTCCTCATCGGTTCCTGTAACGCCGGTGTCTGCGCGCACGTCATTCCAGAAGGCGTGCTCGTCCGCCCTGCCGGAGGCGTAGCCGTTGGCGTAGCATATGTCTGCCGCCGTACGCAGGAATGTTTCCGGGTCCTGCCCGTTGCGTCTGCCTATTTCCTTGAGTCCCTGAACAAATCCCTCTTCTGCCAGAACACCGCTGAAATCAAAAAATATCACCTGAATATCCTGCGCGGCTATCGCCATCGTTCACATCCTTGTATACAATCGTTGAGCATGTCCTGCGCCGGGTGAGGCGAGCTGCGCACCCGGATGGTGCGGTGCCTTTTTTACCGGACACTGTGCATATTGTACCGCTTCATGGAGAAAGCGCAACATGGTTGATGCAACGGATAAGATTACCTTGGGCATTTCGGCGTGCCTGCTCGGGCACAAGGTGCGGTTTGACGGCGGGCACAAGCTGGACTCGTGGCTGGTGAACACGCTTGGGGCGTACGTGCGGTTTGTGCCCGTGTGCCCGGAGGTGGAGATGGGCCTGCCTGTGCCGCGCGAGGCTCTGCGCCTTGTGGGCGACCCGCAGAATCCCCGGCTTATTACCGTGCGCGGGGGCGAGGATTTTACCGGGCGCATGCGCGAGTGGTCGCAGGAGCGCATACGCGGGTTGCATGATGAGGGCTTGTGCGGCTTCATATTCAAACGGGCTTCTCCTTCCAGCGGCATGGAAAGGGTTAAGGTCTACCGCGATGTGCCGCCGGAGGAAGCGAAGAAGGCCGGACCGCCAGTTAACGCGGGGGTGGGCATCTTTGCTGCGGAGTTTATGCGCGCCTTTCCGCTGCTGCCTGCAGAGGAGGAGGGGAGGCTTAACGATCCCGCGCTGCGGGAGAACTTTGTGGAGCGCATCTTCGTCATGCGCAGGTGGCGGCAGCTTCTGCAGGAAGGCATGACGCCGGGCGGGCTGGTGGCCTTTCATACCCGGCACAAGCTGCTTATTATGTCACACAGCGTGGAGCACTATCGCACGATGGGGAAGCTTGTCGCGGGGGCCGGTACGCATGAGAGGGCAGAAGAGCTTGCGGAGCGGTATCAGACCCTACTGCTCACGGCCATGGGCAGAGAGGCCACGGTGAAGAAGCATGTGAATGTGTTGCAGCACGTTATGGGATATTTCAAGAAAACCCTGACGGCAGATGAAAAGCAGGAACTGCTGGAAATCATTCAAGCCTACCATGCAGGGCTTGTACCGCTTATTGTTCCGGTGACCTTGCTGAATCATTATGTGCGCAAGTATGCGGAATCGTATCTGGCCGGACAATGGTACCTGAGCCCGCATCCGCTGGAACTGAAGCTGCGTAATCATGTGTAGCCCCGGTTGCAACGGGATGCAGCGGGGAGTGGCGGAGTGCCGCCGGGAGCCGTTGCGCCAGTCGCAATGCGGGCGGAAATGCTGGCCGGACGCAGCCTTGCCCCGTGTAACTCGGCATAAAAATGGGAAAAGCCCCTTGCCAGAGTTTTGCGGTGTATGTATTACTCTAATATAGTGGACTAATCTTTTTGCCCGTAGGAGCGAGGGTGCCGGGATGAACAAAAGTGAACTTGTTAAGATGCTGTCGGAAGAGCATAACCTGTCCAATGATGAGGCAGCGCTGGTCGTGAACACGTTTTTTGACAGTGTTCGGGATGCCTTGCTGGAAGGTGACAGAGTGGAGATTCGTGGTTTCGGCTCGTTCAAGGTGAAGGATTACAGCGGGTACAAGGGGCGTAACCCCAAGACGGGACAGAGTGTGGAAGTTTCTGCCAAGAAGCTGCCCGTGTTCCGCGCAGGCAAGGAACTGAAGGAGCTGGTGAACGACTAGTTTGTTCCCATCCCGGCATAGTTTGACGTGGGAGACACAGCCCGGTGGATTCCGGAAAGCAGGCGCGCGCCCGCTCTGTTGCGCGTGCGCCGCGTCCGGCTGGTAGTGTCTGCCGCGTGGTACCGCGCTTCAGACGGCGCACCATGGCATGCCCGCAGAGCGCATGGGCCGAAGCGCAGCGGGGAGACCGGAACGTTTCCGGCATTCTGCGGGCAATGGGACGGCGTGCCGTGTGGGGCGGCGTATTGTATGGGGTGGAGGTTGCTTTATTCCGCAGGTAGGGCATCCGGCGAGCGGGGCATTCCTGCGGGCGCTGATTGTTCCGGGAAAACCACGGCCAGCCTGCCGAAGCGGCTGCCTGCCGCAAATGTCTGTACTGCCGGACTCCGCACGTTTTTCATGCATGGGTTTTGATTGCCTGCCCCGATGCGTACAGTGCCGTTCTGACCGGCCCGCAGGGGCATTTTTTAACAGCCAGCCAAGTATCAGGATGCGCGCATCCTGACGGAGTACAGGCCACCATGCTGCCAGGCAGCAAACGCTCCAGCATTCATTCCTCGCTTCCCGGTCCGCTGCGGGATTCCAACCTGCCCAACGTGCATCTCAAGATAGGCGAGGGTATAGTTACCGCCGGGGATATGCTCATCGCCACGGTGCTCGGTTCGTGCGTGTCCGTGTCATTTTTTCATGCGGGCAGCGGGCTTGCGGGCATATTCCACGCCATGCTGCCGGAACACGCCGGATACAAAGACTCCGGGAAAACTCCCTGCAAGTTTGTTGATTCCGCCATTCTCCTCATATATGAACAATTCCGGCGGCGTGGCATAGCCAACCGTGACATGGAGCTAAAACTCTTCGGGGGAGCGTTCAGCATGGGGCAGGGCGGTACTGCATCTGTACGCAGCCTTGTGGATGTGGGCTCCCGCAATGTGGAGACGGCGCGTGCGATGCTGCAGCGGTTGGGATTGACAGTATCCCGGGAGAATGTGCTGGGAGACAGGGGGCGCAAGCTGGTTTTTGATACCCGCTCCGGCGAGGTATGGCTGAAGATGCTGGGCCGTGCCGAGGGACAGGTGGTGCTGAAGCAGGAAAGCGTGCTTGTACCTGTTGTAGAGGGGCGCGCGTGTCCGTTGGGTCGCCTGGACGGTGTTGTTCCATCGGAATTAGCTATAACGGGCCTGAAGGACATGCCAAATGCGGCGGACATGACGGGCAAACAGCGGTAGCCGGATGAGATAAGGCAAGAAGTACCGGCGCATGGCGCCGCGTTTCGGGACACCATGAAGATAGTCTTTTGCATCGATGACAACCCCCGCTACCTCATGCTTGCCCGGGTGGCGGTGCGCAGCCTGCGCAGGCTGTATGGCGACTCCGTGCCCGTGCTCTGCGTCTACGGCGGTCAGGACGAGTCCGTGATGCAGGGGGTGCGGGATGAAGGCATTGCCCTGTCCTGCTATGCTCCGGTGCTGAACAGGGATGTGGTGCCCGCGCAGTTTCATCGCGCCATCGGCGCTTTTCTGAAGTTGGAACTGGCACTGGTGCCGGAACTTGCAGAAGACGACTTCGTGCTCTACTGCGACAGCGATATCTATTTCCACTCCCGGTTCGACGATCTGCTGGAGATACGCCCCCCGTATATGTCCATGGCGCGTGAAGATACGGCCCCCTTCTTTCATAACGTCGAGCAGATGGAATACCAGTATCGGGGCAAGCGCTACGTGGTACCCATGCCTTTTCCCATCTGGACGTATTCATCCGGCGTGGTGCTCTTTAATCTGGCGCGGCTGCGCAGGCTTGACTATATCCGCAATTTTCTGGCGTACTGCGAACAGAACCTGCATCACATAGGCAACCTGGACCAGTCTTTGCTGAACTATTTTTTCGGTAAGCGCATCACCAAGCTGCCCCCTTCCTGCAACTGTCCCCCGTACAGGAAGGAAGCCCGGCGCGAGGGGCGCATCATCCATTTTCACGGCCCCAAGCCGTGGGATATCCGCCCCGCCCTGTGGAAGGACCTGCGCATCAACCACTATGCGTGGTTCCGCGAACGCTGGTATGACCTGCTTTCCCCTGAGGAGGCGGCACTGGTCCGCAGCTGGGAATAGGTGTTTGTATGGCAGAACCCGGAAAAGCATCTTGCAGTGTTGCCGCGAGGTGTTGTGGGTATTGCGCAAGCCTCTTGCGCGCCTGCCGGTAACATGGGAAACAGGGCCTGAGCCTTTTTTGCGTCCTGCATCACACCGAGTTTGAACGGCTTGCAGGGAGTGGTTTTTTCAAACAGATAGACTTGCTCTGCCGATTCCTCCTTCTCCACCTCCTTTTCCTGATCATATTCATGTCGCTGCGCTTTTCTGCCCGCAACGGTGGTGCCGTCGTATGCGCCGAACCTGCATTGGCACACAACTGAACTGTTGCAGGTTCACTCTGTTATGCTATGCTACGGAAGATGGCCTTTTTCGGCCTGTGTGTGCAGCGTTGTGCTTTTGTAACAGGCTGGAATGGATAAGGAGCGGAGGGAGAGAGACATGCGGCTGACTATTCGTGCAAAGATGGTTGTGCTGGGGGTTGGGGTGGTTGCCGCGCTGGTGGTCATGGGCATCATCGGACGCTGGGGTCAGGAGGCTGTCAGAGTCTATGTGGAACAGGACCATGAACGGCAGGAACAGTTGCAGGTGGTGCAGGAAATGAGAACTGCCACGCTGGAATTGCTGCTTGCCGCCATGGATTCCATTGTGGACAGGGAAGACGGTACCATCAGTCAGGAGAGGATGGCCGGGATTGAGGCAAACGCGGCTATGCTGCTCAGCGGACTGCCGAAACTGGAAATGCTTTCGGATACGGATCAGGAGCGCGAGGTTGCCCGCCAGTTGGCACACACGGGAGTACAGTTTATTGACGCGGTGCGCGTGGACCTGAAGAATCTTATCGAGAAGAGTGCGGGGCGGTCAGAGGCTGTTTCGAAGCGGTTTGAAGAACTGGATGACCGGCTGGATGAGTTTGGCGACGGCCTTGACGAGGCCCTGGCGGTTATTGAGTCCGGCTTGGAGTATACCAGGGAGTCCGGCGGTGCAGAGGGGCGTATGCTCCAGCGGATTGCGGAGATGCGCAGGGTGGTGCTGCGTGTCATGCTTGCCGCCATGGATGCCATTGTAGACAAGGAGGAAGGCGATATTTCGCCGGAGCGCGCTACAGCAATAGCCGACGGATTGCGGATGCTGGAACGGGAAATGCCCGTGCTCAGGACCGTTTTGGCCGGTGAATCGGAACAGGCTCTTGCGACAGCTATTGCCTTGCTGCCTCAACTTGCCGAGGCTTTGGAGCGGGAGCTTCCTGAGGCCATTCGAGAGGGGGCCCATGAGCAGCAGGCCATGCGGCAGGCATTTGCGGAAATGGATGACCGGCTGGATGCGGAAGGCGACGGGGTTCTGGAAAGCCTGACGGTTATGCAGGATTCCATACGGCAGGAACTGGATGAGGCGCAGGGCGCCTTGCGTGCAGTGATGGATCAGACGGGTATGGTGGGAGCCTTGCTGTTGCTGGCGGCTGTTACTGTGGTTTCGGTCAGTGTGTTTATGCTTGCCCGTAGCGTGGTTGGCCCGTTGCGTGAAACGGTGCATTTTGCCGATGCCGTGGCGGCGGGCGATCTGAACCGGGGCATAACATATGCGGGGCAGGATGAAATAGGTAGTCTGGTGCAGTCTTTGAGGACCATGGTGGAGACGCTTAGGGCGAAGATTGCCGAGGCAGAGGAGAGGAAGGAACAGGCGGACGAACAGGCGGCGCAGGCGCAAAGGGCCATGGCGGAGGCGGAAGAGGCCCGTGGCGCGGCTGAGCAGGCTAAAAAGCAGGGGCTTATGGAAGCGGCCGCGCGGCTGGAAGCGGTTGTGGAGAGCGTGAGTGGCGCAACCGGGGAACTGGCTGCACTGGTTGAACAGGTAGGTAGTGGGACCGGCATACAGAATGACCGCCTCGGTGAGACGGCTTCTTCCATGGAGGAGATGAACGCGACCGTGCTTGAAGTGGCACGGAATGCCGCATCGGCTGCGGATAACGCGGAAACGGCCAGAAACCGCGCCGTTTCCGGGGCCGGGGTTGTGGGTGAGGTTGTGTCGTCCATGGGGGCGGTGCAGAAGACCTTTGACACCATGCGAAACGGTTTGGATGAGTTGAGTGTACACGCTGAAGGGATAGGTGATATCATCAACGTCATCAATGACATAGCGGATCAGACTAACCTGCTGGCCCTGAATGCGGCCATAGAGGCCGCCCGGGCGGGTGAGGCGGGACGCGGGTTTGCTGTGGTGGCGGACGAGGTGCGCAAACTGGCGGAAAAGACCATGCATGCAACGCAGGAAGTGGGAAGCGCCATATCGGCTATACAGGTGGGAACACGCAAGACCGTGGGCGATATGGGGGCTGCCGGTGATGCGGTGGGGCAGGCTTCCGGCCTTGTGGTTCAGGCGGGAGAGCGCCTTGGGGAGATTGTCTCCCTTGTGCAGGGCACGACCGATCAGGTTCGTTCCATAGCCACTGCTTCAGAGGAGCAGTCTGCCGCTTCGGAAGAGATTAACCGCGCAGTGGAGGACGTGAGCCGCATTGCATCGGAAACAGCAGGTGACATGGACAGGGCGCAGGAGACACTTCATATGCTGCGCAGGGATGCGGAAGCACTGAACGGATTGCTTGTTTCGTTGCGCAAGGGGTAGCGGTCGTTGGGAAGTGGCTGGCAGCCTATCCTGCCGTTTGCTCCGCAGTTCCGCGCGTGCAGTGCCCTTACTCGGTGTTTTTCGCGTTCCGGGAGTTGCCATTGCCGGCACATGTGCGGCAAAGGCGTATGCTTGCCGACAGGTTAAGGCGGGAGTGACTGCATAAGGCAGCCTGCCCTGCGTGTTTGGGTGTGGTTTTTCCGTTTTTTTGCGGGTGCGAAAGTGGCCGTGTTTTAAGGTATTATTTGCTCAATAGCGTTTTTTCGATTTACCTTTTGTCTTTTCGGGCCAATTTTGGTACAGCCCGAGTGATTGCCCTAGGCGAGACTGGGAGTGGCGGTTCACGGCGATGAAGATTGCAACAGTGGGCCGCGCAGGCGGGGGGCGGGTGCCGGATGGTGCCCGAGACGTCTCTCCCGTGATCGTGCGGGGTCGTGTTGGGGAATCTGTTTTGGTGGGGGTGAGCCGTGCACGAAATACCTTCCTTTGAGCCCGACTTGGGCATGATAGAACGCATGTTGCAGATAGAGCGCTACGCGTGGCTCTCTTTGACGCATGATATGGGTGCTGTTGTGTCCATTGATGGACGGTTCGAGGATGTGAATACCCACTGGGAGGCTGTGACCGGGCATGACGAAAGCGTTTTGCTTGGCAGCTATCTTGTGGAGTATATGCATTTTGACGACCGCGAACGCGCCCTTGCGGAGTTGCAGAGTTTGATCACCGCCGATGTGAGCACCACATCGGTGATTTTTCGTTTCCAGTGTAATGACGGTGAATACAAGCGTCTGAGCTGGAACCTTATGTTTTCCCCCGAGCACGAGTGCTTTTTTTCTACCGTGAAGGATGTGAGCGAATCGCTGATGGATAAGGCCATCCGCTATGCCTACAAAGATGTGCTGACAGGCTTGGGCAACCGTTTGTTTCTTATGGACACGGTGCCCGTGTGGCTGGATGAGACGCAGCAGAAGGGCAAGCAGTTGGCGGTGTGTTTCCTTGATCTGGACGGCTTTAAACAGGTCAATGACACGTACGGGCATCGCGTGGGTGACTTGCTGCTCAAAAAGGTGGCGGAAAAGCTGGTGCGCTATGTGCCGGAAGAATGCGTGGTGCGTCTTGGGGGCGATGAATTTGTTGTGGTTATGCGGGATGTCTGTTCGCGTGAAGACGTGGCGGAAGCACTGAGCCGTCTTATAGCCAACATCAATTCCCCCGTGCTCATAGAAGGGCAGGACTGTGCCGTGGGTGTGAGCGTGGGAGTGAGTATCTTCCCGCAGGACGGGGGCACGCTTGAGGAGTTGGTGCAGGTGGCGGATGAGGCCATGTATGATGTGAAGCGCGATGGCAAGAACGGGTTTGCCTTTAATCCCCAGACAGAGGATGAGGCCGCCTGCGGCAGTTGACGCGCGCCGGAAAGGAAATGGTAATGCGCCATACCGCTGTGCGGTGTGGCGTTTTTTTGTTCCGGCTGAAAATGATCCAGTGGGCGGGGACGAGGGCGCCAGCCTGCACCAGAAGACTGCACCAGGCTGCACCTGGTTGCATGTGGTCGCGCCAGATTACGCCTGATCGCTCCTGACCGACCTGATCGCGTCTTTCAATGGTGGGCAATGGTGGGCAACGGCGGGCAATGGCGGGCAATGGCCGCGAAGCGAGGTCGGTAGCGCGTAGTGGAGGAGAAATACGGTGGTTGCGGGCTAGAGAGCGCTTCCGGCCAGGGCCGCCTCTTCTGCAAGAAGCCAGTACAGCGCTTCGGATTCATCGCTGAACAGGCGTCCGTTGGTTATGCCTCTGTTGCGGAGCACTGTTTCCACAAAGCGCAGGGATTGCAGGGCAGCGGGGTTTCGTTCCGCCCAGGCGATGCGGTATTTTGAGGTGACGCCAAGTGACTTGAAGATTTCTCCGTGGCTGAAGGCGTCCATGGTGTTCAGCGGTGTGGTGGTTTCTGCAACGCCCAGTACGTAATAGCAATTGCGGCGTGTGCAGGTGTCCACAATTTTGCTCCACAGCTCCAGACTGATGCGGTAGTTGTCCTCGCCCGTATGGCGGGCTAACACGTGGTCGCCTCTGTATTCGACGGATATGGTGTAGGACAAGGCTTCCCCCTTGTGCCTTCTTGTGTGTGAAGGAGCATTTCCTGTAATGTAAATGAGTGCTTTCTGCAAGAGGGGGCAAAGGGGACAGAGACATTTTGGGAGGCGTTTCCAAGAAATTCGGCCAGCCGGGACGGTGTGCTGTTCCTGTCGTGATTCTTCAAGACACGAGGTTGGCTTTACGTGTACGGGTGGAGAAACGGCTGCAAAGGAGTATGACATGCGCTTTAAGTACACGATATTGTTTGTGGAGAATGTGACCCGGAGCATAGAGTTTTTTGAGCAGGCTTTCGGGCTCAGCCGCCGGATGATTCACGAATCCGGCGACTATGGCGAACTGGATACCGGGGCCACAACGTTATCCTTTTCTTCCCTGCGGCTCATGACCCAGCTGGGAAAAACACCGGGGAACGCCGATCCTTCCTCGCCGGTTTTTGAGATAGCCTTCGAGACGGACGACGTGGCCGCAGCACTGGAGAGGGCACGGGCTGCCGGTGCCACGGTAGTGCAGGAGGTTCGCGAGGAGCCGTGGGGGCAGACAACCGCGTATGTGACCGGCGGTGATGGTTATCTGATTGAGATATGTTCCCCGGTCAGCGGGGCATCGTAGCCTGTCTCGCAAATGCTCCACGCCGGGTGGGAGGGGTTGTTCCGCCCGGATGCCAATGCCCCCGGCGTGAACCCGAACCAGCGTTTCAGGTCTCTTGTCATGTGGGCCTGATCCGAAAAAAGACATCCGGCTACGGCATCCTGCAGGTGGTGACCGGACAGGATGCCGCGAGCCGCCTTCCGGGCCCGGGCCAGCTGACGCCAGAAGTCGGGGGACTCTCCGGTTATCTGCACGGCATGGCGTTGCAGGGTCCGCAAACTCACGCCCAGAGCGTGCGCGGCGGAGGCGGAGGAAGTGGCAACGGCCAGACAGGCCAGCATTTCCGTGCTGTCGGATGAGATGGAGGCAGCTTCGCGCGCAAGTGCCGCGAGCGTGCTCAGGGAGTTTGGCGTGGGCGCTTTACTGAGGATGTGGGCCGCGATGGCCGCGCCGGGCTTGAGCCGCACCCCGAAAAACATTTCTCCCGGTAAAACGGAAACGGTTTCGGGCGAGTGCATAAGGTGTGAGAAGAAGACGTGCTGCGTGCCATCGGGCCTTTGCCTGATGATGAGGTCGCGGCAGCCGTCCGGCATGACGATGGTTGTGTGGGGTTTGTCTGTTGAAAACGACCATGTGGCCAGTATGGGATCGCTGTCTGCCATGTCTTTTCTGTCTCTTAGTCTTTCCGTGGCGCAATGACGTGATAGGCTGCCAGCACGTGCAGCAGTTCCGCTGTTGGCAGCCTGCCACGTTAATCAGTGATTATGTGTTGTAAATGTGAGTGTTCACTCGTCTTGAAATTGTTCTGGGGTGAGATTGTGTGTGGGGGCGAGCGATGATTCCAGCAATGAATGGATATTGTCATGTTTATATCAAGATTACTTCACATATTTTTGTATAATTTTATCTTTGGCGCCTGTGGCCATTACATCTTCTAAGGATCTTTGTAGCGTAACGAGAATGTTTTCAGAAGTTTTTTTGTTTGCTATCATGTAATAGTCGCCTTCATCAGAAAGAAGATGTGCAGTTTCGATGCTTGAATAGTTGTGTTCCAATCCACTCATTTGGTACTCTAAATCTAACGGGTCTCCTGGAATAAGATCGATACGCTTTGCAAATAGCATTTTCAACAATTGCTCAGAATTGGACGCTACGTAGTAATTGTTTTCATGAAAACCGTTGGAGATGAAAAACTGTTCGACAGATCCCCCGGAAAGGACTCCTGTCTGATATTTTTTAATGTCTTCTAGGTCATTGATTTGTATGTCGGTTCTGTTTTTTAGTTTATAAAGATATACTTTCCTTGAATGTAGCGGGCCAATCCATACAAACATATCTTCGCGTTGTGGGATTCGTGCTACTGTATATAGCATGGTGTTTGGGGTTCTTTCTACAGTAAGCAAGGCTCGCTTGAAAGGGTGAGGAACAAGTTTATATTTAATGTCGGCATTCTGTAACGCTGCTTCTATCAGTTCCGTGCTGATTCCAACAATCTTGCCATTTTCCATAAAGTTATACGGAGGCCAGTTGTCGACAAAAATAGTAAGTTCCTGAGCTTTTACGGCTGATGATAGCCCAAGGAATAGAATGATCAGTAAAATATTTAATGATTTCATCTTCCATTGCCAGATCATTTGCTTGCCTCTTCGATTAAATTTCAGCGGCAGAAGGGGGTAGCTGATAAACAGTTTTCGTTAATTCCTGAGATTAGACGTGGGCAAGCTCGGTAGAAAATGATTATTGTCCCGCGATGGTAAGAAGTTTGTAAGCAAACCTAAATCTTGTCATTGTTTACTGTATCATCGCCTTAATGTCGTAATTTGTTAGCAGTTATAAACTCGGCAAGATTATCTCCCCATCCCCGGGTGAACGACTTCCCGCTGAACCAAAGTCTCAATCACCCGCGTCAGCGGCAGGCCCACCACGTTGGACCATGAGCCGTCTATGCGTTCCACCAGAAACGAGCCTATGCCCTGAATGGCGTAGGCTCCGGCCTTGTCGGCGGGTTCTCCCGTGCGGATGTAGGCAAGCAGGGCTGTCCGGCTTTGCGGGGCCATGGTCACGCGGGTGGAGACGGCAAAGGTGTGAATCCGCTCTGCGGCAGGTGCCGCGGTTTGCGGCATGACCACGCAGACACCGGTGATAACCTCGTGGGTTGTGCCTGCAAGGCGGCTGAGCATGTCTAGCGCATGGTCATTATCCTGCGGTTTGCCCATGATTTCCCTGCCCAGCACCACAATGGTGTCTGCCCCGATGACACAGGCTTCCCGGTGGTGTTCTGCCACGGGCAGCGTTTTGGCAAGGGCTGCGCGGCGGGCGTAGTCTTCCGGGTTTTCGTCCGGCTGCGGTGCGGGTTCTGCATCTGGTGCGGTGTGGACGGAAAAAGGGATGCCCAATTCGCGCAGAAACTGGCTGCGCCGGGGAGAACCGGAAGCCAGCACCACGGGAAGCAGGGCGGTAAACACCGGGGGCGTGTCCGGATATGAGGGACCTGCGGGGGACGAAAGTGGACGAACTGTGGACGGGGGCAGGTTTTCCCGGTCATGCTCATGCACAGCGGGCGGGTGATGGGGAGAAGTCGGGCGTTTTGTCATGGTGCCTGCAGGATATGTGTGTTGCGGATGCTGTAAGCCATGCCGGATTTTGCACGCAACGGCAAGAGTAAGGGCGGGCCATGCGCCCGCAGGCGGGGCTGTTGCGGGGGCAGGATGTAATGACGGGTGGGGCAGCGGTGACAACTTTACGCGTGGCCTAAACTTTTTTGCCGTGCAGTCGAAAAGAGGGGTGAGAGCATGCGCCGCTTTCTCCCCTCAAACTTTTTTTGAGAAAAATGCGTATGCAGCCCTAAAGTTCTCTTCCTAAGGTTCCGATAAGGGACATGAGGGGAGAACGTAATGAGCGTAAAGTCGTTTTACATCCGCAATATGCTGCTCAAGTACGACAAGCAGCTTGTCACCGCAAGGCGGCTTGCGCGCTACAATCAGGCGCTCAAGATGGCTCGTGGCGACGGAGAGGAAACCCTTCCTCCGGATGTGAAGCGCGGCATAATGGTGGAGCGCATTGCCAGAGAAGTGATGGAAAGTCTGTTGCTTTCCGGCAGTGACAATCCCGTGGTCCGGGAGATTAAGGAACAGCTTGAGCGTGAAGTGGGCGAGAAGCTTACCTTCACCTACCCTCCGACCGAACTCGACCTTCAGGTGTACCGGGAAACCCCCGATGGCACCGTGGAGGTAACGCCAGCCGAGAAAATGGTCATTATGGAGAAGCTGTGGCAAATCTCTTTGGACAGGGTGAACGCCACCATGCTATAAGGGCATTGCGCCCCGGGGAGGTTCATTATGGAAATAAAGAATTACCTGAAGGGTCTTGATCCCTATCAGGCACAGCTGGACAAGGCCGATGCAGCCAAGGCCCGGAAAGCCAAGAGCGGCGAATCCGGCAAGAGTGCAGCGGAAGGCGACCGGGTGAGCGTTTCTGACGAAGCCCGCCTGCGCACCGAGGCCTACCGTACCGCCCTGAGCACACCGGATGTGCGTCAGGAGAAGGTGAACGCCATAAAGGCGAAGGTGGACGCCGGTGAGTATATTGTGGACAGCCAGAAGGTTGCCGAAAAGCTGATCAAGGAAGAAGTGGAACTGTTCATGTAAGCAGGCCTTTCCGAACGTGTTTCGGAAGGGCCTTTTCTTGTGCAGCGGGGTAGGCAGCAGCTGCGGCCAGTAGCCGACGGTTACGGGCAGTAACTGGCGATACCGGGCAGTACGGGTTGTACGGGGGTATTTGCGGAAATACGGGCAGGCGGGGCCTGCTTTTTTTGCGCCTGCGGAATAGCTGCCTGCGGGATAGTTATCTGTACGATAGTTGCTTGCGGGATAGCTACCTGTAGGGTGGCTGCCTGTAGGATGGCTGCCTGCGGTAGTGTCTGAGGACGGGTTGCCAGCGGGAGATACGCTTCCTGCGGGGATGTCGCGGCATGGCTGTTTTTTTCCGCAGGAGGGGGCGGTGGCAGCGTGCCTGCGTGGTTTTGCTGTATGCCGGTTGGTGGTTAATGTAGGCCGTTCGGGCGGTGCAGGCGCAAAAACGCTTCAGGGCCGCCGTGTCAATGATCAGACACGGCGGCCCTGAAGCGTTTGCAGTGCGGGGAAGGAGACTCCCCTGCACCATGCAGCCCTGTGCGCGGCTATTCCTTGGGCATGTGCAGGTAGACCTGACTGGGGAACTTGCCGTCTGTCTGCGGAATCTGCAAGCCCAGCCGGGCCTGATGGTTCACGAGTATGGGGCCGGAGAGGTTAAGGGCAGTTTTTTCCGGCTCACCCTTGGGGATGCTGACGGTAACCAGCACGGCCACCTGCCGGATGTTCTGCAGGCGCAGGAGCTTCTGTTCCGCCTCACCCACACGGATGGGGTAGTCTTCCAGAAAGCTGTACGGGTCTGCCACCAGAAGGCCGAGACGGGGATCATCCATGCTTTGCAGCACGAGAAAGGGCGAGCCTTCCTTGAGTTGCAGCAGGGTGAAGTCGTGCTTGTCCTCAAAGCCCATGAGTCCACGGGGAAAGTATATGACCTTATCCATGGACACCACTTGCCTGCCGAGGCGCGTATGAACTATCTTTTCGTTTTTCCTTGCCATATCTGCGTAGCCGCCAGAAGATCCGCGTCGCTTGTTTCGAGTGACAGACGGTTTTGTTCCTTAACACGCAAGTACACTTCTTCCCGGTACACGGTCATATCTTCCGGCACGTCAAGGCCAAGCTTTATCTGCTTGCCCTGCACGCTCAGCACCGTGATTTTTATGTTGTCGCCCAAGTGCAGGCTTTCGCCGGGGCGCCGGGTTAGGATGAGCATAGGTGTTAGATGAAGTTGGTAAGGTTCATTTGCATAATCTGCGCGGAAGACTTGAGAACACTGTTGTAGATGAGCTGCTGCTGGGCCAGCTTGGTCATCAGTTCTGCCACATCGATGTCCTCAATATTGCTCATTCTTGCTTTTTCGTCCAGTTGAATGGTGTCCAGCACATTGCCCACCACTTCCAGCCGGTTTTCGCGTCCGCCTACAGCGGCTGCCTGCGTCATGATGAGCGAGCTGGCGGTGTCCAGATCGGCCAGCGCTTCCTGAATACCCTGCTGGTTGTTGCTCTCCATGAACCCGATGAGCCTGCCCACGGTTTCGAACAGGTTGCGTCCGTCGCCGCCATACGCCGCCATGGGCACGGAGTCGTTGGGGCCTTGGTACAGACCGCCGAACACGTCCTTGCCGATGCTGTTCACGGTAAGGGTCTGGTTGCGGGAAATTTCGAAGGTGATGTCGCCCCGGTGCGGGCGCACGATGAACTGATCACCCTGTGCCAGCGTGTTACCGCCGTTGGAGGACAGGGTGAGGAACCCGCCGGGAATGGACAGAGGCGCGCTGTTTGAGGTGCCTGCGGAAGAGGCTATGTTGCCTCTGGTCCACGAGTTGCCGTTGTCCAGACTGTAGGAATAGACAATCTGTCCGCCGAGGCTGGCATTGGACGAGTCTATGCGCACGAGCACGTCCTTGGAGAAGACCCCGGAGGCGGCACCTGTGACCGGCGATGCGCCGAAATGTGTTATGGTGGGCGGCAGGTCGTTATCATCGCCCTTGTATATGGCTGTGGGACGTATGTAGAGCCACGTGCCGTTTATGGAACCGTTGCTCAGCGTATCGTGCACATTGGTGGTATCCACCGCCTGCACCGCCGTGCCTGCCTGCATGGTCAGGTTCACGCCGTCGATGGTGAGTGAGTTCTGGCCTGCGGCGATTACGCCGTTCTGCCATGTTCTGCCCGCATCGGTGGAATAGCGAAGGGTTACGGGCGTGGCGCCGCCGATGGTGGCATTGCTGGTGAACTGCACCACAAAGGTTTTGCTGGCGGCACCGGTGATGGAATAGCTGCCGTCGGGGAACACGCTGTCGTTGGAGGTGAGGCCGAGCCCCTGCACAAAGGCGGGCTGGTCGGTCTTGTGACCGGCAAAGAGGTGGCGTCCCTCGTACTGGGTGTTGGCAAGGTTGATGAGCTGCTCATACTGCTGGCGCAGTTCGAAGCTTATCTGTTCGCGGTTGTTTGCGTCCAGCGTGCCGGTGGCAGCCTGTTCGGCAAGGCCCTTCATGCGGGTGAGAAGGGTGTTTACCTGCAGCAGGGTCTGGTCCGCAAGGCCCAGCCAGCTTTTGGCGGTATCAATATTCTTCTTGTACTGCTCAATGCCGGAAAGCGAGTCGCGGTAGTTCAGAACCCGCGCCGTGCCGATGGAGTCATCCGAAGGCTTGTTGATGCGCTTCTGGCTGGAGGCCTGAATGTTCGATTCCATGAGGTCGGCAAGCGACGAGTTCATGTTGGTCACGAAGTTCGTGAACATGCTGCGCTGTGATACTCTGACTGACATGGCGTTATTCCCTGCCTGTGGCCGTTAGTTCTTCAGACTCAGGACTGTCTGCATCATCTGGTCCGCCGTGGTGATGAGCTTGGCGGCAGCCTTGTACGAATGCTGGAACTTGATGAGGTTGCTCATCTCTTCATCCAGGTTTACCCCGGCGACGGCGTTCTGCCGCTCGTTCAGGTCCTTGGCCAGCGTTTGATTGAACATGGCGTTGAATTTGGCGTTGGCCGTATCTGCGCCCACCAGACCCACCAGCGAGTTGTAGTATTGCTGGAGCGACTGGTTGGAGGAGGAATCCGACGCCGTGTTTATGGACACCTTCTTGTCCTTTAACTGGGCAATGCCGAGGGCGATGCTGTTGTCGCCGGTATTTGCCTCTCCGCCGCCGTTCACGCTGCCTGCGTTGATGAGCTTGGAGTCCTGCCGCAGTTCATCGCGTATGGCGATGGTGGAGGAGGAGTTACCCTTGAAGAAGGTGTTCAGGCCCAGGGCTGCGGCAAGGCCCGAAGAATCTGACCCCAGTTCGAAGGTGTAGCCGCTGTTGGCCCGCAGGGTCAGCTTGTTGTCCACGATGGAGGCTGTGACAAAGGTGCCCATGGTGTTGTTGAAGGCATCGCGCACGTCTTCCAGCGTGTGCACACTGGGATCGAAATTCTGTATGCCGGGGGTGACCGAGTCGAAATCCAGCGGCCCGAACGAGGTGGGGGAGGCAAGCTCGCCCGTCTGTTCGTTGTAGGCATAGAACATCATGTTGCCTTCGGTCAGCTTGTGGCCGTAGTCCAGTCCGGCACTGGGCGAATTAAGCGCAAGGCCGGTATTCTTTACCCCGTACGTGCCCTGCAGCAGGGTGTGTGCCTCGCTGCCGCTGCCCTGACTGTGCAGGCGGTTTACTTCCCAGACCAGTGCCTCGCTCAGTCCGTCTAATTTTTCGCGGTACCGGCCGATGTTATAGTCGCGCAGGTAGAAGTAGCCGGAGATGGAACCGCCGGTGAGGCGGCGTTCGTTTTCCGTACCGTCAAAGAAGGACTGCGGTGTGATATTCAGGTCCTGCGTGGTGGGCGTGACCCACATGAGGTGGCTTTTGGGCACCACGGTGAACTTGTCGCCCACGGCAAGGTTCTGCGTGCTGTCGGTGAAATAGATGTCGATGTTTGAGCCCTGCACGCGCACCTTTTCCGATTCCGGACGTGCGGGAATGTGCAGTTCGTTCCCGTTTTCGTCCTTCAGCCACGTGCGGCCGCCGTCCAGTGAAACACGCAGCATGGCTGCGCCCACACCGGCACTGCTGGTGACCGTGCCGCCGCTGACGACCTCGAAGGTGTATTCGTATTCGTCCTGCCCATCAAAGGCGATGGTGCCGTCAAAGGTGGAGCCGGAAGTGAGCGAAGGATAGGCGGCAGGACCCGTGAAGCGCAGTTCATAGACCTCTGTGCCGTCCACAAGGGTGTGGCCCGCCTTGGTGTTGACCGTAAAATCGCCGCTGCCGTTGTCTATGACGTCAATATCAACCTTTTCCGCCAGCAGGCGGACAAGCTGGTTGCGCTGGTCCAGCAGGGTGTTGGCGTTGTTGGAGCCGGGTACGTCGTGTACCTGTATCTGCCTGTTCAGCTCGGCGATACGGGTCATCAGATCGTTGGCCTGATCCACTTCCTGCCGGATGTAGTCGTCCATCTGCGTCTGCATGCGGCTCATGTTCTGTTCAATGTCGCGCATGAGGAAGACCAGATTTTCCGTGTGCGCCAACAGTGCCTCGCGCACGGCATCGTCATCGGGCCGTTTGGCCAGTTCCTGCCAGTCCTTGAAGAACTGGTTCATCATGGCGTTCAGGCCCTGTGAGTTGGATTCGTTGTACAGGCTTTCCACGCTTTTCAGCACTTCCTGCTGCGTGTTCCAGCGCTGGTAGATGGAGTTGCGGTCGTTGAACTGTTCTTCCACGAACTTGTCGAAATAGCGGAACACCTCTACCGCATTGACCCCGGTACCCAGTTGACCGGGGCGGCTGTCAATGGTGATGCTCTCCTCGAACCGCACGGCCTGACGCGAATACCCGGTGGTGTTCACGTTGGCTATGTTGTTGCCGGTGACCTGTATGGCACTTTGCGAGGCAAACAGCGCGCTGTTGCCGATGTTGAGGAGCGAGGTAAGACCGCCCATGTTGGACCTCTCTTAGAGTCTGCCCTGAATGAGGGATGCCTGGGGGCGCGACTGGGTGAATCGGCCCATCTTGCCGTAGGTGTTCTGAGCCTTGGGGGCGACCTGATCGTGCAGGAACTCCAGCAGGTGCTGGTTCTGGTCGTGCAGGGCAAGCGCCAGCCTGGCGTTCATGGACGCCTGCCGTGCGCATTCCTGTTCCAGAAGGTCGATGTCGTCCAGAAGCTGCTCCAGCACCACCTGCTCTTCTTCAGGCAGGGTGGGGGTAAGCTCTCTGAGCCGCTTGCCGCCCAGTTCTTTGCGCAATTCCAGCCGTTCTACGGCAATCTGGCGCATAAGTTCATGGATGGCGAATTCTGTTGCGGTAACTTCCTGCGGCTTGTTATCCCTGAGCTGGGCAAACTCTTCCCTGATAAGCAGGTCGAGCACCTGAAGTCCCTTGTATTGACGGACAAGATTGCCGTTGGCATATGAGAACATGAGCGACCTCCGTTAGCTTCGGCGTCCTACTGAAAGCCCGGCCAGAAGCCTGTTTCTGACCTGTTCCGGGTTCCATGCCAGCTCGCCCTGCCGGATTTCGAAGTGCAGGTGCGGCCCGGTGGAACGGCCTGTGCTTCCTACCTCTGCAATTTTCCTGCCGGAGCTGATGTAGTCGCCCTCCGCAACGGTGAGTTTGCTGTTGTGGCCGTAATAGGTGTGCCAGCCGCCCTCGTGTTCCAGCACCACAAGATTGCCGTATCCTTCCCTTTCTCCCGCGAAGACCACCTTGCCGTCCCATGCGGCGGCGACGGGGTCGCCCACGTTACCGGCGATGTCCATGCCTGCGTGCCACTCGCGCATGCCGGTGAACGGATCATCGCGCCAGCCGAAGCCGGAGGTGATGCGTCCGGGCAGGGGCCAGTTGAGCATGCCCATTTCCGGATTGCGGCTCACGGGGCCGCCCATGGCGAGCGTGCCTTCGTTTCTTTCTGCAAAGCCTGCGCTGCCAGCCCTGCTGACGGCGGCGGAATGTTGCAAATCTTCGGGATCATAGGTTGCGCCATCCCGGCGGGGGGGCATGCCGTATCCGGGGTTGACCTGTGCGGGGGCTTGCAGAGGGGGGCGGCGCATGGACGGAGACGCCCCGCCCACGCCGGAAGGCTCATCCGCCGGGGTGCCGGTGAGGATGGAGCGGGCTATGCGGTCCACCTCGGTGTGCACGGAGGAATCCTGCGCCGTGAAGTGTGCCTGGGCATGGGGCTGTGTGCCCTGTGATTGCGGTGACAGGCCGGACGAGAGAGGGGCGGAACGTAACGGTGCCGCCCGTCCGGGCTGCGTAGCTGCCGGAGTAGCCGGGGTAGCCGGAGGCATGCCCTGAGGCGGGATAAGCGGCAGAGGAGAGGGCAGAATGATACCCTGCTCATCCGTCATCTGGTCCTGCGCGTCATTCAGAGGGGAATACAAACTGTCATCATGCGGTATATCCTGCCGCAGGGGGGTGTCTTCCGGCCTGTCCGCATGGCGCAGCGGTTCCACAGGCACGGGAGTGGAGACCCGGCTGGGAGCCGTGGTGCGGCTGGCACTGCCCATGGAGCTTTGCAACTGCTCAACCAGCATGTCCGCAAGGCCTATGCCGCCGGCGGAGGCCATTTTTTTGGAAAGTTCCTGATCGAACATGCCCTGCCAGAATTCTTCGTCCTTGCCGTGCAGGTAGCCTTCTTTGGGCACGGTGGCGCGCATCTGCTGCCACATTTTCTGAATGAAGATGGCCTCAAACCCTTCCACAGCCTCACGCAGCTTTTTGTCCTTGGCGTCCGGGTCGACAAGGCGCTTACGCAGGGCATCCATTTCCAGCTTGCGGCGGATGAGATCCTGCCCGCTCATCTGGGCATTGAGGAGGTTGGGGTCGAGAGGCGTGGTCATGTCAGATCACCTCAAGCTCCGCGTGCAGCGAACCTGCTGCCTTAAGGGCGCGGAGGATGGAGATAAGGTCGCGCGGGGTTGCGCCGATGGAGTTCAGGCCATCGGTGAGTTCCTGCAGGGTGGCACCTTCCACCAGAACGAGCCGTCGGTTTTCTTCCTGCGCGGCAATGTCGGTGGCGGGAGCGGCAACGGTCTGTCCGGGGCTGAAGGCACCGGGCTGCGAAACCTGCATGCCTTCCTGCACCACGATTTGCAGTGCGCCGTGGGCAATGGCCACCTGAGAGATGCGTACATCGCGGCCCACCACAACCGTGCCGGTCTTTTCATCCACCACCACGCGCGCGCGCGAGTCGGGGGTGATCTGCACGTTTTCTATGGACGCCATGAGCGGCACCAGATTGTTCTGGTACTCGGGCGGAACGCGCAACCGGATGGTGGAGGCGTCTGTGGCGTAGGCAAAGTCGCCGCCGATGGTTTCGTTCAGGCGGTTTACCACCTGCTGGGTGGTGGAAAAGTCTGCATTGTTCATGTGCAGGGACAGGGCGTCCTGACTGTTGAACTGGAACGGGATGCCGCGTTCCACGGAAACGCCGTTGGGAATGCGGCCCACGGTGGTGATGTTTTTCTGTGCGCGGGCGGCCTCGCCTTCTGCGGAAAAACCGCCGAGGGCCAGCGGGCCTTGCGCCAGTCCGTAGACCTTGCCGTCTATGCCCTTGAGGGGGGTGAGCAAAAGCACACCGCCCAGCAGGCTGGAGGCGTCGCCGATGCTGGAGATAGTGGCGTCGAGCCGTGATCCCGGCTGCGCGGAGGAAGGCATTTTGGCTGTGACCATGACCGCGGCCACGTTCTTGGGCCGCAGGGCGTCACGGTCCACGCTTACGCCCATCTTGTCCAGCATGTTGGCCATGGAACTGATGGTGAAGGTGGAGGTTCTGCCGTCTCCCGTGCCGCTAAGGCCCACCACAAGCCCGTATCCCACGAGCTGGTTGTCCCGCATGCCGCCGAAGCTGGCGATATCCTTGATGCGTACCGCGCCTGCCCGGGGAGGCAGGGCCAGCAGGCATGTCAGAACAAGGGCCAGCAGCGGGAGAAGGAGCAGGGCAACCTGGCGGATACGGGGAGCCTGCACCGGCATGGCGGCTGTATGGCCGGAGCGTGCGGTGCGGGCAGAGTGGTGATGGGGGCGGATATTCATATTGTTCTCCACGGCGCTAGAAGGGCCAGATGTTGTCCATGAGCCGCACAAACCAGCCGGGCTTCTGCTTGTCGCCTATGACGCCTTCGCCGTAGTAGGCAATGCGGGAATTGGCCAGTTGGGTGGACTTGACGGAGTTGTCCGCTCCTACGTCGGAGGTGCGCACCAGACCGCTGATGACCATGTATTGCGTTTCATCGTTCACACGGGTTTCGCGTGCGCCTTCCACCTGCAGCAGACCGCCCGGCAGCACCTTGATGACGCGGCAGGCAATGGTGGCGGTGAGAGTGTTCTCGCGTTTGGTCTCTCCCTTGCCGTCAAACGATGAGGTGGAACCTGCCTTGAGCAGGGGGGTGGTTCCCAGCGAGCCTGCCACCGCCATGGGGCCAAGCCCCACGCGGTTGTGCCCGAAGAAATTTTCTACGCCGAGCTCAATGGACGATTCCTTTTCCGTGGATGTTTCCGCCTTGTTCTTGGCGGTGGTGGTTTCCACAATTTTCACGAGCACGATATCGCCCAAACGGCGTGCGCGGTTGTCGGAAAAGAGAAAATCCGCCTCTGCATCGTCGAACAGTGAACCGGGATTGGCCGCGCGCTCCTCAGGAGTCATGGCGGCGGGTTCCGGCAGCATGGGAGGCATGGGCGAAGGGGTTTCTTTGGCCGCCTGACAACCGCTGATGACCAGCACCGCCAAAATGCCGACGAGAATGCGTACCATGTTCATAATCCACCTCTCTGACCGGAAGCCCCGGCCTGTGCGGTTCTTTGGGAGAACCGCCCGTTATCTGCTGATGACCACCGTGTTTTCGTCGCGCACGGTAGCGTATATCTGCTTTTGGGTTTGCAAATTGCGGACCGGAATCATCTCACCCGGCTTGCCGTCGCTCATGGCTTCTGCCGGGACGGTGAGGCGCAGGCTCTTGCCCTGATAGATAAGGCTCACGCGGTTGCCTTTCTGGAGCAGGGGCAGAGATTCAAGGTCGGTGAAATAGATCACGCTGCCCGTGCCGACGGAGCGCAGCACCCGCCACGGACCGCCTTTGCCGTCCCACACATCGCCCCGCACAAAGGCCAGATTTTTGCGGGCAAAGGTGACGGATTCCGGCGTAAGGGTATCCAGCCTGTTCAGCGGAATGGCGGCGCAGGGAACAGTGACCCACTGGTCCAGCACGGCTCCGCCGGTGATGCGGCGGACAACCTCGCCGCGCTGTGTTACTTCGCGCAGCCGGATGGGAAGCTGCCCCGGCGAGAGAGAGGTGGGTGGTTCCACCTCCAGCCTGTTCAGGCGGTCCCGCAGGAAGATGAAGGAGGGCAGCTGGATGTCGCGGATGCCTGCCTCGCCCTGCATGGTGGCGGTATGGCGTGTCAGGGAACTGACGACCAGCGTGTGCAGTTCGTCCTGCCGCAGAACGCTGCCGCCCTTCTGGATGGCGATGGACGAAGGCAGCACGGCAAGCTGGGCGTTTTCTCCCAGATACTTGGTCAGTTCCTCATGCAGTCGCGTGCGCGAGATGCTCATGGGCTGGCCGGGACGGGGAGGAGAGGGCCACAGTTCCATATCTGCAAACCGCTGCCAGTTGGCGGGATTGATGGTGCCTGAAGGATCGGCTATTTCGCCCAGCCGCACCCGCTCGCCCATGACGACGGCGGCATCGCGGATATGGATGCGCCAGTCTGCATCCGCCTTGGCGTAAGCGGCGGCGGCAACCGACAACACCAGCGTCAGCGCCAGCAGCGTGCGCCGGATGCGGCGTAGTGTGGTGTGTCTGTGTTGTCTCATGTTGTCGTCTCCCGAAGGTTTCTGCACCGAAGTCCTGTACAAAAGAGCCTGGTACGTGTTGCGCAGGCCCGCTTGCGTAAATCGCTCTGGGGGCTGTTTGTGCAATTGTTTGAAAAGAGTCAGCACTGGCAGTCTGTTAGCTTTTCGCAACAGGCCGGGCTTATGCTGTCGTGTCAGGCAGCCGTGTCAGGCAGCCTTATCTGGCAACCTTATCTGGCAGCCCTTTGCCGGGAGCCTGTTACGACCGCTTCAGCTGGACAGCCATCTGGAGCATGGAGTCTGAGGTCTGAATGGCCTTGGAGTTCATTTCGTACGCGCGCTGGCCCACGATCATGTTGACCATTTCGTCCACTATTTCCACGTTGGACATTTCAAGGAAGCCCTGCGCAACGGTGCCCACATTGTCTGTGCCGGGCACGCCTTCCACCGCGGCACCGGAGGCTTCCGTTTCCGAGTAGAGGTTACGGCCCCGGGCATCCAGACCTGCCGCGTTGATGAAGGTGAAGAGGGGAATCTCTGCCGCCGCCAGCTCCGTTCCGGTGCTGTCCAGCGCGGCAATGTGGCCGGTTTCCGAAACGGCGATGTTTTTGGTCTCCGCCGGAACGTTGAACTGCGGCTGCAGCACATAGCCGTTGGCGGTGACGATGGTGCCGTCCTGATTGAGCTTGAAAGCCCCGGCGCGCGTGTACATAAGCTCGCCGTTCACTTCTACCTGAAAGAAACCTTCGCCTTCTATGGCAAGGTCCAGCGCGTTGCCGGTATTCTGGTAGTCGCCCTGCGTGAAGAACTTGTGCACCGTGGTGGGGCGCACGCCAAGGCCGACCTGAATGCCTGTGGGAATGCGGTTGTCTTCTCCGGTGACGGAGCCCGCAATCTTCAGGTTCTGGTACATAAGGTCCTCGAACTCGGCCCGGCTTTTTTTAAAGCCGATGGTGTTCACGTTGGCAAGGTTGTTGGAAATAACGTCAATATTGAGCTGCTGGGCAATCATGCCCGTGGCGGCTGTCCACAGGGAACGCATCATGGTGGTATCCTCCCGACGCTATAACCGTGATTTGGAAACGCGCTGGATGGCATCCTTGTCCAGCGCATCTGTGCTTTGCATGACCTTGGTGTATGCTTCGAACTGCCGCTGGGCTTCGATCATGTTCACCATCTCCGTAACCACTTCCACGTTGGCTGTTTCCAGAAAGCCCTGTGTGACCACGGTGCCCTCCGCAGGCTGCTCCGCGGGCTGTACCCCGGCGCGCGGCTGGAACAGGTTGCGGCCGCGTTTTTCCAGCACGGTGGGGTCTTCGAGCGAGACCACCTGCAACTGTCCGATGGCCTCGTCGCCGTTGAATATCTGCCCGTCTTCGCTGATGTGCACCTGCGCGTTGGGCGGAATGACTATGGGGCCGCCCGTTCCCAGCACCGGCCAGCCCTGCTCCGTGAGGAGCGTGCCGTCAGCACTTTGACGGAAATGACCGTTGCGGGTGTAATAGTCGCCGTCGGGGGTCTGCACCTTCAGGAAGCCTTCCCCGTGCAGGGCTACATCCAGCGGTGCTCCGGTAATACGCAGACTTCCTTGGGTAAAATCTGTCTGTGAGACGGCAAGCCGGGGCTTGGCAATGTGTATGGGTTCCGGGAACAGTTTTTTGGAGCGGACTGTTGCCACGGGTTCCATGATCTGGTCGTGCGCGAACATGACGAAGGTATCCGCGAAGGCAAGCTGGTCCCGCTTGTAGCCCGTGGTGTTCACGTTCGCCAGATTATTGGTAATACTGTTCAGGCGATGCTCGTTGGAAAGCGCGCCGAAGAGCGCACTGTACATACTGTCCTGCATAGCTATCCTCCTTGCGGCACAGGCCGCGTGCAGGATGTTATGCAAAAGAAGGGCCAGAATGGATGTGCGGGTGAAGGGGGGGGATGCTTGTGCCGGAAGTCGGAGCAGCCCATATTTGAGCTGCTATCCATGGATATTGCCGTTAAGGGATACTCTGTTGGCGGTTATGCGATGGAGGTGCTTGCAGCAGGCCGTGACCGGCCGGCTGCGGCGGTGAGGCAGGGCAGGAGGGGCATCGCGGCTAGCCAAGCGGCGGCTGTTCTGGTATGCCGTGCTTCCTTGCGAGGCATACCATGAATATCAATATACAGAATCTGACCAAGACTTTCGGCGGGCATGACATCTTTGCCAATTTTTCGCTGGAGATTCAATCCGGCGTGCGGCTGTGCGTGTGCGGGCCCAATGGCTGCGGCAAATCCACCCTGATAAAGCTTATTGCCGGGGTTTCCTCGTCGGACGGGGGGCGGGTAAGCGTGCCGCGCGGCTGCCGCATGGGCTATGTGGCGCAGGAGATGGACGAGAGCCTGCTGGAAACCCCGCTGCTCACATGGGTTCTTGAAGTGCTGCCGGACTGGAACGACTTCTGGGCCGAGTGGGAGGCGGCTACGCAGGCCGGTGACGAGGCCGCCCTGAAGCGGCTGGGTGTGCGGCAGGCAGAGCTTGAGCAGGTGTACGGGCATAACCCGGAACACAGAGCCAAGACGGTGCTTTCCGGTCTTGGGTTTGCCGAGCGCAAGTGGCGTATGCCCATAGGGCAGCTTTCCGGCGGCTGGCGGGAGAGGGCCAAGCTTGCCCGTGTGCTTACCGCCGGGGCGGACGTGCTGCTGCTGGACGAGCCCACCAACCATCTTGACCTTGAAGCGGTGGAGTGGCTGGAGAATTTTCTGCTGGAGTACAAGGGCGTGCTGGTTTTTGTGGCCCATGACCGGGTGTTTATGGACAAGATAGGCACCCACGTGCTGTATCTTGGCGCGTCCAAGCCCATGTTCCGCAAGGGCAGTTTTACCCAGTTTCTTGATTTGCAGGAAGAGATAGAGACCCAGAAGGTGCGCGAGCGTCAGCGTCTTGCCGAAGAAATTGAGCGCAAGATGGATTTTGTGCGCCGCTTCAAGGCCAAGGCGTCCAAGGCGCGGCAGGCCGGGTCCAAACAGAAGATGGCGGCGCGGCTGGAAAAGGAGCTGGACGGCATTCAGCTTGAGGCCAAGCGCCGCACTCTGCAGTTCAAATGGCCGGAGCCTGTGCAGGCAGACAAGACCGTGTGCAGCGTGGTAGGGCTGGAGTTCGCATTTCCCGACGGGACACGCCTGTGGCCGACGCTGGATTTCCAGTTGTACAGAGGCATGCGGGTGGCGCTGGTGGGTCCCAACGGATGCGGCAAGTCCACCCTGCTCAAGCTGGTGGCGGGCAGGCTGGAGAAGATGGCGGGCAATGTGGTGTTCGGTTCCAAGGTGCGCATGGGCTTTTTCAGCCAGCACCAACTGGAGGTGCTGAACGCCTCCGGTTCGGCCCTCAGCGAAATCCGCCGTCTTTCCGATCCGCGCACCACAGAGGAAGAGCTTATGTCTGTGCTGGGCCTGTTCATGCTTGGACAGAGCTATTTTGACAGGCAGGTAGGCACCCTTTCCGGCGGCGAAAAAAGCCGCCTGCTGCTGGCCACCCTGTTCCTTTCGCGCAGCAACTTTCTTGTACTGGACGAACCCACCAACCATCTGGACCTTGAATCGCGCGAGGCGCTGGTGGATGCGCTGGACGCCTTTGACGGCACGCTGTTCATGGTGGCGCATGACAGGTATCTGCTCTCTGAGGTGGCGGATCAGGTGTGGGCGCTTTCGGAAAACGGGTTCACGGTATACGAATCGGGCTTTGAGGAGTACGACCGGGCGCGGCGGCAGCAGAATGCCGAGGCCGCACGGGGCGGCGATGACGCACAGCGGGGCGGAGGCCTGAGCCGGGAAGAACAGAAGCGCATCAAGCGCCAGCAGGCGGAGATGCGCAACGCCATCTACAAGGAACTGAAGCCCAAGCAGGAAGCCTACGCCAAGCTGGAAACGCAGTTTGAGACGCTGCTCGGAGAGCAGGGCGGGGTGGAGGCGCAGCTTGCGGACCCTGCGGTGTATGCCGATTCCGCCAAGGCGTCTGAGTTGCTCAAGCGCTTTCATGCCCTGCAGGCGCAGGGGGAGACGCTTATGGAAAAGATGGGCGAACTGGAAGCGGTGATCAATGATCTGGAAGCACGCAGGGCGGCCCTTGCGGACACCGAATAGGCGCAAGATGAAAGAGATTCACGTGGTGGCGGGTATTGTGTGGCGCAATGGGCGTTTTCTTGCCGCGCGCAGGCCGGAGGGCAAGGCCCATGCGGGATTCTGGGAATTTCCCGGAGGCAAGATGGAACCCGGCGAAACCCGTGAGCAGGCGCTGGTGCGCGAATTCCGCGAGGAGATGAGCATAACTCCCCTGGTATGGGAGTTCTGGCGTACCGTGCGTCATGCCTATCCCGAACAGGTGGTGCACCTGTATTTTTACCACATTACGTCGTTCGCGGGCAGCGTGCATCCTGCTGAAGGGCACGAGACAGGCTGGTTCAGCCATGAGCAGGCCCTTGAACTGCCTTTTCTGGAAGCGGACATAGCCGTTGTGCGCGAATTGCGGAATGCGCCGTACTTCGGACACACGGCACAGGAGCAGTCATGAATCTATTCTGGATAGCCCTTGCCCTGCTGGCAGGGGCAACCCTACCCACGCAGGCGGGCATAAACGCGCAGTTGCAGTTGCACTGGGCACGGCATCCCGCCCTTGCGTCCCTTGTTTCCTTTACGGTGGGCACGCTGGCGCTGGTGGGCTATTGCGTTGCGGCGCGGGTGCCTTTTCCCTCCCTTGCAGGGACAACCACCCAGTGGTGGCACTGGGTGGGCGGTCTGCTGGGGGCGGTGTTCGTTACCGTGGTCACCTTTCTTGCGCCCCGTCTGGGGGCGGCAACCATGGTGGGGCTGGTGGTGGCGGGGCAGATGATCGCCTCCGTAGGATTGGACCACTTCGGGGCGTTGGGCTATGCGGAGCGCCCCCTCACGCTTATGCGGCTGGCGGGCATTGCCATGCTGGTGGGCGGTGTGGTGCTTATCCGCCGGTTTTAGGCGGAACCGCAGCGCGCAGGCGCACCGCCGGAGTGGCGTGCCCGGCGTATTGCGCAGGCGCGGTGAAGAGGGTGTTCTCCCTCTGAGGATAGGGGCGGCAAGGGTGCGGCAGTATGAAGGATCAGGGCATCATACGCATTGTCATTGACGGCGTGTTGTCCTATGCTCCCCGCATTGTTTTTTGCCCCGGCAGGGGGCGCGGAGATATCTTCCGGCAGGAGCGGACATGAGCATGGCGGAATGGAAGGCGAGCATGCAGATAGGGGTGCGCGAGATTGATGAGCAGCACGAGAGGCTGACCGCGATCATCAATGACCTGTATCAGGCGTACATGAAGGGCGAGGACCACGCCGTGCTGGCGGAACTGATCGCCAAGGTGAACGAGTACGCGCAGGAGCATTTTGCCACCGAACGCCGGTACATGGCTCCGTACATTGGGCAGATGCCCAATTATGAGGAGCACATGCGCCAGCATCGCGAGTTTTTCAGCAGCGGCGTAAACTTTCTGCTGGAGTATCTGGACAAGGGAACCGGCATCACGCCGGAACTGCTGGATTATCTGACCGACTGGTGGATGAAGCACATCAACGGGACGGATCAGGTCATGGGAGCGGTTCTGCGGGCCAATGGCGTGGAGTAGTCCGCAGGGTTGGCGGACCCGGCGGGCGCAGAGGCAATGGACAGGTCCGGGGGCTCCCGGGCAGCGAATTTGTGGTGCGTGATGAAGAAGAGGTGTTCCCATGAGTAAAGAGAAGCTGGTCGTAGCCGTTGTGGGCGCGACAGGGGCCGTTGGCCGCGAAATGTTGAAGACGCTGGAGCAGAGGGATTTTCCTGCCCATGAGGTTATTGCCCTTGCATCCGCCCGTTCGGCGGGTATGAAGGTTCCGTACCGGGGCGGGGAGCTGACCGTTCGTGAGCTGACGGAAGACTCCTTTGCGGGCGTGGATCTGGCGCTGTTTTCCGCCGGTGGTTCCACTTCCGAGAAGTATGCCCCCCATGCCGCCAAAGCGGGCTGCGTGGTGGTGGACAACTCCAGCGCATGGCGCATGGACAAGCGTTGTCCGCTGGTGGTGCCGGAAGTGAACGCCCATGATCTGGCGTGGCACAACGGCATTATTGCCAACCCCAACTGTTCCACCATTCAGATGGTGGTGGCGCTCAAGCCCTTGCACGATGCCGCGCGCATCAAGCGGGTGGTGGTTTCCACCTATCAGGCGGTTTCCGGCACCGGGCAGAAGGCCATTGAGGAACTGGAAACGCAGGTGCGTCAGCTCTTCAACATGCAGCAGCCCGAGCCCAAGGTGTATCCCTACCAGATAGCCTTCAACGCGCTGCCGCAGATAGATGTCTTCATGGACAACGGGTACACCAAGGAAGAAATGAAGATGGTGCACGAAACCGTGAAGATTATGGGCGACCCCTCCCTCAAGGTTACGGCTACCGCAGTGCGTATTCCCGTGTTTTACGGGCACAGCGAATCCGTGAACATAGAAACGGAGAAGAAGCTTACCCCCGCTGAGGCGCGTGTTGTCCTTACGCAGGCACCGGGCGTGACCGTGCTGGATAACCCCGGCGAGAAGATTTATCCCATGGCACTGGATGCCGCGGGAGAGGACGCCACCTTCGTGGGGCGCATCCGTGAGGATGAGACCATAGAAAACGGCCTGAACATGTGGATTGTTGCCGACAACATCCGCAAGGGCGCAGCCCTGAACGCCGTGCAGATTGCCGAAACGCTTCTGGAGCGCGACCTGCTTGGCGTGAAGGACACTACCCTATTCCAGTAACGTCCCACGGGAACAGGAACAATACGTGATACCTGTCTGTGAAACGGAAGAATATATGGAAAAACTCCTTGCCGCCCGCCGCGCGGGCGAGCAGGGGGTGCTGGCGTTTTACGAACACCGCATAGGTTGTATATGCCGGAACCCGCGCCTGATGCTTCTGCCCATGGATGACCACCTTGCCCATCGGGGAGACGGCATCTTTGAAAGCATGAAGTGGGTGGACGGGCGCGTCTATCAGCTGGATGCGCATATTGAGCGTATGCAGCGGTCCGCCAAGGGGCTGTATCTTGCGCCGCCCTGCCCGTGGGAGCGGGTGCGCGACATAGCCCTAGAGGTGGCGCGTGCTGCGGAAACGGAAAACGGCATGCTGCGGGTGCTTATGGGGCGCGGACCCGGCGGCTTTGGCATTGATCCGGCGGAGTGCCCCGTTTCCAGCCTGTATGTGGTTGCCTACCGCTTCAAGCCCATGCCCGAAGAGCTTTACGAAAAGGGACTTACGGCGTTCCGTTCGTCCATTCCGGCAAAGCCCGGCTACATGGCGCGTATGAAGAACGCCAACTATATCCCCAACGTGCTTATGCGCCGCGAGGCGACCGAGCGGGGCATGAACCTGCCGCTGGCGTTTGACGACAACGACTTCCTTGCGGAAGGCGCAACGGAAAACGTGGCGCTGGTGGACACGGAAGGCAGGCTGGTGATACCGGAATTCACCAATGCGCTGACGGGCACCACCATCATGCGCGCCGTGGAACTGCTCAAGGACGAGATGCCCATTGTGTTCCAGCGGGTGCGGGAGGATGACCTCTACCGTGCCCGTGAAGTGCTGATGCTGGGCACAACGGGTGACTGCGTGGGCGTTGTGCGGTTTGAGGGGCAGCCCATCCACGATGTGCGTCCCGGTCCCGTTGCCCGGAGAATTCGCGACCTGCTGCGGCAGGATATAAAGGACTGCGGCATTCCGTTGCGGTAGTCTGCCGCACGCCGGATTTATCCGGCATACGGCGTAAACCGATGCATGACAGACCGGCACCGGAAGGCTTCCGGTGCCGGCTTTTACCTGCGGGGATATTTCTCCTTGATGCATATATTGCTGATTGATCTGGGAAAGGAAATGCGCGGCGGGCAATGGCAGGTCTATTATCTTACCCGCGCCCTTGCCCGTTCCGGCGAATTTTCTCCCATTCTCGCCGCCCCTGCGGATGCGCCCCTGATGCGGCACGCCGCAGCACTGGAGGGCGTGCGCACCCTGCCCCTTGCGGGCTGCCGTGAATGGGACCCGCGCACCCTGCACACCATACGCAGGCTGGTGCATACAGAGGGAGTGCGCGTGCTGCACTCGCACTGCGCAAAGAGCGCCACCCTTGTGGGAATATGCAAGCGGCTGTGGTCTGCCAAGGTGCTGGCTGTGCATTCCCGCCGCGTCTCCTATCCGCTGAAGAAGGGCTGGCGCGGGAGCAAGTATGTGCAGGCGGACGCAGTGGTTGCCGTGAGCCGTGAGATAGCGGACGTGATGATCGCCTCCGGCATGCCGGAACCTAAGGTGCGCGTCATCCATTCCGGCATAGACTGCGCACGCTATGAAAAGCGGCGTCAGCGCGGTGACGGGCGTGTTGTGGTGGGCATGGTGGGCGCGTTTACCCCGCAGAAGGGGCACGAGGTGCTGGTGCAGGCTCTTGCGGAACTGGACCGGGAAACCGGCCTGCCCCCGTGGGAGGTGCGCATGATCGGTTCCGGAGAGCGGTTTGCCCCGGTGGCCGCCCTTGCCGCCGAACTGGGCGTGGATGCGCATATGTCCATGCTGGGGTGGCAGGACAGCCGCGATTTTCTGCCGGACTTTGACATGCTGACGGTTCCTTCCGTGGACGGCGAGGGTTCCTCTGCCACCATCAAGGAGGCGTGGGCTGTGGGCATACCCGTGGTCTGTTCCGACCTTGCATCCAATCTGGAACTGGTGACGGACGGGCGCAACGGCCTGACCTTCCCCAACCGCGACCATGCGGCACTGGCGGCGTGCCTTACCCGCCTGATGCGGGATGCGACCCTTTGCGAACGGCTGGTGCAGGGCGGTGCCGAAACCGTGCAGGAGTTTACGGACGAGCGCATGGCGGCGGCATATATGGAATTGTATCGTTCGCTGGCGGGATAGTTCCCGGCAGGAGTTGATTGTTCAGGGCCGGTGCCGCATGGGTGCCGGCCTTTTTTCCGGCGTGAGGCAATGCGCCGCAAGGAGAGGCATATGACGAAGGCTCCGATAGCTTCTGCTCCGGTATATTCCGGTTTGTCACCTTCTGAACCGGCGGCGGAAGACGCCGTAACGGTGACGGTGCTGCTTGTGGACGCCTTTACCACAGAGGTGGGCAGGGGCAACCGCGCCGGAGTGGTTCTGGATGCAGAAGGGCTTTCTGCGGAGCAGATGCAGGCGGTGGCGGCGTATGTGAATGTTTCGGAAACCGCCTTTGTGCTGCCTCCCGCACAGGGAGGCTCACGCGGTGGCCCGCAGGCGGGCGGAGCAGCAGGCATAGTCGCCGCCATAACAGATGCCGGACGCGCAAGGGGCGGCGTGGGACCGGATGCGGCGGACATGCTGGTGCGCTTTTTCACGCCTGTCATGGAAGTGCCCGTGTGCGGGCATGCCACCATTGCCACCCACTATGCCCTTGCCAAGCTGTTTTCCGTGCGGGAGGCCAATGTGGCCATGGACACGGGGGCAGGGCGCCTGCCCGTGCTCATAGGCACGGACGGACGCGGCGAGCCGGAAATAACCATGACACTGGGTGAACCGCAGATAGGCACGGTGCTGGATGAGACGGACCGGGCCGCCCTTGCCGCCGCGCTGGGCATACGCCTTGGCGATTTGCGCGATGACCTGCCCGTGCAGTATGTCTCCACGGGATCACAGGTGGTTATCCTTCCGCTGCGCGAAGCCGCCTGCCTGCACTCCATGCGGCCGGACTTTGCTGCCCTTGCCGCCCTGGCTCCGCGTCTGAGCTGTGCCATGCTTTATGTCTTTGTGTTTGCCGGAGGACGGAAGGCGTTGCGGGACGGCGTGCCTGAGTCCGGTGCCGACCCTGCGGGATCTGGCTTTCTCATAGACGGGCGGATGTTCTGTCCGGCGGAAGGTATTGACGAAGACCCTGTGACGGGAACGGCAAGCGGCCCGGCCGGAATCTATCTGGCTGCGCACGGGGTTTTTGACGCCCGCAGGGGGCCGGACGATGGCGCGGTGGGCGATGATACGATCAGCTTTACCGCGCGGCAGGGGTATGCCATGGGCAGGCCGGGGCTGGTGGAGGTGACGGTGTACCGGTTTGGCGGCATGCCCGTGGCGGTGCAGATTGCCGGAAAGGCCGTTATGGCGGGCAGCATGCGTCTTCGTGTAACCCGGGGCGTAACCCGCTGCGCAACCAGGTGCGTAACCCGCTGCGCGGCCGGGGGCGCGGCAACAGTTACTGAGGAGGCGTGACGGGCGCAGGCGGCAGCGCCCTGTTCCGGTTCAGGCGAGATGCTGACGATGGCGCTGTGCAGTTCCAGCGCGCCCCGGCGGTTTTCTGCCGTGAGGCGGATATCCGAGAACCTTGGCGGTGCTACGGAGGCTTCCCCTTCATGGTGCGGCAGAATGCCGATGTGCGTGCGGATGTGGTTGGTGGTGTCCAGATGTGCGGCAAGGGTGCTGCGCGCCGAGATGTGGAACCGCGACACCGACTGCCGACGGTTGCAAGGCGAAGGGCACGGGTGTAGGGTCGCCGCCACGGCAGACCGGGGAGCTTTCTTTGCGGTTCCGATGCCTCTGCTAGTTCGTCCGACCCTCATGCCTCTATGCTACCTCCGAGGAGACCTTTCCATGGCCAGAGTACACAAAATCAGCCGCCGCGTGCAGAATATCCGCATTTCCGCCACCAAGCTCATGCCCATGCTCGCCGCCAGAATCGGCGGATGCGTCTCGTTGGGGCAGGGGGTTCCCTCGTTTCCCACGCCGCCGCATATAGCCGAAGCCGTTTCCCGCGCCCTGCGCGATGAACCGGGCATAGGCAAGTATTCGCTGCAACCGGGGATGCCCGTGCTGCGCGAGGTTATTGCCGGGCGGCTGGCAGAGGAAAAAGGCTTTGTCGTGGACCCCGGCACCGAGGTGGGCGTGACCGTGGGTGCCATGGAGGCGCTGCTCATGACCATGCTCACGGTGGTGGACCGCGGGGACGAGGTGATTGTTCCCTCTCCCGGCTACGCCTCGCACGCCGAGCAGGTGCTTATGGCGGAAGGGGTGCCCGTGTATGTTCCCCTGCGTCCCGCAGATTGGGGGCTGGACGTGGAAGCCATACGCGCCGCCGTGACGGACCGCACCCGCGCCGTTATTCTGTGCAATCCCGGCAACCCCACAGGGACCGTGTATGATGAGGCGGATGTGCGCGCCCTGTGCGCGCTGGCGCTGGAACAGGATTTTGTGATCATATCGGATGAAACATACGACTTCATGGTTTACGATGCGGCGGGAAACCCTGCCCCCATGCCGTTCAGTCCGGCAAGCCTGCCGGAGATGCGCGACCATGTTATCTGTATAAACTCCTTTTCCAAGAAATACGCACTCACGGGCTGGCGCGTGGGCTATGTGGCGGCGGACAAACGCTGGATGGACGAACTGCTCAAGGTGCACGATGCCGCTGCCATATGCGCGCCCACGGTTTCGCAGTATGCCGCCCTTGCCGCGCTTACCGGACCGCAGGATTGCGTGGATGCCATGCGCAGCGCCCTGTGCCTGCGGCGTGCCCAGACCTGCGCGGCACTGGACGGCATGGCCGATCATTTTTCGTATGTGATTCCGCGCGGGGCGTTTTATGTGATGGCGCGGTACCGTTTCAGCCATGCGGCCTCACCTGAGGTGGCCCGCAGGATTCTGGAAGAGGCCCGCGTGATTACCATTCCGGGCGGTTCGTTCGGACCGGAGGGTGAGGGGCATCTGCGGCTTTCTTTCGGGGGAGAGCAGGAGGAACTTGCGGAGTGCTTTAGCCGCCTTGGGGCGTGGGTGAGGGAGAACGCCTGATGCCGAGGGCTGGCCGTTACGGCGGGGCGCGCCCGACAGGTGAACGGGGTGAACGGGGTGATAGTGGCGATGTTGCCGTAAGCAGCGCTGGTGACGCAGGACTGGCAGGGCAGGGCGTGGTTGCCGGTTCCGCCATACCGGAGGACTGGCTGGCGGCTGTGCCCTTTCTGCGGCAGGGACGGCACAGGGCCGTTCTGGAAGCCGTGGCGGCGCGGCGGGAACAGGGTACGGTGTATCCGCCGGAATCGCTGGTGTTCAATGCCCTGCATCTGACACCGCTGGCAGCGGTGCGCGTGGTCATAGTGGGGCAGGACCCCTACCATGGTCCGGGACAGGCGCACGGGCTGGCGTTTTCCGTGCCGGAGGCGACTCTTGCCGCGGGAGCCAGGATGCCGCCCTCGCTGCGCAACATATTCAAGGAAATTGACGCCCAGCCCGGAGGGGAGAACGGACGCGGCGGACACAGCGACCACGGCGGCCATGCAGATATGGCAGGCCGGGCCGGGACAAACCATGTGCCGGGGGCGCATTCGCCGGACCTTACCCGCTGGGCGGTGCAGGGCGTGCTGCTGCTGAACACCACCCTTACCGTGGATGCGGGCAGACCAGCATCCCACGCGCGGCTGGGCTGGGACGAGCTGACGGATGATATCATCCGCACCGTGAGCGAACGTTGTGCCTCTGCGGTTTTCATGCTCTGGGGCGCACACGCACACCAGAAGGCAGCCTTGGTGGACCCTGCCCGCCATCTGGTGCTGGAGGCGGCGCATCCTTCACCATTTTCCGCCCATCGCGGCTTCTTCGGCTGCGGGCATTTTGCGCGGGCTAACGCATGGCTTGCGCAGCACGGGGCAGGCGGCATCGTCTGGTAGCGCGCCCGCTGCATCCGGCGGAACAATCCGCACCGGCGGATAGGCTTTTTTCCGCAACTGCGTTATGCTCTTCCTGCTTCGCCTTGTTCAGGACACCCCGGTAACTCCGGGCAGGTGACTCGCTCAAGGTGGTGCGCAGGCGTTCAACCGCGCAGGGCACCGCGCCCTGCCCATCCGGGCGGAGGAAAGGCATGACGCAGGACCAGCTCATCATCATGGGTATTCTTGTGGCGACTATCGCCATGTTTTTGTGGGGCAAATGGCGGCACGATATGGTGGCCGTGGGTTCCCTGCTGGCTTGCGTGCTGGCTGGGCTGGTTGCTCCGGGCAACGCCTTCAGCGGTTTCGGGCATCCTGCCGTGGTCACGGTAGCCTGCGTGCTGGTGCTCAGCCGGGGGTTGCAGCTTTCCGGCGCGGTGGACGTGCTTACGCGCAACGTGCTGCCCGCCAATGCCGGGCCCACAGTGAGCATTGCCGCTCTGGCCGCTCTGGCCGCCGTGCTTTCCGGCTTTATGAACAACGTGGGCGCGCTTGCGCTGCTCATGCCCGTGGCCATTCAGGTGGCGGGCAGGCTGGGACTTGCGCCGGGCAGGGTGCTCATGCCTCTGGCCTTCGGGTCTATTCTGGGCGGAACCACCACGCTTATCGGCACGCCGCCCAACCTTATCATCTCCGGCTTCCGCGAGAATCAGGCGGGTATGAGCGGATACGCCATGTTTGACTTCGCCTATGTGGGTGTGCCGCTTACGGTGGTAGGGGTTGCCTTTATCGCGCTGGCGGGCTGGAGGCTGGTGCCGAACCGCAAACACGCCGATACGGGCGGTTTTGAGACCGGAGCCTATATAACGGAGGTGCGCATTCCCGAGGGAAGTTCCACGGCGGGTAAGCGGTTGCGCGAAATTGAGGCGGTGCTGGAAGAGGGGGATGCGCAGGTGGTGGACCTTGTGCGCAACGGTGTGCATATGATTGCGCCGCGTCCCAGCCGTGTGCTGCGGGCTGGAGATATTCTGATGCTTGAGGCGGATGTGGAGGCATTGTCCGATGTGCTCTCCAGACTGGACCTGAAGCTGGAAGAGGACAAGCGCGTTTCTGCAGGCGAAAAGAGTGCGGACGCTGCAGTACCGGAAGATGCAGGCAGCGGGGGCAGTGAACCTGCTCTGGAGGGGGAACTGCCCGATGACGGTCTGCCAGATGCAGCGGGTCTGTCGGAAAGGTCGAGACGTTCGGAACAATCGGAACAATCGGAAGGGCCGGAAGGGCCGGAAGGGGCGGAGAGGTCAAAGAGTGCGTCCCTGCCGAAAATTTCGATTCTGTCAGAACTGCCGGAAAAGGCACGGGGAATAGCGTTGGACGCCATGTCCGGTCCCGTGATGCCGGTAAGAGGCTCCGCTGCCAAGGCAGGCGAAAAACCGGTCAGGAAGCATGAAAAAACTGCTGCCGGTGGCGAGGCAGTGCTTATGGAAATGGCGGTGCTTCCCGCATCGGAGATTGCCTCCCGCTCGGCAAGCGATCTGCTGCTGCGTACCCGGTTCAGCATCAATCTGCTGGCAGTGTCCCGGCAGGGCAGGTACTCCATGGCGCGGCTGCGTTCACTGCGCATACAGCCGGGCGATGTGTTACTGCTGCAGGGAGCACCGGAGAATCTGGCGGAGTTTGCAAACCACTCTGGCTGCGTGCCTCTGGCGCAGCGTGACCTGCGTATTCCGGACAAGCGCAAGGCCGCAATGGCTACGGGGATTATGCTGGTTTCGGTGGGAGTTGCCGCGCTGGGTCTTTTGCCTGCGGCTGTTTCCTTTGCGGCAGGGGTGCTGGCATCCATGGCGCTGCGCACCGTGCCGCTGCGGTCGGCTTATGAATCGGTGGATTGGCCCGTGGTGGTGCTGCTGGCAAGTCTGCTGCCCGTGGCGGGGGCAATGCAGAGTACGGAAGCGGCAGACCTTGTTGCCCGGTTTCTGCTGGATGCCGTTGCGCAGGGCAATGCAATGGTGGGGCTGGCTGTGATTATGGTCACCACCATGGTTTTGACGGACCTGATGAACAACGCCGCCACGGCTGCCGTGATGGCACCTATAGGGCTGGGTGCCGCAGTGCAACTGGAGGCAAACCCGGATACCTTTCTCATGGCCGTTGCCATAAGCGCATCCTGCGCCTTTCTCACGCCCATAGGGCACCAGAACAATACGCTCATTCTCGGCCCGGGCGGATTCCGCTTCGGAGATTACTGGCGCATGGGCCTGCCCACAGACCTTATTGTTCTTGCAGTAAGCCTGCCGCTGCTTGTCTGGTTCTGGCCCCTGTAGCGGTGGTGAAATGCAAAAAGCCCCTGCGTTGTGCAAGGGCTTCTTTGCTTTCATGGCGGAGCGGACGGGACTCGAACCCGCGGCGGCAGATCGGAACGGGAGGCCGCCAATGCAAAAAGCCCCTGCGTTGTGCAAGGGCTTCTTTTGCTTTCATGGCGGAGCGGACGGGACTCGAACCCGCGGCCTCCGGCGTGACAGGCCGGCGTTATAACCGACTTAACTACCGCTCCGCATGTGGTAGACGGTACAGGACTTGAACCTGTGGCCCCCGCCGTGTGAAGGCGATGCTCTACCAGCTGAGCTAACCGTCCATGAAGGAAGGCTTGTTTATCGTTACGGCCCCTCGCTGTCAATAGCGAACTTTCGACGAGGCGTAAAAAACCGAAAAAAAGCTACTGGACGCTGATGTCCGCCGTGCGGGTGAGAATGAGCCGCTGGCTGGTGGCGGGGCCGGTATGCAGCAGCCACACCGCCGCCTGTTCTATGTACAGCGATGAGGCGGAAAGTGCGTCTACGGGCAGAATGACCTGCAGGCCGCGCTGGGCCGCCCCTGTGGCCGTATGCAGCACTGCGCCGTGGGCGGCAGTGCCTGTGACGATGACGGCCTTTATGCGCATGTCATCAAGAATGGCCGCAAGCGGCGTATTGAAGAATTTGTCCACGCTGGACTGCACCACCGGGTCTATCTGGCGGGGCGTAACAGGCGGGAGAATGCTCTCCCGCGTTCCCCGCGTGGTGAGGCTGTAAATGACAGGCATGCCTGCGTTGCGGGCCTTGCGCATGAGTGCCTCTATGCGGGGCACGGTTTCCAGACAGCGCGGGCGGCGTTCTTCATTGCAGGTGAGTTCCTCAATGTCCAGAATGAGCAGGGCAGTGGTGGAGTGGTCCACGGAGACCGCCTGAACAGGGGGCTTTTCCGGTACCTGAACCGCGCCCCATTCTTGCAGAATATCCCTGTACTCCGCCGTGGCAGCATGCGGCGCAAACAGCAGCAGGCAGGCCATGACGCATGTGGTGAACAGTTTCATATGGCTACGTCCTTTGTTTCTCTATCCGTAATCTGGCGTTGAAAAGGCAATGTGCCGGGTTGCTGTGATGCGTTCAGCCTGCCGGGGTCTTCTAGTATCCTTTGTGGCGGACGCAGGGGAATGAGTCAATGATAGCCTGCGCATCCGCCATGCCGTTCTTAGTCCTATATTCCGGCATACAACGACCCTGTGCCATAGAACGAAAAGGACGGCCCGGAGGCCGCCCTTTAGAGAGTGCATGTGACGGAGGCAGGCCTGCGTTAGTCGCAGCCGCACAGGGCGGACATGCCGTATTCCTGCCGTTCGCGGTATTCTTCCTGTTTGCCCTTGTTCCAGCGGCTTACGGGGCGGTAGTAGCCCACCACACGGGTATACACTTCCGCTTCGCTGCCGCAGGTGGGGCAGTTGAAGTGTTCGCCGTGCAGATAGCCATGGCTGCGGCAGATGGAGAAGGTTGGCGTGACCGAGATGTACGGCATCTTGGTCTGGCTCATGGCCTTGAGCAGGTAGTTTTTCACGCTGTCTTCATCGGGTACCGATTCGCCGAGGAAGGTGTGGAAAACCGTGCCGCCGTTGTACAGGGTCTGCAGCTCGTTCTGGTGTTCCAGCGCGTAGAACACGTCGCCGGTTATGCCCACGGGCAGCAGGGTGGAGTTGGTGTAGTAGGGCACGGCATCGCCGGAGGTTTTGATGTCTTCGTACAGGTCCTTGTCAATCTTGGCGAGACGGTAGCAGGTGCCTTCGCCGGGGGTTGCCTCAAGGTTGTACAGGTGGCCTGTCTCTTCCTGAAAGGTGAGGGTGAGGCTGCGCAGGTGGTTGAGCACCCGGCGCATGAGGCGCAGGCCGCCTTCGGTTTCTATGCCCTTGCCCAGCATGTTCAGGCAGGCCTCATGCCCGCCGATGACGCCGATGGTGGAGAAGTGGCCGTTGTAGCCGTTCTTCAGGTAGCGGCGGCTGTAGGGGAACATGCCCGATTCCAGATTCTGTTCGCACAGCTTGCGTTTGAATTCCAGCGAGTCCTTGGCGAGTTCCGCGTATTCGGTGATGAGGTCGAGGAAGTCTTCCTCGTTGTGCGCAAGGTAGGCAAGCTTGGGCAGGTTAAGCGTTACCACGCCTATGGAACCGGTAAGGTCGCCCGCGCCGAACAGGCCGCCTGTCTTTTTGCGGATTTCGCGCAGGTCCATCTGCAGACGGCAGCACATGGAGCGCACGTCTTCCGGGTTAAGGTCGGAATTGATGAAGTTCTGGAAGTAGGGCACCCCGTACTTGGCGGTGAGCCGCAGCAGCAGCCTGCCTGCTTCTGAATCCCACGCAAAGTCCTTGGTCACGTTGTACGTGGGAATGGGGAAGGAGAAGATGCGCCCGTCTGCATCGCCTTCCAGCATGACTTCAAGGAAGGCGCGGTTGATCATTTCCATTTCCTCGGCGTAGTCGCCGTAGGTGGTATCTTGATACACGCCGCCGATGATGACGGGTTCCTTGGCGATGTGCGCGGGCGGAACCATATCGAAGGTAAAGTTGGTGAACGGGCTCTGTCCGCCCCACCGGGAGGTGGTGTTCAGGTTGAACACCATCTTCTGCAACTGCTGGCGCACCTGCTTGTAGCTCAGGCCGTCGTTGCGGATGAAGGGGGCAAGGTAGGTGTCTACATTGTTGAACGCCTGTGCGCCTGCCCATTCATTTTGCAGCGTGCCGAGAAAATTGACTATCTGCCCGCAGGCGGAGTCGAAGTGCTTGGCCGGGGCCGAGCAGCTGCGTCCTTCCAGATTGAAGCCTTCCAGCAAAAGGTCGCGCAGGCTCCAGCCGGAGCAGTAACCCGCAAGGCCGAAGGAAAGGTCGTGAAGGTGAAAATAGCCGTGGTTATGCGCAAGGCGGATTTCTTCGGGGTATTTCTCCAGCACGTAGCGCGCCTGAACCGTGCCCGCCATGTGCAGAATGAGGCCCTGAAACGAGTGGCCCATGTTGGAGTTTTCCTGCACGCGCCAGTCGCTGCGGTCCAGATAGCTTTCAATCATCTTGGAAATGTCCAGATACGCCTGATTCTGGCTGCGCATTTCGCGCCGTTTTTCGCGGTAGATGATGTAGCGTTCCGCCACGGTGTAGAGCCGTGCTTCCATGAGCACCTGCTGCACCATGTCCTGCACATGCTCCTGCTCGGGCATGTCCAGTCCCTCCAGCTTTTTCTCCACCTTGCCGGCAAGGCGTTTGGAGAGCAGGGGGTCTTTTATGCCGCTGCCTTTCAGTGCCTTGAATATGGCGTTGGCAATGCGGTCCAGAGACCATGTTTCGATTCGGCCGTCACGTTTGAGAATCTGATTGGGCATTCTGTCTCCGGCAACACACGGCGTGCTTTGCAGCGCACAGCACAACACCCCGGCGTTAAGGGCGAAACTGCACGCAAAAAAGGCACCTGCACCGTCGGGCGGCGGGCGTGTGTTGTCATTTTGCCGGGAGGCTGTTCGTGCGGGCGGCGGAACCCCCGCACAGCACCGGCGTGCGTTGGAAAAGAGAGTTCAAGACCGCGTTCGGGCATCCTCGTGCCGTTGCGCGTTCTGAAATCGCTTCAGGCAGGTATTCTGGCTTTCCCATGTGCCGCCCGGAGGCGTGCGGGATTACAGCGGCGGGACCGCTCCGGTTTTCCACCGGATTCCCTGTACCGGCCCGTGCGGGCCACCTGAAGAGTACGTTGCGACAATCGGCAAGTTAGCAGAACCTCGCCGCGTGTTCAAGGTTGCAACTGCTGCGGGTGAACGAGGGCATGGCGTGAAGCCGCATGCTTATTTGCAACATGCTGATACCGTGTGATAAAATTTTATCCTTGCCCCCAGATGATTGCGGGCCGGTGCTGAAGGGGACCCCTGGCAGCATTGCTCCGCATGATAGGGCGGGCGGCGCGGACAGATTTTTCGCATGGGTACTAAAGTTCTGCGGCAAAGCTCCGATATGCCTTATCAGGATTATACCGTGCATTGTGGCGTATGCGGGAGGAGACTGCCATGACCACCGACAACAGCGCGCTCATCCTCAGCCTGACCATGCAGTTGCTGCAGCAGGATACCTTGGCCAAGACACTGCTCTCCGGCGGCGGGGCGGACCTGCGCAGCCTGCTGCTCAAGAGCACCGGGGCCAGACGTCTTACGGACCCCACGGCGGCTGCCCTGACGGGGCGTATCCGGAGCGATGCGGGCATGCTGCGGCAGGCCTCGCGCAATGTGTCCGAGGCGGCTTCTGTGTCGCTTATGGCGGCTTCCGGCGTGACCAGCATGCGTGAGTCGCTGGACCGGATGAAGGCCATTGCGGAAGGGGTTGCCGATGGCAGCATAAGCACCACGGCCGGACGGGCGGAATATAATGATCTGGTCAAGGTGATAGACGGCGCTATCGCCTCCGCATCCTACAACGGCATGAAGCTGTTTGACAGCGACGGCTGGGCGGCGGACGAACGCATTACCCTGACCGGAACGGCGGGCGCACCGGGAACCACGGGCAAGGTACACATTCAGGCAGGTACCGGCGGGTTTGATATGAGCCTGCATGACATGTCGTTCATTGCCGACCGCAGCTTTGGCAGCCTGAGCGGCGTGAACGGCCTGACCATGGTGGGAGCCACCGATCTGGCTGACGCGTCTGCCGCCTCCACAGCCGCTACAAGGCTTTCATCACTTTCTTCGTATGTATCCGGCATAGAATCCATGCTTTCCAGCCGTGCCACCGGGTTTGCCTCGCAGGCTTCCGCCCTTGCCTCGCAGGCATCCATTCTGGACACAGCCGCTGCCACCCGTGCGCGTACCACCGAATCGCGCACCCTTGAGCAGCTTATTCTGGACTATCTTGTCACGGATGCGGGCAAGCTGGTGGACAGTTCTTCCTGAGTGGTCCGCAGAAAGGGATTTTTTTGACCGTAAGCCGGGAACAGGAAGAATCCGAGTGCGTATTCGGCTCCGGGCTGGAGTGCCGGCGGCAAGGGGCGTCCGCCGTTCTCCTGAGGGCGCAGGACGGGACGTGACGGAGCGGAGGTTTATTCGCAAAACGAAGCTCCCGGAACCGCAGTCGGTTCCGGGAGCTTTTATCTTGGGTACAATCTTGCGTGACCGGATCAGGCCGTTTTCAGGTCCTCAATAAGGCCTTGCAGCTCCTGCGCCATCTCGGCCAGCTCGTCTACAGCCTGTGATGAACGGGTCATTATTTCAGAGGTTTCCAGCGCAATCATGTTCACCTCTTCCGCGCCGCGGCTTATTTCTTCCGAGGCGGCGGACTGTTCTTCGCTGGCGGTGGCAATGGCGCGGACCTGATCGGCATTGGCCTGCACGATATCCACAATGGCCTTGAGCGAGTCGCCTGCCACGGTGGCAAGTTCCGTGGACTTATCCACGGAGACAGAGGCTTCTTCCATGCCCTTGATGTTCTCGCGCGAGGCCTGCTGAATAGCCTGAATGGCGGTGTGCACTTCTTTGGTGGCCTGCATGGTCTTTTCCGCCAGCTTGCGTACCTCGTCGGCAACCACGGCGAATCCGCGTCCGGCTTCGCCCGCGCGGGCGGCTTCTATGGCCGCGTTCAGTGCCAGAAGGTTGGTCTGGTCCGCAATGTCCGAAATGACGCCCATGACCGAGCCGATGCCCTCTGCGCGCTTGCCCAGTTCTCCCAGACTTTCGCGCAGCGACATGGACTTGGTGTTCACGTCGGAGATGGCACTGACCACGGAATCTACCACGCCGGAGCCTTCGGTTGCTTTGCGCCGGGCATCTTCCGAGTGTTCCGCAGCTTCAGAGGCGTTGCGGGCCACTTCCATGACGGTTGCGTTCATTTCTTCCATGGCGGTGGCTGATTCTGCCGTGCGCTCACGCTGGCGTTCGGAACCTTGCAGGGCTTCGCCGATCTGCTGCGTGAGAAGGCCGGAGGAGGCGTGGATGCGTTCCACAATGGATTCAAGCTGAGCCGCTGCCTGCAACATGCCTTCCCGCTTGGCGCTTTCCGCCTTCAGGCGTGCTTCTTCCGCCTGCCCCATGGCTTCGCGGGCGCGGGAGGATTCTTCCTCTGCCTCTGCGGTCTTGCGTTCGGCCATGCCGATCATTTCCTTGAGCTTTTCCACCATGGTGCGCAGTGCGTTGGCGAGGGTGCCCAGTTCGTCATTCCGCGCAAGGGTGAGCGTTCCGCTGAGATCGCCTCCGGCAACGGCATCTGCAAAGAGCACGCTGCGCCGTATGGCGGCGATGATGCTGCGCACGATGAGGAAGGTGACCAGCCCCACGATGAGAATGACGCCCGCCGTGATGTACAGGCTGGTGTTGCGTACCTGAAGGGCGGCGGCGTAGATGTCTGAACTCATGGCTCCCACGCCGATTATCCAGCCCGTGCGGGGTTCTTCGCGGAAGGTGACCATTTTGTCCGCACCTTCAAAGACGTATTCAATCATGCCGTTCTTCTGGGAGACAATGGCCTTGCCCCAGTCCTGTTCGGTGATATCCAGCTTGAGGATAATGTCTTTTTCGGGGTGGGCTGCCACCTGACCGGACCGGGCAATGATGAAGGCATAGCCGGTGTTGCCCAGCCGGACAGGGTCTACCACCAGCCCTGTAAAGTCTGCCAGTTCCACCGTGCCGTAGAATATGCCGGTTATCCTGTTGTTGGTCTTGGCAGGAACGGCCATGACCACAACGGGCTTGCCGGTGGCGCGGCTGAGGATGGCATCGGAAACCGCCGGTTCGCCGCGCATGGCTTTGGCGAAATAGTCACGGTTGCCCACATTGAGGGTGCCTATCTCGCTGGGTGTGGAGCTGGCGATGACCGTGCCTTCGGCATTGGTGAACTTGATGGCGGAAACAAACTTGGAGTGCTTGGCGAACAGGGCGAGCTGTTCGTTGGCGGCGGTGACCTCGTGCTGATAGATGCCGCCGTTGTCCATGACCCGGGTGTACACGTCCCAGTGGGCTTCCCATGCAAGGGAGTTCTGGATGTCGTCGACCCATGCTGTTGTCTGGCGGGCAAGCGATTCTGCAGACTGTGCAGCCTGCCCGTTCATGGCCTCTTCAACGGCCGATTTGGAAAGACGATAGGATAAGAGGGAAGAAAAACCCATGCCAAGAACAATGAGTGTTAAGACTGGTATAAGTACTCGTTCCCGCAAACCGAATTTCATAAAACCTCCGGAACATAATCATACATATGATAAAAAGTGATGAATGTTTTCCAAAACGCCTATGCGCTGATTTGCCCCTCAGATTCAGCTGCAGTGCAGGCTTGCCTGTTGTTCAAATGCGCCGGGAGGCGGTTGCCCCCATGTTACTCTGTATCTTTTCTTCCGTATCGGCATAACCGGAAAGATGGCTTATAGGGACAACTGAATTTATAAGGCAATTAGAATCGGACACGGTAGCATGAATTTGACATGCTTTCCGGGCAGAATAGCATGGATTGTGACTGTGTGCCATTACAAATATGGAAGATGACCGGAGATTTTTAGGCATTAAAGATGGTCAGGGGCTGTGCGCTTGCATTTTTCCGGCGGTCGTGTTGCTGTGCCCCGCACGGCGGCATGTGCAGCCGGAGAAGAGAGATGGAGCAGTTATGACCAAGACATTGCCCATAGGCATGTTCGATTCGGGCGTGGGGGGGCTGACCGTGCTCAAGGCACTGCGTACCTGCCTGCCCTGCGAAGATATATTGTATCTGGGGGATACGGCCCGGTTGCCCTACGGAACCAAGAGTCCGGAAACGGTTACCCGCTATGCGGTGCAGGCTTCCGGCAGGTTGGTGGAACGTGGGGTGAAATTGCTGGTGGTAGCCTGCAATACCGCCAGTTCCGTGGCACTGGAGGCTTTGCGCGAGGCGTATCCCGGCATTCCCGTGGTCGGTGTGGTGGAGCCGGGGGCGCAGGCGAGCTGTGCGGCTTCCCGCACGGGAACCATTGCGGTTATCGCGACGGAGTCTACCATCCGGGGGAACGCCTACCAGCGGGCCATTCATGCCATACGCCCGCAGGCGCGGGTAATAGGCAGGCCGTGCCCGCTGTTTGTGGCACTTGCGGAGGAAGGCTGGGTGGACGGTGAACTGGTGGAAGGCGTGGCGGCGCGGTATCTGGCTCCGCTGTTCCGGCTTAATCCGCAGTCCTGCCAGAATCCGGAAGATTCCACAGTTTCCCGGGTCCAGCCGTTGCAGCCGTTGCAGCCGTTTCTGGCGGATGAGCCGGACTGCCTTGTGCTGGGGTGCACGCATTTTCCGCTGCTTGCATCGGCCATACGCAACGTCATAGGCCCTGATGTGGCCATAGTGGATTCTGCGGAGACCACTGCCAGCGCAGTGCAGGCTGAGCTTGCCGCGCGTGGCCTGCTGCGTACGGAAGCGGGATGCGGCACCACCCGTTTTCTTACCACGGACGATGTGCCCCGGTTTGCACGCACCGGCAGTCTGTTCCTCGGCATGCCCATAGCCGAGACGGATGTGGAACTGGTGGACCTGTAAGGGGTTGCAGGTTGATATCATTGCCCATGGAGCCGTAGTGTTGCAGTGTTCCGGTACCACAGGCATTGCGGGGACGGGCTGCAGCAGTGCTGCGGATGCACCCGGTCTTGGGATGGTTTTGAAACGTTTGCGAGGAGTTGCAGTATGCTACGGGAAGGGTGTGTGTCGGCAGCCGTGACGGACGTGCGTACGGTACGGGAGTGGGCGTTGCGTGCGGTGATTCTGGCTTTTCTGCTCATGCCGGGAATGGGCGTGGCCCAGACGGGACAGGGCGGCCAGGCGGGGCAGGACCCGGTGGCAGCGGTTGATTCGGTGCTGGATTCGGTGGATGAGGCGTTAGGCCGGGCCGAGCGGGCGCGCGAGGTGTATGACCGGGCCAAAAGGGTGGGCAGCCCTGAGGGGGAGGTGCGCAGAGCCGAGGAGGCGTGGCGGAACGCGGAACGTGATGTGCGCAGCTCCAACGCCCGTCTGCACGAAGCCCGTATCGCTTCCATTGCCCATGCCGCAGGCGTGCCGCAGGAAAGGGTGCGTTCCATGAGGGCTTCCGGCAAGGGCTGGGGGGCTATCTGCAACGAACTTGGGGTGCCGCCTTCTGTACTTGGCAAGGGCGGAAAGGGAAAGTCTGACGCGCCCGATAAGGGAGACAAGCGCGGTAAGCCCGACAAGCCCGGAAAGCCCGGAAAAAATGACAAGGCCGGTATGACCGGTATGGAGAGTTCCCCGGCTGCCGCAGAAGAGGATGGCAGGGGCGGCAAGCCTGAGGCCGCAGGCAAGCCGGGAAAGGCAGGCAAGCCGGAAAAATCTGGAAAGTCAGGAAAGTCAGACTGATCGGGGCATTCGGATATGCCGGGCAAGCCCGCCAGACTGTGCAAGCCCAGCGGAGCATGTAAGCTTAGCGGAGCGTATAAGCTTAATTGCGAGAAGTTCAGGCCCCCGCGTATACCATGCGCGGGGGCCTGAACTTTTTTTTGGGGAGTATCCGGTGTGTTGCGGGGGTTATTCGTTACGCAGGTAAGGTGCAGGTTTTTTGTTAAGGGCCCGCGCCGTGCCTGCAAGGCCGATAAGCAGGGATATGCCCGCCCCCGCCGCGATGGTGGCGACCATGGCAACGGGCTGCACGGTGAAGTTCAGGTGCATGAGGCCGGTGACGGCGGCCCATGCGGCAGCCGTGCCGGTGAGCGCACTGAAAAGGCCCGTGACCATGCCGGTGAGGGAAAACTCGGTGACCAGAGCCAGAAGGATGTCGCGCCGGGTGGCACCGCACACTTTGTAGATCACGGCATCATAGATGCGCCTGTGCCGGTCTGCCAGCACGGCCCCGGCAAGTACCAGCAGGCCCGTGAACAGCATGACGGCGGCCATGGCCCGGAACACCGTGCCCATGTGGTGCATGATGTTGCGCACGTCCTGCAATATCTCGCGCATGCTCAGGGCTGTGATGTTGGGGTGGGCGTTGGTGACCGTGCGGTACAGGGAATCCACCTGCTGGCCGTTGCCGTATACGGTGGCCACCCATGTCACCGGAGCGTTGTCCAGCAGGCCGGGGGCGAAGAGGACCGCGAACTGCAGCTGGAAGGTCATCCAGTCCACCTTGCGGATGTTGGCGATGGGGGCTGTGACCTCGCGCCCGAGGATGTTGAAGGTGAGCGTATCGCCGACGGTGACGCCGAAGCCTTTGGCCAGATCGTCCGTAAGGGAGATGAGGGGCGGGCCTGCATAGTCTTCAGGCCACCATGCGCCCGACACCAGTTCCGCATCGTCCGGCATGGCTGCGGCGTGGCTGAGGCCCCTGTCGCCGCGCACGGCCCACTGCACGTCCGGAGTGATGACCGCCTCTTCCACGGGAACACCGGCAATGCGCATGATGCGTCCGCGGACCATGGGCCCCTGTTCCACGCGGGTCACGCCGGGGGTGGCGGCAAGCTCGTCCATGGTGGCGAGCTGATCCGGCAGGATGTTGATGAAGAAGAAGGCGGGGGCATCGCGCGAGAGGTCGCGTTCCAGCGCCTTGGTGAGATTCTGTTCGATCTGCGCGATGGCGACCAGCGCGGTGAGGCCCAGGCCGAGGGCAAAGACCAGATGCGTGGTGGGCGCGCCCGGACGGTGGATGGAGGAGATACCGAGGCGCAGGCTGGGATGCCCGGTCTGCGGCGCGCGGCGCGAAGCCGCCCGCATGGCCCATGCCACGAAGCGGAAGACCGCAAGGCAGCCGATGACCACAGCACCGAAGCCCAGCACCATGCGTTTGTCCGGAGTGAGCAGGTAGACCAGCCCCGCCAGCACGGCAAAGGCCGTTCCCACCAGCAGTCTGCCGCTGCCGGACAGCCGGGTGCGCTGCGTGGCCACATAGCCCCGGAACAGCACGGCTGGGGGCACGGCGCCCGCCAGCAGCAGGGGGCGCAGGGAAAATGCCACAATGATGGCAAGCCCCAGCAGGGCGGCCCGGAGCAGGGGCTGCCAGTGCAGCGAGGCATCCATGGCGACGGGCAGCAGGTGGCCCAGCGTTTCGCGGGCAAGGTAGGGCACCAGCGCACCCAGCGCGCAGCCCGCGAAGATGCCCATGCCGCCTATGAGCAGTATCTGGAGCAGATAGGTCCAGAGCACGGTGGCGACCCCGCCGCCCACGCATTTGAGCATGGCGATATTCTGGATGCGGGTGGCGAGGTAGCCGCGCACGGCTTCTGCAATACCCAGACCGCCCACCAGCAGTGCGCCGAGGCCGATGAGCATGAGGTCGGTATCCATGCGGTCCAGAATATTGCGGATGCGCGGTGCGGCACGGGAAAAGGGTTCTATGCGCCAGCCCGTGTCGGGGAAGGTCCGGCGGGCCTCTTCCGCAAAGGCTGTGACCTGCGCTTCCGGCGCGGCGGTGCCACCCTGTGTGTGCAGACGCACGCGCAGGTGGCTGTTCAGCAGGCTGCCCGGAAGCAGCAGCCCTGTCTGCCTGAGTCCTTCCATGGACATGAGCACGCGGGGGCCGAAGGTGATGCCCTGAAACGCCCTGTCCGGTTCTTTTTCAAGTATGGCGGTTATGCGGAACGCGCGGTCGCCCACGGTAATGGTTTCGCCTACGCGGATACCGAGCCTTTCCAGCAGCAGCGCATCCACGGCAACGCCGTGCAGGGGCGCAGAGTCGCCTGCCGTCTGCATGCCGAGGGCATCCGCAAGGGGAATGGAGGGAGCAAGGGTTGCCGAGCCGTACAGGGGGTAAGCGTTATCCACGCCCTTGACCGCCACAAGGGCGGAATCGCCCTGTGCCGTGCGGGCCATGCCGCGCAGGGAAATGGAGTGGCTCACGGTGCCGCGCGCGTTCAGCCATGCCAGTTCATCCGGTTCGGGGAACGGGTCGGCAAGCTGCACGGAGGCGTCGCCGCCCAGCAGGATGCGGGCGTCGCGGCTGATGGCGGAACGGGCCGATTCTGAAACCGATCCCACGGCGGCAATGGCGAACACGCCGAGGACAAGGCAGCTGAGAAAGACGGTGAACCGCCGCTTGCCGGACCGCAGTTCGCGCAGTGCCAGCCTGAGGGCGAGCAGGGCATCGCGCAGGGTCATGGGCGTGTTCCTTTGGGTTGTCCGGTGGTTTGGGCGGCCTGTTGTTCGTCATGTCCGGAATGCCCGGCCTGTTCGTTTTTGTTGGCCTGTTCTGCCTGTTCTGCCTGTCCGGTAAGGCCGGGTTGCGCTGCCCCCGCAATACGCCCGTCCGCCATGCGCACCTGCCTGTGGCAGCGGGCGGCAAGTCCCCTGTCGTGGGTGATGAGCACCAGCGTGGTGCCGTGCTGCCGCTGCATGGCAAACAGATGATCGATGATGCGTTCGCCTGTTTCCGTATCGAGGTTGCCCGTGGGTTCGTCCGCGAGAATGACCTTGGGGTCTGCCGCAAAGGCGCGGGCAAGGGCGGTGCGCTGCTGTTCGCCGCCGGAAAGCTGTGCGGGGTAATGGTGCGCCCTGTCTGCAAGTCCCACGGCGGCAAGCGCCTCTGCCGCGCGGGCGCGGGCGTGGGGGATGTGGGCAAATTCCAGCGGCAGGGCCGTGTTTTCCAGCGCGGTCATGGTGGGCACAAGGTGGAACGACTGGAACACGATGCCCATGTGTGTGCGTCGGAAGCGGGCGAGGGCGTCTTCGTTCATGCCGCCCAGATCGTTGCCCGCAACGCGCACGGCACCTGATGTGGGGCGTTCCAGCCCTGCCATGATCATGAGGGTGGTGGTCTTGCCGGAGCCGGAAGGGCCGACAATGGCAAGGGTTTCTCCGGCATCAACACGCAGGTCCACGCCGCGCAGGATGTTGACCTCGCCCGAGCCGCCCACTAGACTGAGGTGTATATCTGAAAGTTCAATCATGGGGTTGCGCATGCGTTTTCTTCTCCCGGCTGTTTCGAGTGTGCTGCTGGTGGCGTTTCTGCTCTGTGCGGACGCGCGTCCTGTGTATAGTAATCAATATCCCGCGTCTGGCAATGGCGTGGAGGATTCCGGCACTGCCGCCTCAGCCCCTGTGCATATCATGGCCTTCGGGGACAGCCTGACGGCGGGCTACGGGCTGGCGAACGCCCATAGTTTTCCCGCCGTGCTGGAAGGGGAGTTGCTCGGCATGGGCTACAACGTGCGCGTGACCAACGCGGGCGTTTCCGGCGATACCTCGGCCGGGGGGGCGGCGCGCATAGCATGGGCGCTGGAGTCTGCACCGGAGCTTCTTATTCTGGAGCTGGGTGCCAATGACGCCTTGCAGGGCATTTCGCCCGATGTGACGCGGACCAATCTTGCCGCCATCCTGGAATCCTGCCGCGCGCACGGCGTTACCGTGCTGCTGGCGGGCATGCATGCGCCGCGCAACATGGGAGAGGACTACGCAGCGCGGTTTGACGCGCTGTATCCCGACCTTGCGCGGGAATACGGCGTGGCGCTGTATCCGTTCTTTCTGGAAGGGGTTGCGCTGGACCGCACGCTGAATCTGGATGACGGCATGCACCCCAACGCTGCCGGGGTGCGGGTTATTGTCTCCCGCATGGCACCCGTGGTGGCGGGGATGCTCGACGCGCTGCGGTAGCGCGTTGCGGATACCGGATAACCGGAGCGTTGCCAGCCGTTGCCAATTATTGCCGGAGCCTTGCCAAGGCTTTGCCCGGTCATTGCCCAATCATTGCAATCGCTGGGAAGATTGCCGGTCGATTGCCGGATTCTTGCCGGATGCTTGCCGGATGTTTGCCGCCATGAGGGACGGCATGTGCCACGCCTGTGGCAGGTGCCACGGGAATGCCGGTTTTTCGCCTTGATTTTGCCTCCGCATTGAGGTATTTCGGTGTAGTCGGTGGAGAAGGCCGCTTATTCTGCGGCTGTTCCGCCCCCCATATCCGGCGGAGAAGGCGTTCCGTCCCGTCTGCACATGGATGCAGACGGGACGTGACCGGGCAGGAGCCCGGCAGCGCCGCCAAGTGACCGGTTCATCTTACGGAACTGCCGGTCCGGTTTGATTAGATTGCGCTTGCATACGACATGTCTTCCGCCCCGAACCCCGCAGACTCTTCATGGCTTGCCGGGGCGGTTCTGCCCGCCGGAACAGAGAAAACACCATTGCCGGTCATAAGGGACCGTTTACGAAGCAAACGGCTGCGTTGCAGCGAAATGTTCAGATGCCCGTGCATGTTTTTGCGCACGCCCCTGAAGAGCATTGTCTGAACGTTTTCGCGCCGTGCCTCTCTTTCTTTTTGAACGGTCTGAAGAAGTGATTGTTTCAGCCTGACAAGGGCTGTTTGTTCGACATCCATCAGGGCTTGCCGGTCTTGCTTCGTTGCTGAAGACCGGAAAGGAGAGAATGTGCGCGGTGCCCCGGCACCGTGTCAACCGTCCCGTGTCCGGCGCGTCCGGTGAATCCGGTGCAGCCGGTGTCCCTGCGGGGCGGCAAGAAGGAGGAAAACGCCATGTCCATATCCCGTTATACTCATTCATTGAAGTCCCTGCCGCTTTCTTTTGCCGAAAGGGAAGCTGCGGCACGCGTGACCGCGCGTTATCCCTTCCGCGCCAACGAGTATTATCTTTCGCTCATCGACTGGGACGACCCGGATGATCCTGTCCGCCGCATCATAGTGCCCCATGAGGACGAGTCGCACGACTGGGGGAATCTGGATCCTTCCGGCGAGAGTGACCATACGGTCATGCCGGGGTTGCAGCACAAGTACCCCGACACCGCCATTCTGCTTGCCAACGATGTGTGCGGCGGGCTGTGCCGCTTCTGCTTCCGCAAGCGCATCTTCATGGACGGTTCCGACCATGCGCGCGTGGATGTGCCTGCCGCGCTGCGGTATATTGCGGACAGCCATGAGATAACCAACGTGCTTGTTTCCGGCGGTGACCCGCTGCTGCTTTCCACCGCTGCGCTGGAAGAGATTATCCGGGGGCTGGCGGGCATAGGGCATGTGGAGTTCATCCGAATAGGGTCGCGCATGCCGGTGTTTGACCCGCAACGCATAATTCACGACCCCGGACTGTCGGACATGCTGGCGCGGTACAGCACGCCGCGCCGGAAGATATACATCCAGACCCACTTTAATCACCCCAACGAGATTACCGACCTTTCGCGCAAGGCCGTGCACCTGTTGCAGCGGGCGGGTGTGATTCTGACCAACCAGACGCCGTTGCTGCGCGGGGTGAACGACGACCCCGCCACGCTGGCTGCGCTGTTCAGCGGGCTGGCCCGGATAGGGGTGCAGCCGTACTATCTTTTTGTCTGCCGCCCCACCATGGGGAACAGGCATTTCACCGTGCCCGTGGAAGAGGGATACGAAATTTTGCAGGAAGCCCTGCGCCATTGCTCCGGACCTGCCAAGCGGGCACGGTTCTGCATGTCGCACGCCACGGGCAAGATAGAGGTGCTGGGCGTGGAAGAGGACCGGGTGCTGTTCAGGCGGCACCGCGCGCCCGACCCCATGGATGCGGGAAGGATATTCGGCTGCCCGCGCAATCCCGATGCCGTGTGGCTGGACGACTATGCCCTGCCGGATGAGGAGCTGGGAGACAGCATGGCGGGGCTTGCCGTTGCCGAGGATCTTTCTGTGCCGCGCGGCAGGCGTGACGGAGTGGATGCTGGAAGCGCGCCCCGGTATGCCGCGCCGGCGGGCGGGGCGCAACGCGGAAAGGACGGGTGCACTGTGTGCTCCGCCGAGGATTTTTCTGCAGGCGGTTCTTCCCGTTCGTGCGGTACGTGCAGCACGTGCGGTTCGGATATCCGGTCGCGGTTGACACCCATGCTGCGCACGTCTAGACAATAACACAGGGAACCTAAGAGGGGCGGGAAGGTGCCGTACAGCCCCCTTTACGGAGCGGTTCTCTGACGACTGCCGGAAAACATGGAGGAAGGAATGCAGAAGTACGAATGTCCCTGCGGTTATGTGTATGACCCTATGGAAGGCGACCCCGACAACAATATTCCCCCGGAAACGGCCTTTGAAGATCTGCCCGAAGGCTGGGTGTGCCCGCTGTGCGGGGCGGAGAAGGAATTTTTTACCAAGAAGGGATAGCTCCCGGAAGCCCCCGCCCGCGGGGGCTTTTTTATGCATTCCGGCAGGGGGTGTCGGTTTGCCGGTAGAGGAGGTGAGCGGTTGAGCACTTGCGCAGTCCGTGATAGGGAACGCAAGGCCCGGTGCGGATTACCGGGCACGGAATTGCGGAAAGCCGCCTGTGTGCGGCTGCAACAGGGGAGGGTGCGTGCTCGGAATTATTCGCGGAATACGCATGGCGCTGGCGGCGAAGGTGGCTGTTATTGCCACGGTGCTGTTTGCTCTGGCGGGCATGGTGGTGCTGGGCGTGATGCTGGCGCTTGCCTTGAGCGCGCCGCTGACACCGGAAGATATTTTGTGGATCATGGCATGCTGTGCGGCACTGTTTATGCCGCTGTATTATTTTGTGTTCACCCATCTGTGCCGGACGCTCATATCGCAGCCGCTGGAAGCGTTGACGGAAACCGCGCGGGATTTGGGCAGCGCACCGCTGCCCACGCAGATTCCCGTGGAGGATGAACTGGACGGCCTGACCGTGGCACTGGTTCGTTCCGGCGAGGCGCTGGCGGAGCGCCTGCGCATGCTGCGCACCTCTAACGACATGCTGGAGCGGTTGTTTGACAATCTGCCCGGATTTGTGAGTGTGCAGGATCGGTTTTTCCGTGTGGCCCGCTGCAACAGGGCTTTTACAGAGGTTTTTCATACCCGCCCCGGCGATTCGTGCCGCCGCATGTGCAACCGCCCCGCGCCCGGCGGGGATTGCCCGGTGGCACTGACTTTTGCAGACGGAGAAGCCCGCCTGCTTGAAGAAACCGGAACCTACCCTGATGGTACGGCCACCCGCTGGCTAATTGCCACCACGCCTGTCCGGGCGGAGGACGGCACCATTACCCACTGCATTGAATTGCGGGTGGACATAACGGACCGCTGAGAAGGGCGGCGCCGCCTATCTGCCCTGCGTCTTTTTGCATGGCATTCCCTTCCTGAACGGCCTTCGGGCTGTATCCCTGATTATACTCCTGTCCGCACAACGGTGTGTTCCGGCAACTGACCTGCCTGCCGGTAGAGGCTTATGGCGTGCGGTTCACTCCGGCAGGGGTGCATTTCGTCTTTCCAAAATGTCTTTTCACTCCCGATGCGGTTTGCCCCCCGAAAACAGGTGTAGGACTGCAATACCTCCACAAGGGGAAAGCGTGATACCGGCCGGTTCCTTTCCACGCGCAGCACGCCCTGCCACGTCGTATCTTGAATTCGGGCTGCAGGGGAACCGCCGGAGGCCGCCGTCTGCCCGTTTGGGGGGCCGACGGCCCGAAGCACCAACTACAGTCCAAGGAGTGAGGAATGTTTTACTTTTTTCTGGCATGCGCCATGCTTATTGCCGGGTACTTTGTGTACGGCAAGATAGTGGAAGCTAATTTCGGCGTGGACAACTGCCGCGCCACCCCCGCCTGCCGTATGGAAGACGGGGTGGACTTTGTGAAGATGGATCCCAAGAAGATCTATCTTATCCAGTTGCTGAACATTGCCGGGCTTGGCCCCATTTTCGGCCCCATTCTGGGCGCGCTGTACGGCCCTGCCGCGCTGGTGTGGATAGTACTGGGCAGCATTTTTGCCGGTGCCGTGCATGACTATTTTTCCGGCATGCTCTCGGTGCGCTATGACGGCAAGTCCATTCCGGACGCTGTGGGCTACAACCTGGGCAAGTTTGCCAAGCAGTTTATGAACGTGTTTTCCATTGTTCTGCTGCTGCTGGTGGGCGTGGTCTTTGTGCTGGGACCGGCAAAGCTGCTGGCCAACAAGATCGGCTTTGACCTTGATAACGCCACCGCCGTAATGCTGTGGACGGGCATTATCTTCGCCTACTACTTCCTTGCCACCATTCTGCCCGTGGACAAGATTATCGGCCGCCTGTACCCCCTGTTTGCGCTGGCACTGCTCATCATGGCAGGCGGGCTTTCTGTTATGCTCATCGTGGACGGCTACACCTTCTTCCCCAACGGTGTGGGACTTGCCAACGTGCATCCCACCGGGCTGCCCCTGTGGCCCCTGATGTTCATTACCATTGCCTGCGGCGCCATTTCCGGCTTCCATGCCACGCAGTCGCCGCTGATGGCACGCTGCATCCCCGATGAAAAGTGCGGCCGCCCCGTGTTTTACGGCGCCATGATCGGTGAAGGCATTATCGCGCTGGTGTGGGCGACGCTGGGCATGACCTTCTACCAGACCCCCGAAGCGTTGCAGGCTGTGCTGGCACAGGGCGGACCTGCTGCCGTGGTCGATCAGGTTGCCACCACCCTTATGGGCCCCATTGGCGGCTTCCTTGCCATTATCGGTGTTATCATCCTGCCTATCTCTTCCGGTGATACGGCGTTCCGTTCCGCACGTCTCATCATCGCGGACTTCACCAATATCGCTCAGCGCGACGTGGTGAAGCGTCTTATGATCGCCGTGCCCCTGTTTGCCGTGGGCTTCCTGATCACCAAGACTGAGTTCGGCGTGATATGGCGTTACTTCGGCTTCTCCAACCAGACCCTTGCCACCATTGTGCTGTGGGCAGCTGCCATGTATCTGGTGCGCCACGGCAAGGTGCACTGGATTGCCACTGTTCCCGCCGTGTTCATGACCGCCGTGTGCGCCACCTACCTGTGCGTGGCACCGGAGTTTCCGCTGCATCTGAGCGAATCTGTGGGCTATGGCATAGGCATAGCCGTGGCTGCGGCGTGCTTTGTGTGGTTTATGTTCAAGGCGCGTAATACCCCGGTTGTGGTTGACGCTCCTGATTCACCCGGAACCATCTAGGCCGCAGAAAAAGAGTAACGCCCTGGGGACGGTGAACCGCCCGGACGTTCAGGCATGAACCGTTCGTGCGGCAGGCAGGGTCCCTTCTGAAGCGGCCTTGGGAGAAAGACGCATCAAGGCTGATACGCGGGCCGATCATTGATTCATAGAAACAAAGCCCCCGCCAACGTCGCAGGACATTGGCGGGGGCTTCTGCGTTCCGCGCGGGACGGTAAGGCTGTTGTCCTGCGAAGATTAGTCGTATCTGGGGACCAGCGAAAGGTGCCGGGACGCACTGCGGGCACGGCCCATGGGCGGCGCGGCATGGCGGTCCGGCAGGGAGGCCGGGCTGGTGAGCAGGTCTGCAAGGGTTATGGCGTCCATCTCGCGTTCCAGAACGCGGGAGATGTGCAGCCATGCGGGGCGGGTGGGACAGTTTTCGTGGCGGGGGCATTCTTCGGCAACGGACTCGTCGCAGCAGGGGATGAGGTCTATGGGGCCTTCTATGGCCCGGACCACATCGCCCAGCGTGATGGAGGCGGCATCTCTGCCCAGCGCGTGCCCGCCCATGACGCCGCGCGTGCTGACTACCATGCCTTCCTGCTTGAGGGGACGGATGATCTGCTCGATGAACTGCACGGAAACGCCGGTGTGCGCCGAGAGGGTGGTGGTGTTTACGATGTCTGTATGCTCAGCGTGTTCCGCAAGGACAAGCAGCAGGCGGACAGCGTAGCGTGCGCGGGCGGAGAGCTTCATCCGGTTCCTCCTGTGCGGTGGCTGTGCATTGGCGGTGCTTTGACAGTGCAGAGCCTGTGCAGGGTCTGTGCAGAGCCGGGGCAGAGCCGGGGCATGGGGTTTTACTATGATGGGATAGTATAGGGCGCATAGGAAACGGTCAATAGCATACTTCAAGGGTATGAATTGGCGATGCACGGAAAATGACTGCGCCCCGCCTTCCGGAAAACGGAAGGCGGGGCGTTGCGGACAGGGGAGATCGGAGAGGGGCGGGGCTAGCGCACAATGGTCCAGTCGGCGTTTTCTATGCGGATGACTTCGAAGGCGGTTTTATCCAGCCCGCCGTGGTCTTCTGCGGAGAAGGAGAAGATGCCCGCCGTGCCCACAAGGCCCGTTACCTGTTCCATGGCATCGCGGATGGCCTTGGGATCGTCGCTGCCGGCTTTCTCAATGGCGGCCTTGAGCAGGAGCATGGCGTCCCATGCGTGTCCGCCGAAAGTGGACACATCTGCCTTGAAACGCTGGGTGTAGCCTGCGGCGTAATCGAGCAGCATGGCCTTTTGCGGGTGGCCGTCGGGAATCTGGTCGGCAACGATGAGGCGGCCTGCGGGCAGGATGAGTCCTTCTGCCGCGTCGCCCGCCAGCTCAATGAATTTTTTGGAGGCAACGCCATGGCTCATGTACAGCGGGGTGGTCATGCCGAGCTGCTTGTGGTTGCGCGCGATGACGGCGGGGCCGGGGTTGGTGCCCCAGCAGATGGTGGCATCTGCGCCGAGTCCGCGGATTTTGGTAAGTTGGGCGGTCATGTCTGTGTCTTTGGGGCCGTAGACCTCGTCCGCGACCAGTTCCAGACCAGCCTGCGGGATGAGCGAGAGTAATCCGGCGCGACCGGACTGGCCGTAGCCGTCAGAGACGGTGAGGATGGCGATGCGTTTGGCACCCGTGGCAAGGATATTGTCCAGAAGGGTTTCTATGGCGAAATTGTCGGAGGGAGCCACCTTGAAGACCCATGGGTTCACCGGCTGGACGATCTTGTCTGAAGAGGCGCAGGAAACCAGCGGGATGCCGTAGCGTTCCATGTTGCGCATGATGGCCAGCGTGTTGCCGGAGGTGGTGGGGCCCACAATGGCTGAAACCCGGTCCTTGCGGGCCAGCTTTTCCACGGCGAGGACGCATTTGTTTACGTCTGTCTCGTCATCATAGTGGATGATTTCCACCTGCCTGCCCAGAATGCCACCGGCGGCGTTGATGGAATCCGCAGCCATGAGCAGGCTGTTTTTTTCCGGCTCTCCGAGGAAGGATGCCGGGCCGGTGCTGGAAAAGACCGCGCCTATTCGGATGGGGTCTGCCGCAAAGGCGGTGCGGGTAAAAAGAAGCACCAATACAGCGAGTAACAGCCCGGAACGTTTCATGTAATCCCCTCTCATGGTTGAGTTGCGGTGCGGGCAGCGCCTTGCGGCGAGAGGCCCAGCCTTGGCCGGAGGGGCGGAATGCCCGACCCGATGGGGGAATCTTTTCGGATGGTGACAACAATGTCAAGTGCGGGGTGCCGGTGTGGTGTGCCGTGAGGTGACGGGCGTAACGGGCTGCTATCCGGTGCGGGCGGAGTGTCATCGTGTCTGGCTGTCTGCGGGCAGGCGCGGGGATGGGCGTGAGGCTGCCGCAAAAAGGGAGGGCTTCCGGTGGTCGGGGGGGGGTGACCGGTCCGGAAGCCCTCAGATAGGTTGGTCTGAACAAACGCCCCGGAAACGCAGCATTATGGGCACCAAAGGGGGGGATTTCGGTGGCCCTGCGGACGTATCCGGTATTCAGATCCCGTTGCAGACATCATCCAGAATTGTTGGGGGGGGTGAACGCCTGATCGCTGGCATTCTGAACAATATCTGCACTGACAACTCTGCATAGGCCGTGCCATATCGGATGGTGCAGAGAATGGTGTGGCCTTCTGTGATAAAGATATTTGTTTGTAGTGAGTTAGCGGAATAGTCCCCTGTGGGTGACAGGGAGGGGAGACGTGAAGAGCATGAGAAAATCAGGAGGGTGCGGATGCGCACGTGCGAAAGCGCACAGATGAGCGAAAGCGTACTGGTATGCAGCGGCTATTTCTGCAGGCGGCGGTGCAGGGCGAAGCGAGAGATGCCGAGGTAAGCCGCAGCCTTGCTCTTGTTGCCTTCGAAGCGGTCCAAGGCCTTCTGGACGATGGCCGTGGTGAGGGCTTCCAGATCGAGCGGAGCTTCCGGCAGTTCCAGATTTTCCAGATCGAGCGGCAGTTTTTTGGGGACACCGGCGCAGCTGTAGGCACTTTGCCGTTCCGTAAGGAAGGTGAGGTGCTCCGGTCTGAGGGTGGGAGCATCGTGAATGAGTACGGCGCGTTCTATGGTGTTTTCCAGTTCACGCACGTTCCCGGGCCACGGCTGGCGGAGCAGGATATCCATGGCCTGCGGGGAAACAGAGGTGAACTGTTTGCGCTTGCGTTCTGCCTGCCGCGTGAGGAACAGGCGGGCGAGCGCGGGGATATCTTCCCGGCGTTCGCGCAGGGGGGGGATGACGAGGTGCCCTACCTTGAGGCGGTGGTAAAGGTCGCGCCGGAACAGGCCGCGCTCCACGAGTTCTTCGAGGTCGCGGTTGGCGGCGCAGATGACGCGGGCGCGGAAATCGCGTTTGCGCAGGCCGCCCACGCGGTAGTAGGTGCGGTCTTCCAGCACGCGCAGCAGCTTGGGTTGCAGGGAGAGCGGCATTTCTGCCACTTCGTCCAGAAAGAGGGTGCCTTCTGCCGCCAGTTCCAGTTTGCCCGCAGAGCCGCCCGCACGGCTGCCGGTATAGGCGCCTGCCTCATGCCCGAAGAGTTCGCTTTCGAACAGTTCGTGGGGGATGGCGGCACAGTTGATGGCCACGAAGGGGTGCATGCTGCCCGCTTCGCCGAAGTGGATGAGGCGGGCGATGATCTCCTTGCCGGTGCCTGTTTCGCCTTCTATGAGCACGGGTACGCTGGGGTCGTTGTGGAACATGCGGGCGTCGTTCATGACCTGTTCCGTGGCGGGGGATTCCGATACCACGCTCCCTATGCCGAAGACCTGACGCAGGCAGGTGCGGGCTTCTTCAAGGTCGCGGTGGAGGGTGTCTGCCACCTCGCGGACACGCAGGTCCAGATTTTGCCGCAGGTCGCGGTTTTCCAGAAGCAGGGCCTGATGCTCCGCGCTGCGTTCTACCACGGCGGCCAGTTCCCGCGCGTTTATGGGCTTGTTCAGGTAGTCGTAGGCACCGTGGCGCAGGGCACCCACGGCTGTTTCCATGTCGCCGTGCCCGGTGATGAGTACAACGTCGCAGGTTTCTGTGTGCGGCGTGCTTTTGAGTTTGCGCAGGAGGGTGATGCCGTCCATGCGGGGCATGCGGATGTCTGTGATGATAAGCGGGTAGTGGGTGCGCAGTGCTTCTTCCAGCGCGCGCACGGGGTCGGCGAAGGGCGCGGGGTCGTGGCCGAGGTCGCTGAGGACCACGCTCAGGCTTTGCAGGCTGGTGGGGTTGTCGTCAACTATGAGGATGCGCATCCTTTTCTCCTGCTGCCGCGTGTCTGTTGGGGTTCTTGACCGTGCATTGCCCGGCATTCCGGCGGCGGCTGTACAGATATTGTTAGTACAGACATCGTTAGGGTACATTGGGGGTTGCCCCGGGGGCAGGGATTTGGGCTGCGTGCCCGGCCGCATGCAGCCGGACCACGAACACCGCCCCCGTGCCCTCCGGCGGAGGAACGATGGCGATCTCGCCCAGCCATGCCTCCACAAAGGTGTGGACGATGGAAAGGCCCAACCCCATGCCGCCGCCCGCCTCCTTGGTGGTGAAGAAGGGGTCGAAGACGCGGGATTCCAGCCCTTGCAGGCCGGGGCCGTTGTCCCGCACCTCCAGACGCAGGGCATCATCCTGCGTTTGTCCTGTGGTGATGCGTATCCACTTGTCCTGCCCTGAAGCCTCCACGGTGTCCAGTGCGTGCATGGCGTTGACCACGAGGTTGATCACAACCTGTTCCAGCTGCACCGGATTGGCAAGGGCTTCCGGCAGGAAAGGGGTAAGGCACAGGTCCACACGGATGCCGTGGGCGGTGAGCTGTGCTCCCACCAGACTCAGCGCGCGTTCCACGGCCTTGTTCAGGCAGGCGCTGCCTGTGGGCGGCGCATCCTGCTGCATGACCAGTGAACGCATGTGCGCGATGATTTCGTGGATGTTGTCCGCTTCGCGCAGAATCCAGCCCAGCCGTGAGAGAAGCGTTTCCGGCGCGATGGTGCGCTGCTGTTCCATCAGCATTTCCAGCCCGCTGGCGTAAAGGCGCAGGGCGGAGAGGGGTTGATTTATCTCGTGGGCGATGCCTGCGGCGAGGGTGCCCATGGCTTCCAGTTGCCGGACACGGTTCAGCCGTTCCGCCACGCGCTTGCGTTCGGTAATGTCTTCCAGCAGCACGATGACGGAGGGCACATCGCCCGCCGTGCCCCGGATGGGACAGGCCGTGATGCGGAAGGCGTGGTCCGCGTTATTTGTTGTATTATGGCTGGTTACGCTGCCTGCGCAGTGCGCGGTATGCAGGCGGCAGGAAAATTCCTGTTCGTGGACCTGCCCGTCTGCAAAGGTGCGCAGGATGAGGTCTGCCGGGGTGTTGCCGTTTTCCGGAGTCCCTTCCGCAGTGCCGAACGGAGTAATGCTGCCGGACGGAGTGGTGGTGCCGGATGGAGTAGTGCTGCCGGACGGGGGGATATTGCCGGACGGAGATATATTGTCGGCCGGGACGGAAGCGCACTCCTTGGGCACAATGCGGAGCAGGGTTTCCAGTGTTTCCGCCTCACGGCGGGCAGCATCGTCTTGTGTGCCGCCCTTTAATGAGCTTGGCGCAGGGCTGAACCAGCGGGAGAACAGCGGATTGGCGGCGGTGATGCGCATGTTGGCATCAATGACGGCTATGCCCACCGCAAGGTTGTCGGTAATGGACCGGTAGCGCTCTTCCGAAAGGGCAAGGGCTTCCTGCACCTGTTTGCTCTGCGTGATGTCCATGCCCAGCTTGAGCACCAGCGGGGTGCGGTCCACATCGGTGAACGGGTAGGTGTATATGCGGAAGGACCGCCCGCTGGCAGGGCTTGTCCATTCGCATATGGACAGGCTGCCGGTGTCGAAGGCGTCGAAGGGAGGGCAGTCGGCGCAGGGGGTTGATTCTTCCCGTATGGCTGCATAGCAGGGCCGGTTGCCGGGCGGGCCGAACAGTTCGCGGAAGGTCTGGTTGGCGTAGCGGATGGAGTGGTCCGGCGCGATGAGTGCCACGTAGGCGGGGAGCCTGTCCAGCAGGGAGAGCAGGCGCGCACGTTCCGCCTGCATGGTGCGCTGTTCCTCAAGCCCTGCCGGGGCGGGGGCAAGGGTGGCGGTTATGGCTTCTGTGCCGTCCGGCAGGAGGATGGTGCGAGGGCAGACCTGTATATCCACAGGCAGCCCTTTGGCGGACGGCAGGCGCAGGGTGTAGGGCGTGAAAACGCCCCGCTGCTGAAGGCGCATCTGCTCTTCCAGCACGGCGAGAGACTGTGGCGAGGAAAGGGCTTCTGTGAGCCGTTGCAGCAGTTCGCGGCGCGGATAATCCAGCAGGGGGGTGAGTGCTCCGGCGGCGTAGGTAAGGTCCAGCGCATTGCCGCCGGAGGCGGAGTCGCTTATCTGGCGCAGGAACCACAGCACCGGGGCAGGGGGAGGGCCTGCAAAAAGACCGTGTGCGGCGCGCGGGGTGCTGTGCATGCTGTAAATGGCTCCGTGGTGGTTGCGTGCATTGGGGCTACAGGCTTTTCATGCTTGTGTCCATGATGCTCAGGGTATGGGAGAGCGTTTCTTCCAGCCTGCGGATGGCTGTGGCAGCGCGCTCCCGCTCGCCGTGGCGCAACGCATCGGCACACAGGTCTGCCGTGGCTGCCAGTTCCGATGCACCGATGTTGCGGGATGCGGTGGCAAGGGCCATGGTCGCGCCCAGGCTTACTTCCGCACGGGTGATGTCCAGCCGTGTACCCTGACCGCGCAATGCCTCGCGGATGTCTGCCATCTGTTCGTGCGAATCGGCAAGAAAGGATTGCCATATAGCCCGCACGAGCAGGGTATCGCCCTGCATGCGCCGGAGCACATCCGCCGTATCCAGAAGCGGCAGCACATCGCCCTGATGGGGTTGCGGCGCATCTTCATCGGCTGTGCGTTCGTTGGTGAACACCCGGTTGATGACCTCGTAAAAACGTTCCGCGTGCAGGGGCTTGGCAATGTAGTCCGTCATGCCTGCTTCTATGAACCGTTCGCGGTCGCCCTTCAGGGCGTGGGCGGTGACCGCGATGATGGGAATGTCCTGCGGCACGCCGTCTGCAGTGCCCGAACGTATGCGCCGCACAGCCTCCAGTCCGCCCATGCGGGGCATCTGGATGTTGGTGAGCACAAGGTCGTAGCGGTCCTGCGCCAGAAGCGCAAGCATTTCCAAGCCGTTGGAGGCGGTGGTGCAACTGTGCCCCTGTTTTTCCAGCAGCATGCGCACAAGGTTGCGGCTGACGAGGTTGTCGTCTGCCGTGAGCACGGAGAGCCTGCGCATAGCCTGCGGGAGAACGGCCTGCCCGACGCCTGAATGGCGGATGTCCGGCACGTGGCGTTCGCAGGGGGTGAAATGGGCGGTGAAGTAGAAGGTACTGCCGTGGTTGAGGCGGCTGCGCACCCACATTTTTCCATCCATAAGGTCCACAAGTTCTTTACAGATAGCAAGGCCGAGGCCGGACCCCACATGTTCCTGCTCTGTTTCCCTGTCTACCTGTCTGTAGCGTTCGAAAATGGTGGAGAGCCTGTTCTCCGGTATGCCTAAGCCGGTATCACGTACGGAAAAGAGCAGTTGCAGACTCTCTTCCGCAGGGAGGGAGTGCGCGTCCGGCATTTCCGGCGTGCCGCCTTTGACCAGATTTATCTCCACGACAATAGTGCCGTTTTCCGTGAACTTGACAGCGTTGCCCAGCAGGTTGGCGAGAATCTGGTGCAGCCTGCCGGAATCGCCCTGCACGGTGGCAGGCACGCCCGGTCCCAGATGGTAGGAAAGGCGCAGTCCTTTCTTTTCCGCATCCGGCTTTACGCTGCGGACCACCTTGGCAACGGTGCGGGCTATATCGAACGGTTTTTCCGTGAGGGAAAGCCGCCGGGCCTCTATGCGCGAGATATCCAGCACATCATTGAGGATGGCGAGCAGGTTTTCCGCCGAATCCACGATGGTGGTAAGATATTCGCGCTGCTCTTCGGAGAGGGGGGTGTCCAGCGCGAGGTCTGCCATGCCCATGATGCCGTTGAGCGAGTTGCGTATTTCGTGGCTCATGTCGGCGAAATAGCCTGATTTGGCAAGGTTATCCTGCTCTGCTTTGCGCCGTGCGTCTTCCAGTCTGCGCTCTGCGGAGTGTTTGAGCAGGGCTATTTCTATGGTGGAGTGCAGTTCGCGTTCTTCAAAGGGCTTGATGAGGAAGCCGAAAGGGTTGGATGTTTTTGCGCGTTCAAGCGTGGCTTGGTCGGAATAGGCGGTGAGGTAGATGACAGGGATCTTGAGTTTGCCGGAAATGATGCCCGCGGCCTGTATGCCGTCCATTTCGCCCTTCAGGCGGATGTCCATAAGGACAAGGCCGGGACGCAGTTCTGTTGCCTTGCGGATGGCGGTGGGACCGTCTGCGACAATGGCGGGGACGGAGTATCCCAGACGTTCCAGAGTGCGTCTGATATCCAGCGCCACGATCTGTTCATCGTCCACGACAAGGATGTTCAGCGGGGGCATGTGTCCTCCGGCGGAAGTCTTACGTAAGGGGCGGTGCATGGTGCAGCCGCGTGAATGGGCGGAAAAGTGCAGGACGGAACCATGCCCGCGTATGCTACTCCTTGTCCGTGCTCCAGAAGGTATGCAACAAACAACAGTCTCTTTCAAGTATAGGCATGCGGTTCTGGAGAGTGAGCATTGACTTGACAGCTCAATCATGTCATTTGAATGGGAATCTTTTGCATGCACGAACGGGGGACGCCGTGAAAAGAAACCTGCCTGTGTTGCTGATGCTGGCCTGTCTGGTGATGGGAAATGCCGGATTGGCCAATGCCAAGGGGCTTTCTGACCTGCTGCCCGGATTGCTGGAGCAGCACGAGAGAGTGCTGGCCAAGGAAAGTCAGGTGGAGGCATCTGCCCATGGGGTGGACGTGAGCCGTTCCGGATGGTTTCCCCGGCTGGATTTTGTGAGCGACGTGGCCAGCGAGCAGACCGGCAAGCCCGGCAGCCAGCAGGACGACTATACCAACCGCGTGCGCAATATGCAGCAGTTGCGGGGCAGGCAGCTCCTGTATGATTTTGACGCCACTTCCAAGCGTGTGGAACAATCTGAGAATCTGCTGGAACGCAGCCGGATGGAGATGGATGCCACCAGTCAGGACCTGCTGCTGGAGGGTATTGGCGCGTTTCTGGACGTGTACAAGGCCTATAAGCGGCTGGAGTATGCCACCCGTTCCGAGGAGCGCATCAAGCAGCAGACCGGTATTGAAGAAACGCTGGTGCAGCGCGGGGCCGGGGTTTCATCTGACGTGTTGCAGGCCAAGCAGCAGTTGCTGGGCGCCATGGCACTGCGCGTGAATATAGAGGGCGAACTTGCCAAGGCAACAGCGCATTTCCGGGCCGTGTTCGGATATGAACCGGAGCTTGACGAGGTGAGGGAGTTTGAAAAGCCCGTGCTGCCTTCCGACAGGCTGCCCGCTAACGCCGATGAGGCCGTGACCATAGCTATAGAGGACAATCCCGTGCTGAAGGCTGCCGCCGCTTCCGTGGAGGCAGGGGCTAAGCAGGTGGAGATTGACCGTACCCGTTTTTACCCCACCTTCAATCTTTTTGCAGAAGCCCGCCGCCGTGAAAACGACAACGGCGACTCCGGCGTACGCGACAACTCCGCCGTGGGCGTGGAAATGGCATGGAACCTGTTCTCCGGCTTCGGAGACGAATCGCAGTTGCGTGCATCCCGTGCCTCGGTGGCGCAGGCCCGTTACGCACAGGCCGACCTGCGCCGCAGCATTGAGCAGAACGTGCGCACCGCATGGCAGGATTTGCGTACCAACCGTCGCAATGCCACCCTGCTGCGGGAGCAGACGGATATTCTGGGCGAGTTTATGGATCTGGCCAAGCGTGAGCGCACGCTGGGAACCCGCTCGCTGCTGGACGTGCTGGTGGCGGAAGTGAACTACATCAACGCCGTTAGCGCCGCACTGGCTGCCGAGGCAGACGCCATTCGTTCCGGGTACGCCACGCTGCATGCCATGGGCAAACTGGAAGTGAGCCTGTTCACCAAGTAGAGTTTGGGCGCTCCCTGCCCGGAAGTGTTTCCCGCTGGAACGGAACCCGCCCGCAGCCTGAGCTGCGGGCGGGTTTTTATGTGCGGTTTGTCCTGCATTCCTTCCATGCAGGGAGAAGGATGCCTGAAAGGATCAGCCGCCGAAATAGCCGGGGCTGATGACGGACAGGGCTTCTGTATACTTGCTGCGCAGCAGGGCCAGTTTGCCGCCCATCGCTTTTTCCTGCGCCGAGATGTCCATGCTGCATTCGTTGGCGAGTTGGGCATTCAGCATTTCAATTTCGCGCACCGTGGACTTGATGAGATTGAGGGTATCCTCAAAGCCGGCCTTGCCCTGCGCCTTGTCCACATTGGCAAGCACATCGTAGAGGCGGGCTTTCCAGATGTTCAGTTCCATTTCCACGCCCTTGCAGTAGTTCTGCACGGCGGCTTCACGCTGTTCGTTGGTGCTGCATCCCTCGATGGCCGAGCAGCTTTCGCACGGGCCGGGGTAGTCCATGTTCGGCATAGGTTGCTCCTTTTGTGGATTGTAGGATTGAGAGTCTGCTTTCAGCATAGCACGCACTGCACGAAAGGGGATGATATTTATTGCGACAGGGAGATGACATTGCTCTTTATGAAAGCGGTATATGAAGAAAATGATTGATGTAACTCACTGCATAGAGAGAATGGCGTCCTGAAAGCGGGCATGTGAAAGAAACACAACGGATCATGCTGTTGCGTGATGGATTTTTCACGTTGTCTATGATGCTGTTTTTACAGCAGATGCTTCCGGCATCCCTGCACAAGGGTTTCGGAAAGCTCTTCAAGCAGTGAGGTGCCGAGATTCCAGTGGTGCCAGTAGAGGCTGACCGGAACGGCGTGGTGCGGAGCAAGGGGGATGAGCTCGCCTGAATGCAGCAGCGGGTTGCCCTGCGGGTGGGGCACCATGCCGTAGGCATGCCCTGCGCGGATCATCTCCACGAACTGGCTGGATGAGGGGACATAGTGCGGGGGAAAGCCGTTATCTTCCACGCCCCACAGGGCGGCGAAGCGGCAGTGCAGCAGGTCCTTGCGGTTGAAGGTGACGGCGGGGGCACGGCGCAGTGCCTGTTCTTCCACCCCGTGCGGGAACCAGCGGGACACGAACTGCGGGGTGGCGAGGCACTGGTAATCCATTCTGCCCAAGGGCACACAGCGGCAGCCCTGTATGGGGGTGGCAAGGCTGCTTATGCAGCCTGTGACCACGCCGGTACGCAGCAGGGCGTGGGTGACTTCCTGATCATCGGTGTAGATGTCCAGCAGCACGGGGCGGCTAGCCAGAAACGGACGCAGTACAGGCAGAAACCATGTGGCGAGGCTGTCTTCGTTCACGGCGAGGGGCATGACCACAGGCGTGTCCATTGCGTCTGACGGGGAAGAAGACCGGAAGGTTGCCAGCAGGTCGTCTTCCAGATGGCGCACGCGGCGGTAGTGAGCCAGCAGGCGTTGTCCGGCTTCGGTAGGGCGCACGGGAGAGGCGCGTACAAGCAGCGGCTGCCCCATGGCATCTTCCAGCGACCGGATACGCTGCGAGACGGCGGACTGCGTGATGTGCAGCCGCGATGCGGCCTTTTCAAACCCGCCTTCCTGCACCACAGCGGCAAGCGCCTGCATAAGTCTGTTATCCAGCATGGATCAGTATTAGCAAAATTAATGAGATAGTAAAACTATTAGTTTTACTATCTGGGAAAAGGCGGAGTACGGTGCTCCCGGAGATGCGCTTACAGGAAGGGTTCCGTTGCGCTGCGGGTATTTGATAATCCGGGAGGAAGATTGGTTACGGCGTACTTGCAGGGAATGGCTATGGGCGGAGGTTTGATAGTCGCCATAGGGGCGCAGAACGCGTTTGTATTTTCGCAGGCAGTGCGCCGGAATAACGCACTGCTGGTGGCCCTGCTGTGCAGTCTGTGCGATGCCGTGCTCATAGGGGTGGGAGTGACCGGCATAGGCGCTGCTGTTGCCGCCAACCCTGTGCTGGGGCGTTGGAGCGCATGGCTGGGGGCGCTTTTCCTGTTCTGGTACGGGCTGGGGGCGTTGCGCTCTGCCCTGCGGGGCGGCTGCCTTGAGGACGAGGCACGGGTTCTTGTCACAGCGCGGGCTACGGTCATGGCCACGCTGGCCATTACGCTGCTGAATCCGCACGTGTATCTGGATACGGTGGTGCTGCTGGGCGCGGTGAGCGGACAGTATGCGCAGGATGCCCGGTATGTGTTCGGGGCGGGAGCGGCCACCGCCTCTGTTCTCTGGTTTTTCACGCTGGCGCTGGGCGGGGGCATGATGGCCCCGCTGTTCCGGTCACGCGGGGCGTGGCGGGTGCTGGATGGAGTGGTCTGCGCCACCATGTGGGGCATTGGCATGCGGCTGGCGCTGCACGGCATGTCTTTGTAAAAAAAAGCCCCCGCGCGCCCCGGTGTGATTGTATACGGGGAGGCGCGGAGGCCCTGTATGCTGCCGGGGCAAACGCTCTATGGGGAAAGCGTGAGCGACCGGATGTGCGGACGGGGGTGAGAGTCCGCCCGCTGCGGCGCAGGCGTTAGCTGGTGCGTCTGCCTGCGGGCTGTTTTTTTGCGCTGCGGTTGCCCGCCTTGCCTGTTTTCTGGCCGGGAGCTTTGCTGCGGGGGGGTACTGCCGCATTCTTTCCCGCTGTCCCGGCTGAGGCTTTGGGTGCCGGGGCTTTTGATGCCGGGGCCTCCGGTGCCGGAGCGGGTTTGGCGGTATTTGGCTGTGCCGGTGCCGCAACGGCTTGTGGTGCGTTTTTTTCCTGCGCGGTGGTTATATGGCGCGGCTCCGGCGAGGCAGGAGATTCGGGAGTCGCGCATTCCTCAGAGGAAGCGTTTTCCTCCGCAGGGGCTTGCTGTGTGGTTTCCACTGTGACCGTGGTAGCCGTGGTATCTGGTGTCGCTGCGGTTGCTGTGCAGCAGGGGGCGGCGGGTACCGCCGAGATGGTCACAGCTGCGGATTCCACGGCCGGAGCGGAGTACCATTCCAGTTCCAGAGCAAACTTCTGCCTGTCCTTTTTCGTTCTGGCTTCCACGGTCACTTCCAAGTGCTCCGGGGTGGTGAGCACCACCTGCTCGCCGCCTTGTTCCACCACGACTCTGCCTGCCTTGAGGCTTTGCACCAGGGCCTCAAGGTACGCAACGGCATCGGCAAAGGCCAATTGCTGCGTTACGCTGATCTTGTTTTTTTCCATGACCACTCCGTTTCGGGTATCGGGTTGTCCGTGCTAGCACAGCGAGAGCAGCACGGGATTGAGCAGGGTTTCGTCTATGTATGGCGCGCTCACTTTGCTTACGAGCTGCCGGTCCAGCACGGTAATGCCGCGGGCAGCCAGTGCCTGCCTGTCCAGCGAGGCAGCGGTGCCCGGATAGACGCCGTTTTTGGAATCCACGAGCACGAAGGAGAGCAGGTCGGCATCTGCCGTTGCGGGCGGGGCCTGAGTGCCCGTATCGCCCTTTTCACCCATTTCGTCCATTTCGCCCGTGGGAGACGTTGCTTTGCAGGGGGCGGCGCAGCTTGCATGCAGATGGTGGAGGAGCCTTTCCACCTGCATGCCGAGGTCGTGGCCCAGAAGTTCCGGGTCGGTGCCTGTGTTGGGGATGAAAATTTTGGGTTTCCCGCTCTGCGCCACGGCCTGTCCCACGCCTGCGGGCAGCAGGGTGGCGATGAGGCTGGAATAGAAGCTGCCCATGGGATAGCAGATGAGGTCTGCGGAACCAATGAGCTGGCGGGTTTTTGACCGGATGGCGGGCCGGATGACAGATCGGGTGGCGGGCCGGATAGGGGCGGGAATGTCGGGCGCGCCCTGATTTGGCGAGGCTTCGGTTTCCTGACGATCGGGCAGGGCTTCCGTAATCCAGATGTCCTCTATGGGGCTGCTGACAGGGGCGGTGGCCTTGCCGGTGAAGTTGTGCTGCCCGGTTATAACCGTGCCGTCCGCGAGGCGTACCGCCAGATGGCCGTATTTGCCGGTGACGGGCCGCACGGTGCCGCGCACCTCCACCAGTTTGGAGAACAGGTAGATCACCGGGTCCAGATGCCGCCGGTTGCTCAGGAAGCCTGCCGTGAGCACAAGATTGCCGAGGCTGGCCCCGCGCAGGTCGAAGCCGGGGGGCATGTGGTCGGTGAAGATGTGGAAGTGATTGCGGATGATCTTGCGCATGGGGTCTGTGATGCACCGGATGAGCCTGTGCCTGCCTGTTGCCAGGGAAGCAAGTTCTGCCTGCAGGGCCTCCGGCGGCGCAAGGGGGTCCAGCCGGTGGGCGAAGAGGTCGAATATCTCCGGGTTGCCCTGAATGGTCTGATCCGCCAGTGCCATAAGGCGGTTGCGCACGTCGCCCACGGCCGGCATGTGGAAGGCGTTGCGCAGCACGGCGGAGCTGCCGCCGGAATCGAAGGGGGTGATCAGGTGGATGGAGTTGTGGGTGTAGCCGGTGAGATGGCGCGCAACACTCCGCAGTGCCGTGCCACCGCTGAAGAAGAGGATGCGGGGGCCAAGTTGCGGAGCATGGCGGAAGCGTTCCAGCTTGAGCGGGTCCGGCAGGGTGGTCTCGCGGGTGACCGTAAGGCGTGTCGGGCGGTCCATATGCGGTGTGCCTTTGTGTATTCAGTGTCGGACTGGGTGCCGACAGGGTGCTGACAGGGAGCTGGCAGTGTGCCGTAATATTACAGGGAACCCGTGCGCATGAAGGAGAGGCAGATATCTGCCGCCGCATCAAAGTCCACGCCGCCCGTAACCTCCAGCACGGTAGTGCGCGCAAGAACTTGCGCGTAGGCGGATTCCGAAGGTTCCGTATAGTCCGGTGAGCACGGGCGGTAGAACAGGCCTGTGGACTTCATGAAAGCCGGGAGCAGATCGCGCCGCGTGAGGGGATCTACCACGTTTACGGCCACGGGCTGCCCGGTGCGGCTCCAGTTTAGTATGACCAGCGCATTCATGGGGGCTTGCAGGGCAAAGCGGCCTTTGCCGTAACATTCTTCTATGATGGCATCGTATTTGTGTTCCAGATGCCACAGGTCGGTGGTGGACAGGGCGAGGAAGCGTTCGCGGTCCTGCGGGGCGATGATGTCGCGCAGGTCCGGGTTGTGCAGCGCCGTACCGGGATTGATGCGCGGCTGTTTGGGGATGCCGAGCATGGTGGGCAGGCCTTCCGGCTCTTCGGCATTGACGCGCAGAAGAACCCTGTCGTTGCTGACAAAGGTGGTGCCCTTGCTCATGAGGTGCAGAGCCAGTGTGGATTTGCCCATGCCCGAAAAGCCCGCCAGCGAGATACCCCGGCCATGGTGCATGACGCCTGCGGCATGGCCCAGCAGGCAGCCCCTGTCCAGCATGTGTTCCAGATAGCGGTTGTTTATGAAGTTGATGACCTGATTATCGTTGGCAAGGCATGCGCCTACTGCCACGTTGCCTGCATCGCCGAACAGGAAATGCATGCCCGTGATGCGCTTGCGGACTATGCGTCCGTCCGGCAGGTCGAGCCATTCTTCCTTTATCTTGGCCTTTCCGGGGTCCGGGGTTTTGACCAGAAAGGGACCGGGCAGGGGGAAGGGAAGCTCGCGGTCATCGGTTTCGTGCGCGGTGATGAGTATGTCCGGGGGCGTCTGCGGGGCACCGCTCTCTGTCTCCGGTTCCAGAAATTCGCTGAAGTAGCGGCGCAGGGCTGTGGCAAGGGCATCATTGTTTGTGCGCACGCTGATGGTGAGGTCGCCCACGCGCAGGAGCAGGCCGCAGTGCACGGGCAGGGTGTGGCGGATGGCCAGCATGTGGTCCGTGAGTGAGGCGTGGGCCGTGGGGGCGGCGTTGGGGGTGGCGGCTGTCATCGCGCGGTCTCCTTCATCACGTAATCCAGATAAAGTTGGGCGGCATCCAGACCGCTGGTGTCCAGAATGCCGCGAAAACCACCAAAGGCCGAGACTTCGAACACGTAGGGGCCGTCATCGGTAAGGGCCACATCCACGCAGGTGAAATCCAGCCCGAAGAGCTGCTGCGCCTTGTGGGCAACGGCAATGACATCGGCAGAGGGCTGGTACAGGGCGTATTTGCCGCCGTTTACCGTGGTGGTGTTCCATGAATCGTTGGTTTTGCAGCGGGCGTAGGTGGTGAGGTATTGGCCGCCCAGAAACACGATGCCAAGGTCCTTGCCGCCTTCCAGATTGATGGCCTTCTGGATGTACAGAATGCGGTAGTCGCGGGCGTAGGCGGCGATGGTATCGCGGGCGTCGGGACCGTCTTCCAGCATGAACATGCCGCGCGCCTTGGATGTGAACAACGGCTTGAACACCGCGCGCCCGTAGTCGCGGACAGCGGCAAGGGCGTGGTCCACGTCTTCCGTTATGGTGGTGGGCGGCATGGGAATGTTGCCGCTTTGCAGAGTCACGGTGCAGGACAGGCGGTCCAGCACACGCATGATTTTGTAAGGGTCTGAAAACACGGGCAGGCCGCGTTCGCGGAGCAGGCGCAGGATTTCCAGCCTGTCCAGCAGGTCCGGGGAATACCATGAGCCGATTTTCTTGACGATGAGCGCGTCAAGGGTGGAGATGTCTGTATCTTCGTACCAGCACCTGCCGGAGGGCAGGTCCAGCCGCACCTTGTCCATTTCTATGAGCAGCCGGTAGCCGGTGCTCTTTTCCACCGTGTCTGCGAGCAGTTCCGAAGACCACCCGCCTTTGGTGCCGACAACGCCTATTTTCACTTCTTGTACCTCGCGGGATTGGATCAATAGAAGAGGACATCGCGCGGCAGCCGGAAGTGCTGCCACGGGGCGTCTCTGTGCGCCAGCAGTTTTTCCATGAGGAAATGCGCCCGCAGGTACATTTCTCTGGCAAAGGAGAAATTCAGTTCGTATCGCGTGGAAGAGTAGAACGACCGCGCCAGTGCAAACCCAAGCCGCGCCTCAAAGGTGGCATCGCCGCTGTGATGGGCGTAGCTTGCAGCAAAGGTGAAGAATTCCTGTATGGCCCAGTTCAGCCTGTGGCGCAGGCTGGGTTCGAAGATGGGCATACGGAAGTTGGAAACCATGAACACGGAGGCGTCCTGAACGTAGTCGTAATCGCGGGAGCGGTGCAGGTCTATGTACCGCACTGCCTGCTGCACATGGTCGTAGACAATGTTGTTCAGGTTGAAGTCGCCGTGGATGAGCACGGTGAAGGGGGCTTCCAGCTCCTGTTCCAGCGCGTAACAGGCGTTTACCAGCGCGTCTGTGGACAGGACGCAGGCACTTCCCACATCCAGTGCCTTGCGGAACAGTTCGGGGTGCACCTGCTGCACGGAAGGCAGGCGCGATTTGAGCTGGGCGATGTAGTCCGTGGGCACGGGGGTATCAAGGCGGGTTTTATCCCACACCTCGCGCAGGGTTTGCAGCAGGATGAACAGGGCGTTCTGTGCCAGTTCGTCGCTGCCGGTGATGAGCACTTCGTCCAGCGTGCAGCCGCGCAGGAATTCCACCAGCAGGGAGGCATTGCCGCCCTCTTCATGGTAGCCGTAAACCTGCGGCACAAGATTGGGGAACACTGCGCTCCAGCGATCTATGTTGGCGCGTTCCTGCTTGATTTTGGCGACGGTGCCTTCCTTGTAGATGGAGCCCTGCGTATCTACGCCACGTCGGGTCTGCCCTTCCTTGTCCGGGACGGCGTCCACCTTGCCGATGCGGCAGCCCGAGCGGGTGCCCCATATGGCCTGAAAGTCAATGTCCTGCAATGAGCCCTGAAAGCCGGAGTTTTTCAGCGTGCGCTGGAGGGCGTCGAACTGGGTGATTTTGATCTTCTCTCCCAGCGTGCTGAAGATGAGGGCCTCGCCTATGTTCAGCAGCGAGTCGCCTATGCGCTCCAGATACCGGAAGATGAAGATGACCGTGATGTGGCTCTGCACGTCTCGCCCGGTGCCCAGTTCCGTGAGGACGCGCTCAAACACATCCTTGTACATGCGGTCCAGTTCAAACTCCGAGCGGCATATGGCCAGTGCCCACGACAGGTCGTCCCGCTCGAAGGCGGGAAGGATACGCTTTATGGCGTCCTGTATCTGTTCAAAGATGGGCAGATAGTCTGATTCGCGCAGGAAACTCTTGTCCGTGAGGTAGCCCATCTGGCGGATGATGTTCACACAGTGGTCCGCAATGCGTTCCAGATTCACCGATATGGTGTTTATGGCCCGGATGCGGTTTATTTCCTGCTTGTCCAGTTGTCTGTCTGCATGCAGGCGGGAGTAACACTTGTTTTCTATGATGGTTTTCAGGTTGTCGATGTAGTCGTCGCGCGATTCTATCTTCTCGAACAACGCCCGCGAAGGGGACCGGAGGAAGGACAGGGTGCTGTTTATCTGTCCTTCCACTTCCAGAATGATGAATTTGAAGTTCTCGCTCAGACCTTCGAAGGTGATCATGGCTATTCCGTGCTCACGGAGAGGTTTGCGTCTGTGACGGTAAGCTGTTTGCGGTTGTCCTTCCATTCAATCTTTATGCTCAGCTTGCTGCTGTCGCCTTTCCGGCGCGCCTTGACCGAAAAATCCAGAAGGCCCGAAGGGGTAAGCTCGATGCGGTCGCCGTTTGAGGCGAGAACCACCTTCTCGTTCTCGAAACCCTGCATGAGGGATTCCAGAAACACCTTGATGGACTGAGCGTCCTGCATGGATTCGAACACGAATTTTTCTTCAGCCATTGCTTTCTCCGGTTGGGTTTATCCCGCCAGCCGTTCCCTGTAGCGGCGGATAACGGTGTTGCGGCTCACTTCGCCTATGATCAGTTTCTTGCGGATGTTCAGGTCATCCCACGCGGGTTGCAGGCCCACCTCGCGAATGGATTTTTCCGGGTCCTGCTGTTCCAGCGGGCGCGCTTTTTCGCCCAGATGGCAGTCATCACCCATGAAGATGAGCAGTTCGCGCTGCGAGGCGGCGCGTGTGCGGTTGTGGCGGTTGACCACCTCTATGAGAAATTCCGTATAGCGGCGGGATTGCGGGTTCCACACTTCGTAGCCGTCCACATCGTACCCGCGCAGCAGGATGGGCCAGAATTCTTCCGGGTGGGGAATGACCACGCAGCCGCCCAGCGAGCGGGTTTCTTCTATGACCTCGGAGGCGCGGTAGAAGTAGTCCAGCGAGAATTCCTGCTTGACCAGTTCCTTGACAGCCTTGAGGAAGGCTTGTGCGCGGTCTATGAACAGGTCGCCGTAGCGTGGGCGCAGACCATCGAAAAAGTTGCGCAGAAGTTTGTTTTTGACCGACATGGGCGGTACGGAAGACCAGTTATCGTCCAGAAGGGTCTGTATCTTGCCCACCATGGCGCACAGAAAGCCCACAAGCTGCTCGTCTGCTCCGGTGTTGCGGGCTGCCCTGTCCAGCCTGTCCTGATGGGGGCGGGTGAAGCAGTGCATGAATTCGAAAAGCTGGCTGGAGCGGTATTTGAAGGTGTGCGTGAGAATGGATTTGAGCACGTGGGCTTCTGCCACCCGTTCGTTGGTGAAGTGGAGCAGCAGCTGTACCTTCTGGTTGAAGCCGCTGGAGTAGCAGTCCACCTCTACGCCCGAATAGGGACCGTAGCTCATGAGTTCGTTGTGCTGCGTGGGAATGATCAGATGGTCCTGCGCATTGGGGAACATGGTCTCTATGCGGCTGCGGCACATGTCCATGGAGACGAACTCCGGGTGCCAGTGGCAGGCGAGTACGCTTTCCTGCCTGCGGTAGATGGCGGAAGGTTCCAGAATCTGCCGAATCTGCCAGTCTTCAAGCTCTGTGGAGACCACGCGGAAGAAGAGGTCGCGTTCTTCCTCCGTTATCTCGTCCGGCAGGGCGGCGAGGCGGGCGTCCAGATCTTCGCACTGGCGTGCGCTTGTCTTGATAAGTTTCATGTTGCTCCCGTTCCTTACTTATACCGCTGGTGGCAGTCGGTCTTCAGGTGGTTGAGGGCGTCCACGGCAGCGTGCAGGGCGGGGATGTCCTGTGTCTGCCACGCAGCTTCAAAGGCGTTTACCGCCGTATCATAGGCCGCGTAGTACGGATCACCATAACCGGGATATTGCACCATGAGACGAGATTCCGCCACAAAAGCCGCCACGGCGTCACCGGAGGGCAAACGCCCTGCATGCACGGCCTGATAGACGGACTTGAAGCTGGAACGCATGCGCTTTTTCAGAGATTTGTACGAAGGCATGCCGCCGGGAAGGGTGCCGCCGCAGGCGCAGTCCGGTGCTTCCAGATCGCCGAGGTCGGAGCGGAACTTGATCTTGACGCTCACCTGCCCGAACTCGTCCTTGACCGAGAGCTTCATTTTACGGAAGCCGGACAGGAGCGTGAGGGCATCGGGCGAGAATCCGTTGGCTTGCTGCTGCACCGTTCCTGCCGGGCAGTCGCAGTGAACCGGCATTGCCTGCAGGGGGACAGGATCGGACTGCGGAGGCATCGGCTCGGTATGCGTGGCGGAATGTGCATCGGCATATGCAGCGGCAGCGGCATTCCCTGCGGGTACAGGGGGGGAAGACGTGCCGGAGTTTCCGGCCTGTTCAGCCTTTTCAGATTGTTCGGACAGTTCGGAGGGTTTGGAGGCAGGGGGCGGTGCGGTGCGTGCTTCCAGCGCGTCTGCCAGAGCGCGGAACAGGCCGGGCAGTTCCTCCCGTGTGCAGTGAAAGTCGATTTTGCTGCTCATGATGTTCCACCCCTTTTTGTGGCGTAGCGGTGCGCAGCGGCGAAAGCCGTGCGCCCAGAGAGATATGCATCACGTTACACACTACATGACGGCAACAGTGTGTCAATTGCGTGTCGCGGGCTTTGTGACGTCGGAATGGGTGTGACAGCAGACGCCCGAACGCAAAAAGCCCCCGCTTGCGCGGGGGCTGTGATGCTTCTGTAACGCGGGCTGCCGAATGCGGCTACGCGTAGAAGTCCGGGGTATCCATCATGTGACGGGTGTCGTCCAGTTCTTCGAGGAACTTGTCAGGCAGTTCTTCCTGATTGGGCACTTCGATTTCCGAGTTCACGTATTCGCGGTAGCCTGTACCCGCGGGGATGAGGCGGCCGACGATGACGTTTTCCTTCAGGCCGCGCAGGGGGTCCATCTTGCCGCGCAGGGCGGCCTCGGTGAGGACCTTGGTGGTTTCCTGGAAGGAGGCTGCGGAGATGAACGAAGACGTGGTAAGCGACGCCTGCGTTATGCCCAGCACCAGCGGTTCGGCCTTGGCGGCCTGACGGCCTTCTGCCAGCAGGCGCAGGTTTTCCTGACGGAATTCCTGCTTGTCCACCTGCTCGCCTACGAGGAAGCTGGATTCGCCTGTATCGATGACGGTGACCTTCTTGAGCATCTGGCGCACGATGATTTCGATGTGCTTGTCATCTATGCCCACGCCCTGGAAGCGGTACACGTCCTGCACTTCTTCGCACAGGTAGTTGGCAAGGAACTTCTCGCCCTTGATGCGGAGAATGTCGTGCAGTTCCGGCTGGCCTTCGGTGAGCTGTTCGCCGGCTTCCACAAAGTCGCCGTCGGACACGGTGATGTGCTTGCCCTTGGGTACCAGGTATTCCTTGGCTTCGCCGATTTCCGGCGTGACCTTGAGCTTGCGCTTGCCCTTGGTTTCGCCCTCGAAGGACACCACGCCGTCGATTTCCGTAACCACAGCAAGGTCCTTGGGCTTGCGCACTTCAAAGAGCTCGGCCACGCGGGGAAGACCGCCCACGATGTCTTTGGTCTTGGAGGTTTCGCGCGGCTTACGGGCAAAGATATCGCCCGCCGCCAGTTCCTGCCCGTCGCGGATCATCAGAATGGCGCCCACGGGCAGCTGGTAGACCGCCGGGATGCTGGAATCGCCGCGCATTTTGACGCTGCCGTCCGCATCGCACAGGGCGACGGAGGGACGCAGGTTGGTGGTGCGGTATTCGATGATGGTGCGCGAGGCCATGTGGGTGGCTTCGTCTATCTTTTCCTGGAAGGTCTTGCCGTCTATAAGGTCGTTGAAGCGGACAACGCCTTCCACTTCCGAAACAAAGGGTTCGTTGAAGGGGTCCCATTCCGCGATGATGGTACCCTTTTTCACTTCCTGACCGTCCTTGACGTTCAGGCGCGAGCCGTTGGGCAGGGTGTACTTTTCGCGCTCGCGGCCCTGTTCGTCCACGATGCTGACCTGACCGGACTTGCCGAGCACCAGCATGTAGCCGTCGCGGTTGGTTACGGCCTTGACGCGTGACATGACCACACGTCCGGAGTGCTGGGCCTCTATGTTGGAACGCTCGATTTCACGCGATGCCGTACCGCCTATGTGGAAGGTACGCATGGTGAGCTGCGTGCCGGGCTCGCCGATGGACTGCGCGGCGATGATGCCTACGGTTTCGCCGGTGTTCACCAGCTGCCCGCGGGCAAGGTCGCGGCCATAGCACAGGGCGCACACGCCATGCTCGCTGCCGCAGGTGAGCGCGGAGCGGATGGTGATGGTGTTTATGCCTGCTGCATCCAGCGTTGCGGTCACGTTTTCGTCAATGAGCGTGTTGGCGGGAACCAGCACGTTCTTGGTTTCCGGGTCGAACACGGGGTAGAGCAGCACTCGGCCCAGCGCACGTTCCGTGAGGCGCATTTTCACTTCGCCACCCTTGATGAGGTGGCCGAGTTCCAGACCGTCTACCGTGCCGCAGTCATGTTCGCCGATGATCACGTCCTGCACCACGTCTACGAGACGACGGGTAAGGTAACCGGAGTTCGCGGTTTTGAGCGCGGTGTCCGCAAGACCCTTACGTGCGCCGTGGGTGGAGGTGAAGTATTGCAGCACCGACAGCCCCTCGCGGAAGCTGGAGGTGATGGGGGTTTCAATGATTTCGCCGGAGGGCTTGGCCATAAGGCCTCGCATGCCCGCAAGCTGGCGCATCTGGTCCTGGTTGCCTCGGGCACCGGAGTTGGACATCATGAAGATGGAGTTGAAGGTCTGGTTCACCTCCTGCTTGCCGGTCTTGGGACAGGTAAGCGTTTCCGTGGAAATTTCCTTGATCATTTCGTTGGACACGTCCTGTGTGGTCTTTGTCCATACGTCCACGATCTTGTTGTATTTTTCCGTACGGGTGATGATACCTTCGCGGTACTGGCGCTCGATGTCGTCCACTTCTGCCTGCGAGGTTTCGATGATGCCCTTCTTGCGATGGGGGATGGTCAGGTCCTTCACCGCGATGGTTACACCGGCGCGGGTGCCGAACTCGTAGCCCAGATTCTTCAGGTTGTCGCAGAGCAGAACCGTGGCCTTGCTGCCTGCCTCACGGTAGGCGGAGCTGACCAGACGGGCGATGTTCTTCTTGGTCATGACGCAGTTGACCATGTCGAAGCTCATGCCTTCCGGCAGGATTTCGGAAACGAGCACGCGGCCAGGGGTGGTTTCCACAAAGCGGCCATCGGGCATGCGCACCTTGACGCGGGCATGCAGGGAGACCTGACCGTGGTCATACGCGGTGACCACTTCCCACGGGTCGCAGAATTTCATGCCTTCGCCCTTTTCGAAGGAACGGTCCACGGTCATGTAGTACAGACCGAGAACGATGTCCTGCGAGGGAACGATGACGGGCGAGCCGTTGGCGGGCGACAGGATGTTGTTTGTGGACATCATGAGCACGCGGGCTTCTATCTGCGCTTCCACGGAAAGGGGCACGTGCACTGCCATCTGGTCGCCGTCGAAGTCGGCGTTGTAGGCGGAGCACACCAGCGGGTGCAGGCGGATGGCCTTGCCTTCCACGAGGATGGGCTCAAAGGCCTGAATGCCCAGACGGTGCAGCGTGGGGGCGCGGTTCAGCAGGATGGGGTATTCGCGCACCACCTCTTCAAGGATGTCCCACACCACCAGTTCTTCGCGTTCCACCATCTTTTTGGCGCTCTTGATGGTGGAGGCAAGCTCCCTTTCTTCCAGCTTGGAGTAGATGAAGGGCTTGAACAGTTCCAGCGCCATCTTTTTGGGCAGGCCGCACTGGTGCAGCTTGAGGTTGGGGCCCACAACGATAACGGAACGGCCGGAGTAGTCCACGCGCTTGCCGAGCAGGTTCTGGCGGAACCGGCCCTGCTTGCCCTTGATCATGTCGGACAGGGACTTGAGCGGGCGTCCGTTGGTGCCGGTAATGGCGCGGCCACGGCGTCCGTTGTCGAAGAGGGCGTCCACGGCTTCCTGCAGCATACGCTTTTCGTTGCGGATGATGATGTCGGGCGCGCCCAGTTCCATCAGTCGCTTGAGGCGGTTGTTGCGGTTGATGACGCGGCGGTACAGGTCGTTCAGGTCCGAAGTGGCGAAACGGCCGCCGTCCAGAGGAACGAGGGGGCGCAGTTCCGGCGGGATGACCGGAACCACTTCCATGATCATCCATTCGGGCTTGTTGTTGGACTCTATGAACGCTTCAACAATCTTGAGGCGCTTGGTTATTTTTTTCTTCTTGGTCTGGGAGCGGGTGGCAAGGGATTCCTCGCGCAGGGTGGCGCGCAGGGCTTCCATATCCAGCTCTTCCAGCAGGGAGCGCACGGCTTCTGCGCCCATGCCCACGGTGATGGCGTCTTCTCCGTAGTGATCCAGCACCTGGAAGTACTGGTCTTCGGAGATGACCTGCATCTTGGAGAGCGAGGTCTGGCCTGCATCCAGCACGATGTAGGAGTCGAAATAGAGCACCTTTTCCAGATCGGCCATGGTCATGTCGAGCAGGGTGCCGATTTTGGAGGGCAGGGTCTTGAGGAACCATATATGCGCGACAGGGGCGGCAAGCTCTATGTGGCCCATGCGTTCGCGGCGCACCTTGGAGGCAATGACTTCAACGCCGCACTTTTCGCAGACGATGCCGCGGTGCTTCATGCGCTTGTACTTGCCGCAGTTGCATTCGTAGTCCTTAACGGGGCCGAATATTTTGGCGCAGAAAAGGCCGTCGCGTTCCGGCTTGAAGGTACGGTAGTTGATGGTTTCCGGCTTTTTGACCTCACCGTAGGACCATTCTCGGATGCTTTCCGGCGAGGCGACGGAAATTTGGATGGCCTTAAGATTGCGGATGTTGGTGGTCTGGGCGCCGATGCCCCGATTGGTGAAAAGATCGTCTAACGTCATGGTTGATACCCCACCCAAAATGGTTTGTATGCGGGTTTCGGGAACCTGTATCAGTATTTCTGAACCGGGCCCGCAGCTGTTGGGTGCCGCCGCGGGCCCGTAAGGTTACTCGGTAATGAAGCCAGTGCGCTTGGAACGCTTTTTCCCTTCTTCCTGATGCAGGGTCACATCCAGTCCGAGGGACATGAGTTCCTTGACGAGCACGTTGAAGGATTCGGGCAGACCTGCTTCCAGGAAGTTGTCTCCCTTCACGATCTTTTCGTACATCTTCACGCGGCCCGTCACGTCGTCGGATTTGACGGTGAGGAACTCTTGCAGCATGTAGGCAGCGCCGTGCGCTTCCAGTGCCCACACTTCCATTTCGCCCAGTCGCTGGCCGCCGAACTGGGCCTTGCCGCCCAGCGGCTGCTGGGTAACCAGCGAGTAGGGGCCGGTGGAACGTGCGTGGATCTTCTCATCTACCAAGTGGTGCAGCTTGAGAATGTACATCACGCCCGTGGTTACGCGGTTGTGGAAGGCATCGCCGGTGCGGCCGTCGTAGAGTACGGTTTTGCCGTCATCTGCAAGGCCTGCGCGGTCGAGCCAGCTCCAGATCTGTTCTTCGGAAGCACCGTCGAAGACCGGGGTTTTGGTTACGATGCCGCTTTCCAGCTTGCGCACGGACTTGGCGAATTCTTCGTCATCCATGGAGTCTACCATGGCATCGATGGTCTTGGACTTGAACACATCCTTGACCTGCTGGCGAACCTGCTTGAGCGGTTCGCCGGAGGCAACCAGTTCTGCAAGCTGCTGGCCGAGCTTGAGCGCGCCCCAGCCGAGGTGGGTTTCCATGATCTGCCCGATGTTCATACGCGAGGGAACGCCCAGCGGGTTAAGAACGATGTCCACGGCGGAACCGTCGGCAAAGAAGGGCATGTCTTCCATGGGAAGGATCTGGGATACGACACCCTTGTTCCCGTGGCGTCCGGCCATTTTGTCACCCACGCTGAGCTTACGCTTCACGGCGATGTAGCACTTGGCCATCTTGATAACGCCGGGGGGCAGGTCGTCGCCTTCTGTCACCTTTTCACGCTTGTTGTCGTAAATGCCTTTGATGAAGGATATCTGGGCATCGTACGCTTCTATGAGTGCATCAAGCTGCTCGTTGATTTCCTTGTCCTTGAAGAGGCCTGCAAGCTTCTTCACGGGCACCTGACGGAGCACATCTTCCGAAGGAACGTGCCCTGCTTCTGCCAGTACTTCGCCCTTCTTTTTGCCGGCGATGTTTGTGGCAAGCTGCTTGCCGGTCACCAGTGCCACGATTTTATCCATGGTGGTGGCGGTGAGGGCGTCTACGTGGTCCTGTTCCTTGCGGTCCAGACGGGCGACTTCGTAATCTTCTATATTATGCGTGCGCTCATCCTTTTCGCCGGAGCGGCGGTTGAACACCTTCACGTCAATGACGGTACCCTCAATGCCCGGGGGCACCTTGAGGGAGGTGTTCTTTACGTCGCGGGCCTTGTCGCCGAAGATGGCGCGCAAAAGCTTTTCTTCCGGGGTGAGCTGGGTTTCGCCCTTGGGGGTGATTTTGCCAACAAGGATGTCGTCCGGCTTCACATTCGCGCCGATGCGGATGATGCCGCTGGCATCGAGGTTGCGCAGCATCTCTTCGCTGACGTTGGGGATGTCGCGGGTTATTTCTTCAGGGCCGAGCTTGGTGTCGCGCGCGACCACTTCGAATTCTTCGATATGCACGGAGGTGAAGACATCTTCCTTGACCATGCGCTCGGAGATGAGGATGGAGTCTTCGAAGTTGTAACCGCACCACGGCATGAAGGCCACCACAAGGTTCTTGCCCAGTGCCAGTTCGCCCTCATCTATGCCGGGACCGTCTGCGAGGATGTCTCCCTTTTTGACGATCTGGCCGGGCTGGCAGGTGGGCTTTTGTCCGAAACAGGAGTTCTGGTTGGACTTGTGATACTTCAGCAGGTCGTAGTTGCGCACGCCGCCGGTGGCCGGGTAGAGGCCCTCTTCGTAGCTCACGATGATGCGGTCTGCGTCCACGTAGCGGATGATGCCTGCGCCTTCCGCAATGATGCATGCGCCGGAGTCGTGTGCCACGTCGCCTTCCATGCCGGTGCCCACGATGGGCTTGTTGCAGCGCAGCAGCGGAACGGCCTGACGCTGCATGTTCGAACCCATGAGCGCGCGGTTTGCGTCGTCGTGCTCAAGGAAAGGGATGAGCGCGGCGGAGATGGACACCATCTGGCTGGGCGAGATGTCCATGAGCGTTACTTCTTCACGCGGGGACATAATCACGTCGCCATGCACACGGGTGGTGACGAATTCGTTGACGAAGCGGCCTTCCGCGTCCAGTTCGGCGTTGGCCTGCGCCACCACCTGATCCAGTTCGCCGGAGGCGTCCATGTAGTACACCTCATCGGTGACGCGGCCTTCGCGCACCACGCGGTAAGGCGTTTCGATGAAGCCGAAGTCGTTCACCTTTGCATAGGTGGTGAGCGAAACGATGAGGCCGATGTTCGGACCTTCAGGCGTTTCGATGGGGCAGATGCGTCCGTAGTGCGAGGTGTGCACGTCGCGTACTTCAAAGCCTGCGCGTTCACGGGTAAGGCCGCCGGGTCCTAGAGCGGAGAGTCTGCGTTTGTGCGTGACTTCCGACAGGGAGTTGGTCTGGTCCATGAACTGGCTGAGCTGTGAAGTGCCGAAGAATTCCTTGAGCACCGCAGCGACCGGCTTGGGGTTGATGAGGTCGTGCGGCATGAGGGTGGCCACTTCCTGCAGGCTCATGCGCTCCTTGATGGCGCGCTCCATGCGCACAAGGCCGATGCGGTACTGGTTTTCCACCAGCTCGCCCACGGGGCGCACGCGGCGGTTGCCCAGATGGTCAATGTCGTCCGCAGGGCCGTGGGAGTCTTTGAGCTTGCAGAGCACGGAAATGGCCGTGAGGATATCGTCATCGGCCAGCGTGCGCAGGTCAAGAGCCTGCTTGACGCCGAGGCGCTGGTTCAGCTTGTAGCGGCCCACGGGGGAGAGATCGTAGTAGTCCGCATTGCGGAACAGGTTCTCGAAGAAGGAGGAGGCAATCTCCGGAGTGGGCGGTGAGCTGGGGCGCAGGCGGCGGTAGATTTCCACGCGCGCGCTGTCCATGTCGGAGGTCTTGTCCTGCACCAGCGTGTCACGCATGGAGGAGGAGACATCCGAACCCTTGGTATGCAGGATGGGCAGACGGGTGACGCCTGCATCGCGCAGACGTTCCACGGTTTCCGGGAAGATTTCGTCCGCAGCTTCCGCAAGAACTTCGCCTGTTTTCTCGTCCACGATATCCGTGGCGAGATACATGCCGATGATGGTGTCCGGGGCGACTTCTATGGTCTTAATGCCCGCGTCCACAATCTGGCGCCATGCACGCTTGGTGATGAGCTTGCCCTGCTTGGCGAACACGGTGGTACCGTCGCCGATATCCGCATACGCGGGTTCCTTGCGGTACATGTCCTTGTCCACTTCCCAGAGGAGCTTTGCGCCGTCGAGCTGGAAGTATTCTTTCTTGTAGAAGTAGTCCAGAATCTGGCTGCGGCTCATGCCCATGGCCTTGAACAGGATGGTGGCGGGCATCTTGCGGCGGCGGTCAATGCGCACGTAGAGGATGTCTTTGTGGTCGAAGTCGAAATCGAGCCACGAACCGCGCATGGGAATGATGCGGCAACTGTAGAGCACCTTGCGGCTGGAGTGGGTCTTGCCGGAGTCGTGTTCAAAGATAATGCCGGGCGAGCGCTGCAACTGGTTGACGATGACGCGCTCGGTGCCGTTTATAATGAAGGTGCCCTTTTCGGTCATCAGGGGCAGGGTGCCGAAATAGATATCCTGTTCCTTGATGTCACGAATGGTGCGGTTCTGGGTCTCTTCGTCCACATCGTACACGACGAGACGCACCTTTATGCGGATAGGGGCTTCGTAGGTGAGGCCCTTGGAAATGCACTCGGCCTGGTCGTATTTGGGTTCACCCACCTCGTAGCTGACATACTCGAGGCTGGCGGTGCGGTTGAAGTCTTCTATAGGAAAGACGGAGCGGAATACGCCCTCAAGACCCTCTTCAGGAAGCTTTTCCGTGCGGCCTTCCTGCAGGAACTTCTTATAGGAGTCCACTTGCAGGTTCAGCAGGTGCGGAATAGGAAGGGTTACGTCGATCGTACCAAATTTCTTTGTGAGCTGGCCCATGTTTTCACCTCAGGGGAGAAGGTTTGCCATTGATGCGGTTGGACGGCAGGGCCGCATCAACAGGCGACGGCAGTTGCGAGACCGTTGCTGGCGGTGTTCGGGAACGGACGAACAAAAGCGGAACTCAGCCGACACGCGCGCATGACAAGCGCTGCGGGGCCGGCCGGGGAAGGGATGCCGCTGTTGCTGGGCAACGGCAACGAGAAACAGAGCGCGTCCGCCAGAATGCGCTCTGCGTTTTTGCAGGAAATTCGGGGTATTATGCGTCCGAAAAGGGTGTGCAACGTATCGCCCGATATGGATTTACGTTAGGAATACGGAGAGGTCGACCAAAATTTGCAGAGTAGTTTGACTAACGTAAATTGGCAAGTGGTTTTTTTGGAAACTGCCGTGATTTTTTTAGTCGAAGAAGCGCGGGCAGGTATGGCCTGCCCGCGCTTGCATTCAGTAAACCCGAGGCCGAAACTACTTGATTTCGACTTCTGCGCCAGCTTCTTCCAGCTGCTTCTTGGCAGCTTCTGCGTCGTCCTTGGACACGCCTTCCTTCAGGGAAGCAGGAGCGCCGTCAACCTTGTCCTTGGCTTCCTTCAGGCCCAGGCCGGTAAGAGCGCGCACAACCTTGATGACAGCGATCTTGTTGGCACCGGCGCTCTTCAGGATAACGTCGAACTCGGTCTTTTCTTCAGCTTCTTCAGCAGGAGCTGCGGCAGCGGGGCCTGCAACCATGGCAGCAACGGGAGCGGCAGCGGAAACGCCGAACTTCTCTTCGAGTTCCTTGATGAATTCGGAGAGCTGCAGCACGGTCATATTGGAAATGAACTCAACAACCTGTTCTTTGGTAACGGACATGGTAATCTCCTTACAATGATTTGGCTTGTTTTTGTGCGGGTTACGCTGCTTCCTTCTGTTCCTTGATGGCGTTCAAGGCATACAGGAAGGTACGCAGGATGTTGGCGAAAAGGCCAACGAAGTTGGTGGGAACGGCGTTCATTGTGCCAAGAGCCCTGGCGAGCAGTTCCTGCTTGCCGGGGAGCTTTGCCAGATCACCCACCTGCGCGTCGCTGAGGAACGAGCCCTCAAGGGATGCGAAGCGGATGGAGAAGGTTTTGCTCTTCTTGGTAAATTCAACAAGCGCCTTAGCCACTGCAACGGGGTCTTCGAACCCAAGGGCGACAGCGCAGTTCTCCTTCAACTTGGAAGAAAGAACTTCATGCTGGCTGCCAGTGAACGCGATGCCTGCAAGGGTGTTCTTCACGACGTGGTATTCACCACCGATATCGCGAAGCGCGCACCGAAGCTCGGTCATCTTTTCCACCGGCATGCCCTTGAAGTCGGTCACAACCGCAATGCTCGCGTTTTCAGCATGAGACTTCAAACGCTCAATGATCGCGGCTTTATCAGACCTGTTCACGGTAGTCTCCTTGGACTAAGGGGTGCCAAGTGGAAGCTAAGCCAATCGTCTCGGCAGGGCTTGCTCCTTGCGGATGCCTGCTGTCTGCGACTTAGATTCCAGTCCTCTTGCCAAAAGACTTGGGAGGCAAAAGCCCCCCAAGCCGAAAGTCATTCGAAGTGCCTTGCGGCTAGCCTTCGAGGAATTTCTTAATCAGAGTGGTGTCAACCTTGTAGCCGGGGCCCATGGTGCTGGAAACGGACATGGCGCGCATGTAAGATCCCTTGGCGGACGAAGGCTTGAGGCGGTTGACGGTTTCGAGCAGGGTCTTCAGGTTGCCGAGAAGCTTCTCGGGACCGAAGGAAACCTTGCCGATGGGGGCATGCAGAACACCGGCCTTATCGACCTTGAATTCCACACGACCAGCCTTTACTTCCTTGACCGCGCCGGAAACGTCGAACGTGACGGTGCCGGTCTTGGCGTTGGGCATAAGGCCGCGGGGGCCGAGCACACGACCGACCTGACCCACAAGGGCCATGCAGTCGGGGGTGGCGATGGCGCTGTCGAAGTCCAGCCAGCCGCCCTTGATCTTTTCGACCAAGTCTTCAGCGCCCACTACGTCGGCACCGGCTGCGGTGGCTTCTGCCTGCTTTTCGCCCTTGCAGAACACGGCAACACGCACGGTCTTGCCGAGGCCGTGGGGCAGGGCACAGGCACCGCGCACCATCTGGTCGGAATACTTGGGGTCTACACCCAGATTCAGCGCAACGTCCACAGTCTCGTCGAATTTGGCGAACGCCGAAGCTACGGACTTAGCCACAGCCTCTTCAACGGGCAGGCGGTCGAGGAGCGAAGCGCCCTCTACGGCCTTGCGATATTTCTTCCCATGCTTGGGCATTGTCTGCCTTCCTTTGTCTTGTTCTGTGAGAATCTCCTGCCGTTCAATGCTATGCGAACACTGCTGCGCCTGCCCCGTGAAGAGCTATGGCCAGCGAACGGCAGTCCGACTGATTTCCAGAAACTACTTGATGTCAACGCCCATGCTGCGCGCGGTGCCCATGATGGTCTTTTTGGCAGACTCAAGGCTCGCGGCGTTCAGGTCGGGCATCTTCAGCTTTGCAATCTCTTCCACCTGCTGCATGGTCAGGGAGCCCACCTTTTTACGGTTGGGTTCGCCGGAACCACTCTTCACGCCGACCTCGCGCAGAATAAGAACAGACGCGGGAGGAGTCTTGGTGATGAAGGTGAAGGTACGGTCTGCGTATACGGTGATGACCACGGGGATGATAAGTCCCTTCTGGTCCATCGTTTTGGCGTTGTATGCCTTGCAGAATTCCATGATGTTCAGACCGTGCTGACCCAGCGCAGGGCCGATGGGCGGGGAGGGGTTAGCCGCACCAGCAGGAATCTGAAGCTTGATTTTTGCTACTTCTTTCTTAGCCATTCCACTATACCTCTATGGCAGTCGCTGTTTGGCAGCGAAAATGCACGATGTACGCTATCCCTTGTCCACCTGAACAAAATCGAGTTCGACAGGTGTTTGCCTGCCGAAAATGGACACGGAAACGCGAAGTTTGCCCTTGTCAAAATTGACGTCCTCAACAAGGCCGTTGAAGCCGCCGAAGGGACCGTCAATGACCCGGACCTCATCCCCACGCTCGAAGTTGAACTTCGGCCTGGGCTGTTCCTGTCTGGACTCCATCATGGCGAGGATGCGCACGGCTTCGGAATCCCGCATGGGGGTGGGACGGTTCTTGCCGCCCACAAAGCCGGTTACCCGCTGGATATTGGAGACCAGATGCCATGAAAAATCGGTCATGACCATTTTGACCATGACGTACCCGGGGTAGAACTTGCGGGTAGACGTTCTTTTTTCGCCCTTTACAAGCTCCACAACCTTTTCAGTCGGTACAACGACTTCTTCTATCTGGCCCTGAGCTTCGTTGGTGCGGATCATCTGGTTGATGGTCTGCTCCACACGCTGTTCAAAACCGGAATAGGTGTGGATTATGAACCAACGAGCCTTAGGAGCGGGGGTCATTTCCTCGGTCATGGGTAAGTCCAATGTTAGGAAAGGATGTATTCAACGAGTTTCGTGAGGCCAAGGTCTATCACACCCAGAAAAATAGACATGACAACCACAAGCACCAGCACTGCTACGCCTGTGGTCACAGTTTCCTTCCGGGAAGGCCATACGACCTTCTTGATTTCAACCTGGGACTCTTCGAAGAACTCTTTGAGCTGTGTAATCTTGCTTTCAACACCCACCTGGGAGTCGTTGGCCTTATCAGCTTTCTTTGAGTGCTTATTCGCCATGGTCGCCTCACCGAAAAGGGGGTAAGAAGAAAAAATGGCAGGGGTGGAGGGATTCGAACCCGCAACATCCGGTTTTGGAGACCGGCGCTCTAGCCGTTGGAGCTACACCCCTGCACTATGGAAAACTACCTATTTGGTTTCGCGATGGAGCGTGTGTTTCTTGTCCCAGGGACAATACTTCTTAAGCTCCATGCGACCGGTAGTGTTCTTCTTATTCTTGTCGGTCGCGTAGTTGCGCCGCTTGCACTCGGTGCAGGCGAGCTGAATGTTTACGCGCATGACTTACTCCACGATCTCAGAAACAACACCTGCGCCAACGGTACGGCCACCTTCGCGGATAGCGAAGCGCAGGCCCTTTTCCATGGCGATGGGGTTAATGAGTTCCACGTTGAAGACTGCGTTGTCGCCGGGCATAACCATTTCCACGCCTTCATCCAGGGCGATAACGCCGGTGATGTCGGTGGTACGGAAGTAGAACTGGGGACGGTAGCCGGTGAAGAAGGGAGTGTGGCGGCCGCCTTCGTCCTTGGAGAGCACGTACACTTCTGCCTTGAACTTGGTGTGGGGCTTGATGGAACCGGGCTTGCAGAGAACCTGTCCGCGTTCCACTTCATCGCGCTTGATGCCGCGGATGAGCAGACCCACGTTGTCGCCGGCCTGACCTTCGTCAAGCAGCTTGCGGAACATTTCAACGCCGGTGCAGGTGGTCTTCTGGTTGGGGCGGATGCCCACGATTTCCACTTCTTCGCCGACCTTGATCACGCCGCGCTCAATACGACCGGTAACAACGGTACCACGGCCGGAGATGGAGAACACGTCTTCGATGGGCAGCAGGAAGGGCTTGTCGATTTCGCGCTGGGGCTCAGGAATGAAAGAGTCGCAGGCGTCCAGAAGTTCCTTGATGCAGTTGGTGGCCGGATCGTCGGCGCTGTCGGCTTCCAGAGCCTTCAGAGCGGAACCGCGGATAACCGGGATGTCGTCGCCGGGGAAGTCGTAGGAAGAAAGAAGTTCGCGAACTTCCAGTTCAACCAGTTCCAGCAGTTCTTCGTCGTCCACCATGTCGCACTTGTTCATGAACACGACGAGGGACGGCACGCCAACCTGACGGGCGAGCAGGATGTGCTCACGGGTCTGGGGCATGGGGCCGTCGGTGGCTGCCACAACGATGATACCGCCGTCCATCTGGGCTGCGCCGGTGATCATGTTCTTGATGTAGTCGGCGTGGCCGGGGCAGTCAACGTGCGCATAGTGGCGCTTGGGGGATTCGTATTCGACGTGGGCGGTGGCGATGGTGATGCCACGTTCCTTTTCTTCGGGGGCCTTGTCGATTTCGTCGAATGCGATGGCCTTGCCGCCGCCCATCAGGGCTGCAACCTTGGTGATTGCTGCGGTGAGGGTGGTCTTACCGTGGTCAATGTGGCCGATGGTGCCGATGTTAACATGCGGCTTGTTACGAGTAAATTTTTCCTTACCCATGAGTAATTCTCCCTGGCAATGTTGTTCTCGATGTTACACCGAAAAGAAATGGAGCCCACAAGCAGGATTGAACTGCTGACCTCGTCCTTACCAAGGACGCGCTCTGCCGACTGAGCTATGTGGGCCAATATACTCAACTGTAGGGAGAACTCAGGCGGAAATGGAGCGGGAAACGAGACTCGAACTCGCAACCCTCAGCTTGGAAGGCTGATGCTCTAGCCATTGAGCTATTCCCGCATAGTATGCCGTAGTTCTCCGACGCATGTCTCCTACAGCCTGTCAGCGCTTTTCGTCGTGGTGGAGGGGGGAGGATTTGAACCTCCGAAGTCATACGACGACAGATTTACAGTCTGTTCCCTTTGGCCACTCGGGAACCCCTCCACGTGGAGCTGGCGATGGGACTCGAACCCGCAACCGGCTGATTACAAATCAGCTGCTCTGCCAGTTGAGCTACGCCAGCCAACGGAGATGAGTGTTTATACGCGGCGTGAACATTTGGCAAGCGAAAAATGGTGATTCAGGTACTTTTTTTCCTGAATCTCCCATAACAGCCCATGGGATAGGTCCCGAGGGCCGCTGTCGGCACCGATGCGCCCGCCAATGTCCGGGAGCCGAGCTAACCTCCGCGCTTCCGGCTGTAGGTAGGGGTTGTATACAACGGGGACCAAACCCGCAAGGATAATTCGGCGCAGTGTGCCTGTGTGTTGTGGGTGAGGCGTATGTGGGGGTGTGGGGCGGCATACGGCAGCGGAGCATATATAAATGAAAGGGCCGCCCCGATGTGGAGCGGCCCGGATAATCAGAATGTGGTCGCGCGCTTCGCGGCAATGCCGCGCAAATAGACTATTGTTAGGCGGCGACGGGCTGGCCTGCGTGCTCCCGTGCAGGCACGGCTTCCGGGCGGAAGGCGTCCATCTCCACGGTTTCCAGATAGATGTCTGCGTGCTCCTGAATCGTGCGCAGGAACTGGTTGTTCAGCGCGTGCCCGGAGGCGAATACTTCGAAGTGGCCCTGCAAGGGGGCACCCAGCATAGACATGTCGCCGATGAAGTCGAGAATCTTGTGGCGCACGAATTCATCGTCAAAGCGCAGACCGTCTTCGTTCAGCACGCCGTATTCGTCCAGAACGATGGCGTTATCCAGCGACCCGCCGAGGGCGAGGCCGTTCTTGTGCAGATACTCCACCTCGCGCAGAAAGCCGAAGGTACGGGCCTTGGCTATTTCTCGCGTGAAGGTGGCGGGGGTGACTTCCACGCTCATGGTCTGTCTGCCGATGAGGGGGTGGTCGAAATCTATGGTGTAATCGATGCGCAGACCGGCGTACGGGGAGGCGGAAATGTACTTGCCGTCGCGTTCGAAGTGGATGGGCTTGGTGATGCGCTGCACCGTGCGGGTGCGGTTTTGCACTGCAATGCCTGCATCGCGGAGCAGGAAGACGAAGGAGGCTGCGCTGCCATCCATAATGGGCACTTCGCCGCCTTCTATGTCTATGCGGATATTGTCAATCTGCAAACCGGCAATGGCTGCGAGCAGGTGCTCCACAGTGGCCACGGAGGTGCCGTCCAGTCCCAGCGTAGTGGCAAGGCCCGTTGCGATGACCGCATGCGGCTCGGGGGTGATGACTTTGCAGCCGTTCTCGCCGTGGATGTGGAACACGATGCCCGTGTCTTCCGGTGCGGGAGAAAGGGAGAGTCTGACCACCTTGCCGCTGTGCAGGCCGATGCCGGAGCAGCCTATGGCTTTTTTGATTGTCGATTGCTTCATGATGCCTCCGTTCAGCTTGTAAGCAAAAGACGTGCCTTGATTGGGCAAGGTTTTAATATACTGGAATAGAAGAAGTTTTTTGGTTTTGCGAGGTGGGTGAGAGTGTGTGCTTTCAGCACTGTGTTGTTTTTTCGCACTGATAAGCGGAGCGCGTGGCAACGGCCAGCCGATCCAGTCCCGCAAGGTCGCGGACGATGCGGGCGTCTTGCCATGTCCGGGGTGGTTCGTTGAGTGCGGCAAGGGCATAGGGCCCCTGCGAGCAGCCCATTTCCATGACAAAAAGGCCGCCGGGCCTGAGCCAGCAGGCTGCGGAAGGAATGAGGATATCGGCGTGCTCCGTGCCTGCGGCCCCCGGAACAAGAGCCGAAGCAGGTTCGAAGTCGCGCACCTCGCTGCTGAGCTGCGCGTGTTCCGCCGCGCTGACGTAAGGCGGATTGGTGGCCACGCAGTCAAGGCTGCCGGGGCGGAACAGGCAGGAGGTGAAGTCGCCCTGCACGAAGAGAATGCGGTCTGCCACACCGTGCCTGCGGGCATTGCGTGCAGCCACAGAGAGCGCATCGGCACTGCGGTCCACGGCTATGCCGCGCGCGTGGGGCAGTTCGGCGGCGATGCTGACGGCAATGCAGCCGCTGCCGGTGCCCAGATCCGCGAAGGTGAAAGGGCCCGAGCGGGCAAATTGGCGGACCACTTCTTCTACGATATGTTCCGTTTCCGGTCTGGGGATGAGGGTGGCCGGGGAAACTGTGAACTCGCGCCCGAAAAATTCGCGCGAACCGATGAGATAGGCCGCAGGCTCGCCCTGCCCCCTGCGCAGCACAAGAGACAGCATGGCTGCCCACTGGGAGTCGGTTACGGGCTGATGCGGATTAGTGAGCAGGTGCAGGCGGTCCTTGCCCAGCACGTGCATGCAGATAAGGCCTGCGGACAGGCGGGGAGAATCAACGGCCTTCCCGGACAGGTAGTCCGAGAAGGCCGCAATGACCGTGCGTATGGTGCAGGGGGCGGGTCTGGAGACCACGATGGCTTAGGCCTGAGCCTGCGCCTGCAGGGCTTCAGTCTGGTCGTGGGTGACAAGGGCGTTCAGCAGATCGTCCAGATCGCCTTCCATAATGGCTTCCAGCTTGTAGAGCGTGAGGTTGATACGGTGGTCTGTGCATCTTCCCTGCGGGAAATTGTAGGTGCGGATGCGTCCCGAACGGTCGCCGGAACCCACCAGCAGCTTGCGCTGCTCTGCCTGCTGGGCATGCTGCTTATCCTGCTCCAGCTGGAGGAGCCGGGAAGAAAGAATTTTCAAGCCCTTGGCCTTGTTTTTATGCTGCGACTTTTCGTCCTGACAGCAGACCACAAGGCCGGTGGGAATGTGGGTGACGCGTACGGCGGAGTCCGTGGTGTTCACCGACTGTCCGCCGGGACCGGAGGAGCGGTAGACATCGAAGCGCAGGTCTTCAGGCCGGATGTTCAGGTCCACCTCGTCTGCCTCGGGCATAACGGCCACGGTGGCCGCAGAAGTATGGATACGTCCCTGCGTTTCCGTGGCGGGCACGCGCTGCACGCGGTGAATGCCCGATTCGAACTTGAGGCGGCTGTATACCTTGTCGCCCTTGACGATGGCGATGACTTCCTTAAGGCCCCCGGTGCCTGTTTCGCTGGATTCCAGAATCTCCAGCCGCCAGCCCGTTGTTTCGGCGTAGCGGCTGTACATGCGGAACAGGTCTGCCGCGAACAGGGCTGCTTCTTCGCCGCCGGTGCCTGCGCGGATTTCGAGAATGCAGTTCTTCTCGTCCATGGGGTCTTTGGGCAGGAGCAAAATCTTCAGGTCTTGCTCAAGCACAGGCAGAGCCTGCTCAATGCTTTTGATCTCCTCGCGCGCCATCTGAGCCATTTCCGGGTCGCTGTCGTGCAGAAGGAGCTTGTTTTCCTCAAGGTCGCGCTTCATGTCGGTGTACTTGCGGAAAGCATCGACCACCAGTTTGAGATCGGAATGGGTTTTGGTCAGCTGCCGGTAGCGGTCCTGATCGTTGAACACTTCCGGTGAGCTGAGCTGCTGTTCCAGATCTTCGAAACGGCGCTCAAGATTCTCTAGCTTGGAAAACATCAGTTTTTCTCCGAAACAGTGTAGGCGGGGGCGTGCACTTCTTCAGTGGCTTCCGGGCCCAGAGCTTCCTTCAGCGCCACAATGGCCACTTCCAGTTGCGGGGTATCCGGCTCATGGGTGGTGAGCATCTGGAGCAGCATGCCGGGGGCGCTGAGAAGGCGGCCCCATATGGTCTCGTTCACTCTGGCGGAATACTTGATGGCCTCATACGCTATGGCACTTATGGGAGCCATGAGCGCGAGCTTGAACAGAATGATCATGCTGTGCTTGAAGAGTGTGCCTTCCGGCTTCCAGACCAGCAGCAGCGCGGGGACGAGCACCGTGTGCAGGATGATGGCGATGGAGAGCACGAACAGCAGAAAAGTGGTGCCGCACCGGGGGTGCAGCCTGCTGCGCAGGCTGGCGGAGCCGGTGGTTACGGCGTTGCCGTCTTCATAGGTCCAGATAACCTTGTGCTCCGCCCCGTGATATTGGAAGACGCGGCGGATATCCGGGATGAATGAAATGCCCAGAATGTAAGCCAGAAATATGCCGAATTTGAAGATGCCGTCCCAGACGTGAAAGCTCAGTCCGTCGGCATCGCCGCCCAGTCCCAGCATGTTCATGCCCATGGAGAACAGGTGCGGCAGCACCACGAAAAGGCCCAGCGCAAGCATTATGGATGCCGCAAGCGTTGCGGCAAGGTGCCACGGCTTCAGTTCGCCTTCCACTTCCTCGTCCACAGCCTGCGTGGCTGAGTAGTTCAGGGCCTTGATGCCGTTTACCAGCGTCTCGATAAGAATGGGAAAGCCGCGCACAAAGGGGCGTTTGAGAAAGTCGTTTCCCGTGAGGGTGAACCACGGACGGTTTTCCACCACGATGGAGCCGTCCGGCCTGCGCACGGCAATGGCAAGACGGTCCTTGTTGCGCATCATCACGCCTTCCATGACCGCCTGTCCGCCCACGGTGCACCGGGCGGACGCAGCCAGAGCGGCTGCGAACACCCTGCCGGGGCGGCATGCGCGCTGCTTGTCAGCGTCAGAGGCAGGGACAGGAATAGTTGCGCCACCGGGGCCGCCTGCGGCTTTGGAACGTTCTTTCACACAGTCTCCCGCTGTAGCAATAGAATACTCCTCCCCGGAAACCGCTGTTCCCGGGGAGGAAAAAACGTTGCCCGGCACATCCGGACCACGAACCGTACGCCGTAGAAAACGGCTACTTCTGAAGGCCGGCGTATTTCTTGCGGAAACGGTCAATGCGGCCGGCGGTGTCCAGAAGACGCTGCTTGCCGGTGTAGAAGGGGTGGCACTGCGAGCATATTTCCAGTGCCAGATGTTCGGCCTTGGTGGTGCGCAGTTCGGATTCGTAACCGCAGGCGCAGGTTACCTTGGCCAGATACACTTTGGGATGGGTGTCTTTCTTCATAACTGTAAACTCCTCACGGAAGATGCGGAACGGATGCTCATACTGCAAACAGGTGGGGAAGGCAAGGAATTATTTGTTGTGCCGCATGTGCCGTTGGTGTAGTTGTCTGGGTTTGCGCTTGTCTGCGGGCCGGGTTCCGGCTGCCGGCGCATCCCCCCCGGAACGGTTTCCGGTCTGGAATTTCCCCGGCCTTGTCGAGGTATGCCTCATGGGCCGTGATGTCAAGGTAAGGTATGGCGAAAAAGGAACGGGCAGATCAACTGCTGCACGAGGCAGGACTGGCTGAAAGCCGTGAGAAGGCCAAGCGCTACATAATGGCCGGGCAGGTATATCTTGTGCGCAACGGCGTGCCCGAGCCGGTTGCCAAGCCGGGGCAGAAGCTGGATACGGACGCCGTGCTGGAACTGCGCGGGGTGGACCGGTTTGTGAGCCGGGGAGCCTATAAGCTGCTCACGGCGCTGGAGCATTTCGGTATTGCCGTGGCAGGCAAGGTGGCGCTGGATGCCGGGGCTTCCACGGGCGGATTCACGGACTGCCTGCTCCAGCACGGTGCCGTGCGGGTGTATGCTGTGGACGTGGGCTACGGCCAACTGCACGAGAAGCTGCGGCAGGACGCACGGGTGGTCAATCTGGAGCGTACCAACCTGCGCATTGCGCCCGAAACGCTCATACCGGAACCGGTTGATCTGGTGGTGGCCGATGTCTCCTTCATTTCCCTTACCCTTGTGCTGCCGCCATGCGTGCGGTTTTTGCGTCCGGGCGGCGAACTGGCTGTGCTTATCAAGCCACAGTTTGAGCTTGGGCCGGATATGACCGACAAGGGCGTGGTGCGCGATGCGGACCTGCACCGGCAGGCCGTGGACAAGGTGTGTGATTTTGCGCGCGATGTGCTGGGTCTGGAGGTGGTGGGGGTGGTTGCCTCTGCCATTAAGGGCCCCAAGGGCAATCAGGAATTCATGGCGTACATGTGCAAGGGAACGCTCCGCTAGATTCGCGCCTGCGCTTACTGCACTGCCTGTGTCTGCGGCTCCCCGCCAAGGGAGCGGACAGAATGGATGAGCATGGCCAGATCCTTCTTTTTGAAGGGCTTGGTAATGTGGAAGTCGCAGCCTGCGTCAAAGCATTCCTGCCGGTATTCGGGCAGGGCATGGGCGGTTATGGCGGCAATGGGGGTGCGCGGTCTGCCCTGTTCGTCTTCCATTCTGCGGAATTCCCGTGTGGCGGTGAGTCCGTCCATGCGGGGCATTTCCACATCCATGAGCACCAGATCGTAGCGTGTTTCTCTGAACATGCGCACCGCCTGCTCCCCGTTCTGGGCAAACTCCGCCGAGTGGCCCGAATTCTTCAGATACAACTCCACCAGTTTGCGGTTGGATTCATTGTCTTCCACCACCAGCAGCCGTAGTCCTTGCTCAGGATGATTCGGCTCGCCTTCTCGCGACAGGGCATTATGTGCAGCAGGGTGCCGGGCGGCGTCTCGCGCCTGCGTGCCAAGCAGACCGGCAAGGGCAAAGGCGGCAGAGAGGTCGGCGTGCAGAACAGGCATGCGCAGGGTGATCATGTCTGCCGAGGCGGCGCAGGTTTCGCTTTCCGCCATGCCACGGGTCAGGCGTATGAGCGCGGGGCGTGCAGGGAAAGGGCAGAGAGGCTCGCACTCTCCTTCACCGGATTGCGCCGGGGCGGGTTCCAGAGTCAGCTGCTCCAGTTGTACGCATTGGTCATAGGCAAGGCTGCTGTCCAGAAAGAGCAAAGATACGGGGGCAGACTGGCGGAGCAGGGCCACGGCTTCTGCGTGGCAGGCAGCCTGAAGGCATTCCGCGCCATGTTCCGCAAGCATGGCGACGAGGAGCGTGCGGGAAAGTTCGTGCGGTTCCACCACAAGGGCGCGGTGTCCTGCGGGTAATGGGGCAAAGCTGTCTGTGGATTCGTCACATTCCAGCATCATGCGCACTTCAAAGGTGCTGCCCGCTCCCGGTGAGGATTGCAAGTGGATGCCGCCGCCCATCTTTTCGCAGAGCAGCTTGCTGATGGTAAGCCCCAGTCCTGTTCCGCCGTATTCCCGGCTGGTGGAGGAGTCTGCCTGCGTGAAGCGTTCGAACACCGCCTGCTGCTGCGCCTGCGGAATGCCTATGCCCGTGTCGCGCACGAAGAAGCGGAGCAGGGCGGAGGGGGGGGCTTCCACTCCGTGCAGCACCTCGCAGTGCAGGCGCAGTTCCACTTCGCCCTTGTTGGTGAACTTGGCGGCGTTGCCCAGCAGGTTTACCAGAATCTGCCGCAGCCGTTTGGGGTCGCCGTATACGGTTTCGGGAAGGGCGGGCGGTACGGATACGCCGAAATCCAGCCCCTTGCGCAGGATCGGGTGCGCGGAAAGGCGCACGGCATCGTCCACGCATTGGCGCAGGTTGAAGGGAATGCGCTCAAAAGGCATTTCTTCCGCCTCTATGCGCGAAAGGTCCAGAATGTCGTTGATGATGGCGAGCAGATTTTCACCCGCGTTGCGGAAGATATCCACATACTGCCTCTGGTCGCGGGTAAGCCGCGTTTCCCACAGCAGGTCCGCCATGCCGAGAATGGAGTTGAGCGGGGTGCGTATTTCGTGGCTCATGGAGGCGAGGAAGCGGCTCTTGGCCATGCTTGCCTGCTCTGCCTGCTCCGCAAGGCTGCGCTCGCGCTGATAGGCGGTGCGCAGTTGCTGGTTGGCCAGCGAAAGGCTTTCTGTACGTTCATGCACCTTGCGTTCCAGGTCGTCGTAGAGGTCTTTCAGGGCGGTGCTCATGTTGTTGAAGTCGCGGGTGAGCTGGCCCACCTCGTCATCGCGGGCGGGCTGTTCCAGCGTGCGGAACCGCCGCTGCGAGATGTCGCGTGCCAGTTCCGCCAGCCGGGACACAGGCGTGATGAACATGCGGTTCAGAAATGTATTGATAATAACGGAGGAGACGACCAGAAAGAAGACGAAAAAGATCGTGAGTTGTGTGGCCCGGACGAAGAGTACGTCGCGCAGGTGGGAGGTGTGCAGTCCTATATGTACCAAACCAACGGTATCGCCGGAATCGTTGCTGATGGGGGCGGAGACCCGCAGCACCTGCCCTGCCAGCGTGGGCAGGGCGTTTTCCGCAGGGGCGAACATGAGGTTGCGGATGGCGGAACGTGGTTCGGGCGGCGTTGCGGGAGGTGCCGCATTAGGCAGCGCGCCCTGCGACAGCTTGGTCATGGGCACTACTCCCGCCGGGGAATCGCCCGCGCGCACAAGGCTTTTGCCTTCGGCATCGGTTATGTCGCAATAGGCCACATGTGCAGATGCCTCAACGGACGAGGCAAGGCCTTCCAGCAGGTAGAAGCTGTATTTTTTAATGTATTCCGCGCTGGTTCTGGCAACCACCTGTGCCATGTGGTTGCCTTGGTCTTCCAGAGTGCGTACAAGCTGGGTGTGCTGGGCAGAAAGGACAAAGGTTCCCAGAATGAGCAGTCCGCTGCCGAGAATAAGGATGAGTCCTGCGTTGACCCGTATGCGGAGGCGGTTTCCCGTGATGCGTTTCATGCTGTGTATATCGTATAAGCGTAGTCTATCGGCAGTTTTGCCTTTTGCCAATGGCATCTTTGGGGGAGCGGGAGTGAAATTTTTACCGGACACGGAAAGATTCGGTGTGTATTGCCGGAACGGACTGAAAGGAGGACGCCGCCATGCCATGCGGTGACGCGCGCGGGGGCAGAGTGGTGTTTGTAAGCCACTGCCTGCTTAACGCCAATGTGAAGGTCTGCGGTCTGGCTGCCTATGCCGGGGCGCACCGTCCTGTTTGGGAGACGCTTCTGCCCGCCGGGGTGGGGGTGGTGCAGCTGCCGTGCCCGGAATTTCTGCATATGGGGCCTGCGCGCTGGTGGCAGACCCGCAGCCAGTATGACACGCCCGCCTATCGTGCCCTGTGTTCCGCGCTGGCGGACAGCGTGGCTGATCAGGCTCTTATGTACCGGGGGGCGGGAGTGCGCCTGCTGGCGGTGCTGGGGGTGGAGGGCAGCCCCAGTTGCGGCGTGAACCGGGTGTATGACCACGCGGAATGGGGAGGACGCCCGCGTGATGTGGACCCCGCCGTTGCAAAACGGGCAGGAAAGGGCGTTTGGATGGAAGTGCTGGAGCAGGTTTTTGCGCAGCGGGGCGTAGCCCTGCCGCCTTTGCTGGGCGTGGGGTCCGCACGGGACGCTGCCGGAGGCGGGCTGGCCGCGCTGGAAGAGCTGCTGCGCGGCTAACACCCTGTGTCCGGCGGCTGTGCTTGTCAGGGGCGCAGGTCGGTAACGACAATCTTTCCGTCGATGATGGCCTGCCGGAGCGATTCCAGTTCCTCCACCACCGGGGCGGAGATGATGTCCCGCGTGTGCCGCATGTCCGTAAGGCTTACGCCGCCGGAAACAAGGCCGAAGTCCGCGACGCCCATCGTGAATCTGCCCTGTACAGCCTTGGAGACCTCTGCGTAGGTGGCGGTGTCCAGCCGTTTGACCATGCTGGTAAGCACCTTGCCTCTGGCCATGTCGTCCTGATCCGAATCTACGCCTATGACGTAGCGGTTTTCCGTCCTGCGTGCCGCCTCTATAACCCCGTTGCCCGTAAGGCCCGCCACGGCGAAGATGATATCCACGCCGTCTTCGAACATGGCAGCGGCCATGGTAAAACCTGCGTCGGGGTTGTCGAATCCGGAAAAGTCTCCCGGCCCGCTTACGTGGTGTATTTCCACCACCACATCGGGAGCCACGTGGCGTACCCCTTCCATGAATCCCTGCGCGAAGGCGGCCACGGGGGGAATGTCCGTGCCGCCCAGAAAGCCCACCCGCCGGGTTTTGCTCACGCGGCCTGCCAGTGCTCCGGCAAGGAAAGAACCTTCGTGCTGGCGGAAAAGGATGGACGCCAAGTTGGGAATGCCGGAGACTTTTTCCTCATAAAAGATGAACTTTTTTTCCGGGAACTGTTCGGCAAAGACGCGGGCATGGCCCGTGTGCTGTGCGCCGAGCAGCACCATAATGTCGCACTGCCGCACAAGATGAGCCACAGCCTCTGTCTTGGCCGTGCCTGTGGCGTCGGCTTCCAGCACATTGAGGGCGAAGCCCAGCTCCTGCTGAGCCTTGCGCAGGCCGCCGTAGGCCATGTCGTTGAAGGACATATCGCCGAGTCCGCCCGCGCCGGTGACAAAACCGACGGTTATGGCGCGGGGATCGGGAGCGGAGGTGTCTGCAGACATCGCGGACATTGCGGACGGTGCGGCGTGCGCACGGTGAACCGGAACCGTCAGTACCAGAAGGGCAGCAAGCAGGCAGGTCGCGATGGACAGCACGCCGGGTCGGGGGAGCCGGGTGCACCGTGAGAGGATTGCGGCCACTGGCTGCGGTGCGCTGAATGAACTGTGTGCGGGCCGCATGACGCGTGACGACGGGGTGAACCGGGGCAGCAGAGTGAGCAGGGCAGATCGGGCGGGCGTGGCACGGAGCCGGAATTCCTTGTTCCTCATGAAGAACCCCTTTGCGGCAGTGCGCCGCCTGTTGCCGTTATGCCGCACCCTTCCGGGCATGGCCGGTTTTCATCCGAAAAATGCCGTGAAGACGCCGCGTTCCGCAAGAATCTTCACGCCAATGAGCAGCAGCACGCAGCCGCCCGCCACCTCCGCCACCTGTCCGAAACGGGAGGCTCCGGCGATGAGGCGGCCGATATGCAGACCTGCCGCCGTGAAGATAAGGGCTATCAGACCGATGATGAGGGCGGGGTACCATATGGATATGCCCAGCACGGACATGGAAAGCCCCACAGCCAGTGCGTCTATGCTGGTGGCCACGGAAAGCATGATAAGCGACATGCCCCGCGTGGGGTCGCAGCGTTCCCCTTCCTCGCAGTCCGCTTCAAAGGCTTCGCGCAGCATGCGCACTCCTATCCACGCCAGCAGGGCAAAGGCTATCCAGTGGGCGTACGATTCGATGAATCCCCGCACGGTGAGGCCCAGTGACCAGCCGATAATGGGCATGATGGCCTGAAACAGGCCGAAGTGCCACGCCAGGCGGAAGGTCTGGCGCGAATCCACGCATTTGAGCTGCACGCCCGTGGCAATGGCAACGGCAAAGGCATCCATGGCAAGCGCCACGGCTATGGCAACGAGTTCAAGTCCGTTCACGGTCAGAAAGCCTTGTTCATAATGTGCAGGCAGTGGCGCAGGGTTGCGCGTTCTTCATCACTCAGGCTGGCGGTGAGGGTTTCCGTCAGTTGCATGTGCAGCCTGTCGTGTTCCTCGAAGAGTTCCCTGCCCGTTGCTGTCAGTTCCACGATGATGGAACGGCGGTCGGATTCGTGGGGGCGGCGGCGCACGCAGCCTTTGTCGGAAAGTCTGTCCACAAGCACGGTCAGCGTGCCGGTGGTGATGCCCATGTGCGCGGCAAGCTCTTTCATGGGCATGGAGCCGTGAATGCCCAGCACTTCCAGCGTGTGCACCTGCGGCAGGGTGAGCCCCTTTTCCCGCACCACATCATGCTCCCACGATGAGAGCCGCTCGTAGAATTCGATGATGAGATGGTTCAGTCTGGTATGGCAGCACGGGTCGTGCTCATTGCCGTGGTCCGTATCGTTCAAAGCGGTTCCCCTCAAATCTGTTCCCGCAGAGAGGTTCTTTTGGGTGCCTGCGGGTAGAGAAGGCGGCAGCCGGGTTGCGGCAGTTTCTGACGTTGCGCGTTCGCCGTGCTCCGGCCAGGCAGCATGCGCCGGAATAGGCCAGGCGGCATGCGCCGGAATAGGCCGGATGCGCAAGGCATCTGGGGTTCTATAGATGGTAACGGTGATGCCTGCAAGTGCCAAGGCCTTGCCCGGTTTTGCCCTTCGCGGGCGGTATGGCGGATTGAGGTCGCACAGGCTCAGAGATAGAGCAGGGCAAGGCCCATGGCCGCCACAAGGCATCCGCCCGTCCATGCAAGGGGCTGCGGGGGAAAGCTGGGCACCCATGCTTCCGGCGTGTCCAGCCCGCGTGCGGCCACAGCCACGGTCTGGGTCCATGTTTTCTGCGCAAGCACGCGTAGCACCGCCTGCGGAACCAGCAGGAAACACTGCCACCGCGACCGCCTGGGACGGCGCAGGCGCATGGATTCGCGCACCTGCATGAGGGTGCGTTGGGCAAGGGGCAGAAAATGGATCATGAGTGCCAGAGACAGAGCTGTTTTCCAGCTGTTGCGCCCCAGCAGGGGCCGCAGGAACCATGACAGGGCCAGTCCCAGTTGGCGGGGGGAGCTGCTGAGCGCGAGAATAAGCCCCAGTGCTATGAGAATGCCCAGCCTCCCCGCCAGCAGGCCCGCATCCGCCGCTGCCTGTCGAAGCAGGGGAGCGTAGGGGGGCGGCGTGTGCAGCAGGGCCATGGCATCCAGCCCGAATTTGAGCAGGCCCCATAACAGCACGAACATGCCGTAGGAGCGCAGCATGGGCCAGTGGGTGCGTGAGAAGAATTCTGCCCTGAGGCAGAGAATCCACAGGCAGGTGCCCAGTATGGCCAGTGCCGCGGGGGAAAGGTGCCATGCGAGCACGCCGAAGCAGCCCGCGAGAAGTATCTTCAGGCGCGGGTCGACAAGGGCTATCCAGTGGGGAGGCGGCGTGTGTTGCAGGGGCATGGTGTCCTGACCGGCGGCGGGACTGCCGGATTATTTGTTGCATAGGGTGGCTGCACTGCCCGCAGTTCAGGAGCGGACATCAGTCCGTGTTGCTCTCGCGCTCCGTGTACCGGCGGTGTATGGTCTTTCATGGGGTCCCGCCGGGCGGGGCCGTTTTTCGTCCGTACAGGGAGATGGCGTATGACACAAGTACAATCTGCATCCGGCATGGTACCGGAACACGGAACGGGCGGGCGGGGATGCCCGCTGTTTCTCAATCCCGTTGCAGCGGGGTTTCCCTCTCCGGCGGAGGACTATGTGGAACGTCCGCTGGACCTTAACGAACACCTTGTGCGCAACCCGGTTGCCACCTTCTTTGTCCGCGCGCAGGGAGATTCCATGACCGGGGCGGGCATTCTGGACGGGGACATTCTGGTGGTGGACCGCTCCGTGGCCCCTGTGCATAACCGCATCGTCATTGCCGCCGTGCATGGGGAACTTACGGTAAAGCGCCTGTATCTGCGGGAAGGTGCCGTGCTGCTCATGCCCGAAAACGAGAACTATCCGCCGCTGGATGTGACCGGACAGGAGGACGTGACCGTGTGGGGCGTGGTAACGGCAGTGGTGCGCACCCTGTAGGCAAGGAGACGGAGATGGCTGCCGTTTTTGCCCTTGTGGACTGCAATAATTTCTACTGCTCCTGCGAGCGGGTCTTCCGCCCGGACCTTGAAGCGCGCCCGGTGGTGGTGCTTTCCAACAACGACGGCTGCATCATAGCCCGCTCGGCGGAAGCCAAGAAGCTGGGCATAGGCATGGGCGAGCCGTACCATAAGCTCAAGGGGGCGTTGCTCCGGCAGGGGGTGACGGTGTTTTCCTCCAACTACGCCCTGTACGGCGACCTGTCTGCCCGGGTCATGCGCGTGCTGGAGATGTTCAGTCCCATGGTGGAAGTCTATTCCATTGACGAGGCTTTTCTGCGGCTGGAAGGCGTTGCCGGGCAGAAGCGCACGGAACATGCCCGCCGCATGCGGCAACAGGTGCGGCAGTGGACGGGCATACCTGTTTCCGTGGGCATGGGGCCCACCAGAACCCTTGCCAAGCTGGCAAGCCGGGTGTGCAAATCCATACCCGCCTGCGATGGTGTGTTTGACCTGACGCGCTATGCCGGGGATGCCGCAGCCATGAACCGTATTCTGGATACGGTGGCGGCGGGAGATGTGTGGGGCGTGGGCAGACGCTATGCCGCCATGCTGGAGCGCCACGGCGTGCTTACCGCGCGGCAACTGCGGGATATGCCCGACGACTGGGTGCGCCGACGCATGACCGTTGTGGGTCTGCGTACGGTGCTGGAGTTGCGGGGTATTTCCTGCGTGGAGCCGGAGGACGTGCAGCCCCGGCGGTCCATTCTTTCTTCCCGCTCCTTCGGCACGCCGGTGAAACTGCGCGCCCATGCGCACGAGGCTCTGACGGCGCATATCACCCGCGCGGCGGAGAAGCTGCGCCGGGAAGGGCTGGTGGCGCATACGGCGGGCGTGATGATCCGGGCGTATGACAGCCTTGCCGCAATCGCCCGCACTGCTGACGAAGATGCCGGCGGGGAAGACAGACCCTATGCCGACTTCGCCACCCGTCACCTTGTCCGCGCCACGGACTACACGCCCCACCTGCTGCAGGCGGGGCGCGAACTGCTGGATGCCGTATTCCGTGAGGGGCTGCGCTACAAAAAGGTGGGGGTGCTGCTTACAGGGCTGGAGGGCAGACACGCGGGGCAGCACAGTCTGCTGGACTGCATGACCGGAGAATCGGCCCGCGACAAAACGCGCGATGCCCTGATGCGCACGGCAGACAGCATTAACGCCCGCCACGGGCGCGGCACCCTGCGCTATGCCGCAGAAGGGGCGGATGAAAAGGCCCCGTGGCACATGCGGCAGCGTTTCCGTTCGCCGGGTTACACCACGGCATGGAAGGAGCTTGCCCGGGTACGCGGGTAGCAGCAGAAAATGCTCGGCGTTTCGTACATCATGGCCGGAATCAGTGCGGGTACACGGGTGCAGGTCACGGGCGCGGTGCGCCGGTCAGTCGCTAGCTGCCCAGCAGGGCGGCGGCAAAGTCCGCGCCGTTGAAGGGGCGCAGGTCTTCCATCTTTTCTCCGAGCCCGATGTGCGAAATGGGTATGCCAAATTCCATGGCTACGGCGACCACAATCCCGCCCTTGGCGGTGCCGTCCAGCTTGGTGAGAATAATCTCGTCCAGCTTGCACGACTCGTTGAAAATCTTGGTCTGCGAAAGGGCGTTCTGTCCCGTGGTGGCGTCTATGGTCAGGATGGTGCGGTGCGGTGCGCCGGGATGTTTTTTGCCCAGCACGTTACGTATCTTCTGCAGTTCCGCCATAAGGTCCACCTTGGTCTGCAACCTGCCCGCCGTGTCTACAAAGAGTACATCATACCCTTCCTTTACGGCCAGCTCCACAGCTTCATAGGCAACGGCGGCGGGGTCTGAGTTCGGGCCCTTGGCATAGAAGCCTGCGCCCACGCGGTCCGCCCATACCTGCAACTGCTCTATGGCGGCGGCGCGGAAGGTGTCGCTCGCCGCAATGAGCACCTTTTTTCCCTGCATGCGGGCGCGGTAGGCGAGTTTGGCAATGGTGGTGGTCTTGCCCACGCCGTTTACGCCGATCATGAGCACCACTTCCGGCAGGTTCACGGCCTTGATGCGCGGCGGCATCTTGAAAATTTCCTCAAGCTCCTCGCGCATAAGGGCCTTGAAGTGTTCGGGCTTGTCCGTGCCGGATTTGCGTACCCGTTCGCGCAGGCGGTTCACCAGCTTCATGGTGGGTTCAAAGCCCACATCCGCCATAATGAGTATTTCTTCCAGCTCCTGCCAGAAGCCTTCGTTCATGGTGGCGTGGGAAGAGAGCAGCCCGTCTATCTGGCGGGTAATCTGCTCCTTGGTCTTGGTAAGCCCCTCGGAAAGCTTGAGGAGCAGGCGCGAACGCTCGTCCTCCTCGTCTTCCAGATCAAGGGCAAGGGCAAGGCGGTATTGTAGTTCGGAGCGGAAGTCGCCCACGTGGACGTATTCCATAACATCCAGCCAGCGGGAGAATTCAGCGATGAAGGCATCCGCTTCCGCTGCGGGGGCGTCCAGCGCGGAGAAGAAGAAGCGCAGACGTTCCCACAGGGTGTCGTCCGCCTTGTCCACTCCGCCGAGCACATGCTCCAGCCAGACAGAAAGGCGGGGTTCCGCGCCGCGCAGGGCAAGGGTGAGATCCTTCTGCCACTGGGGCGAGTCTGCCCGTGCCGTTGCCTGTGCCGGTTGCTGTGCCGGTTCCTGAGCAGCCGGAGCCTGCACGCGTGAAGGCGCGCCTTCCGCCGGAGTGTCAGGCGATGCCGTGGTCTGTTTTTCCGGTTCTGCCTGCGTTATCTGTTCCGGCAGTTCCGACAGTACCGGCAGTTCTTCCGGGGCAGCCTGTCCCGGTGCCTGGGCATCGGTCGGCTGTGCAGCGGTTTCTGCCGGAGCGGCTGCCGTATCGTCAGTGGTCTCGCCGGACCACAACCGTTTCAACTTGGAAAAAAAGCCCATGGCGTTCCCCGACTGAAGCGGGACGTATCCCGTCTGTATTGAAAAATAAGCGCGACCAATGGTGCATCTGCCGCGATGTGGGTTTGATGAACCAGTCTTTCTTGCGCATTACGCGCACGGAGTCAAGTGCGGGAGGTTGCGCAGAGGCGGGAAAACGTGCAATATTTACCTTTAAGTCAGCACGTACTTATGCTATGTCCCTTATGGCACAGGCTGTTACGTTTTGTCGTTCGTGGCGGTTCGTTTGAGCATGCGGCGCGGTGTATCTTTCATACTGGCCCTGCTGGCAATACGGGCAATACAGGTTGAGCATGCAGGAAAAGGTTGCTTCCAAACGTGCGTATTCACCGGTGAACCTCTTCAGGGGGCGCTCTATATCGCGTGATCTGACCATAAGCCTTATGGTCATGATCCTGCTTGTGGTGGCTTCCACGCTTTCGTGGCAGTATCTGCGCAATTCGCAGGCCATGCTCCGCGAAGTGGAAAGCAAGGCCGATGAGTACATAACCCGCCTTTCGGATATTCTGTCTGTTCCCATCTGGAATTTCGACACCCGCACCATTGATCAGATAGGCACCGTGTTCGCCCAGTACGACTTGGTGAACGAGGTGCGCATAATGGACCCGCTGGGCAAGGTGCTTTTCAGCACCGTAAAGCGTGATGACGCGGATGCCCGGGTCTACCGCGAGCGCGACATCATGTACGAGGGCGAGGTGATAGGCCACGCCACGGTGGTGCTCACTCTTGCCGGATACAAGAAGGACTTATCGCGTCTTGTCACCACCAACCTGCTGGCACTGAGCGGCGTGCTGGTGGTTATTCTTGTGGCCACGGGCATTCTGCTGCGCATCCATCTGCGCAAGCCGCTGGAAGAGCTGCTCCGGGGCATGGGGCAGGTGGCGCGGGGCGACTTCAAGTTCGACTTCAGCGTCATTCAGAACGCGGAACTGGGGCTTATTGCCGACAACTTTGCCGTTATGGCGGCAGAGGTGGCGGCGCGCGAAAAGCAGCTTGTGGAAATGAACCGCCAACTGGAAGCCCAGATACGCGAGCGCGAACGGGCAGAAGCCGCCCTGCGGCAGAGTGAGGAACGTTATTCGCTGGCTGTTATCGCCACCAACGACGGCATATGGGACTGGGACCTGCGGCAGGACCGGGTGTATTATTCCACCCGCTGGAAAGCCATTATCGGGTATCAGGACGCCGAGATAGACAATAATCTGGACGAGTGGCAGGGGCGTATGCATCCTGCCGATCTCGACAGGGTGCTGCGCGCGCAGGACGATTATCTGAGCGGCGTGACGGAGCAGTTTGAGGTGGAATACCGGATGCGCCACAAGGACGGCGAATACCGCTGGATACTTGGGCGCGGCATGTGTGTGCGTGACGAATCGGGCGAACCCTACCGCATGGCGGGCGCACACACGGATATTACCCAGCGCAAGCAGGCGGAACGTGAGCTCTGGGAAACCAAGAACACCCTAGACAACATCCTCAACTCCATGCCCTCCACCATTGTGAGCGTGGACAAGGACGCGCGCATAACCCAGTGGAACAAGACGGCGGAAGAAGTGACGGGCATTGCCGCCGCCGAAGCCTACGGGCGGCCCTTTGCGGACGTGCTGCCCCGCTACGGGTTCCTGCTCTCACACATTACGGAATCCATTGCCACGGGAACCAATATTTCTCTGGAAAAAGAAGCTGTTACCGAAGACGCGCGCACCCGGTATTTTGACATCATCATCTACCCTGTTGTCACGCGGGGAGAGTTTTCCGCCGTTATCCGGCTGGATGACGTAACGGACCGCTTCCGCATTGAGGAAATGATGGTTCAGACTGAGAAGATGCTTTCCGTGGGCGGGCTGGCGGCAGGTATGGCGCACGAAATCAATAACCCGCTCGGCGGAATTTTGCAGGGCACACAGAATATCAAACGCCGCATTTCCATGGATTTTCCTGCCAACCACAAGGCGGCGGAAGAAGCAGGATGCCCGCTGGAGAACATCCGCACCTATCTGGAGAGCCGGGGAATCATCCGTTTTCTGGAAGGCATTACCGAATCCGGCAGGCGCGCAGCAGATATTGTGAGCAACATGCTGGAATTCAGCCGCCGCAGCGAGGCGCGTCGCTCGTCTGTGAATCTTGGCGAACTGATAGACAAAACCATAGAGCTGGCCGCCAATGACTATGACCTGAAAAAGAAATATGACTTCAGGCACATTGAGATCGTCCGCCAGTACGATCCTACCCTGCCGCAGGTGCTCTGCTCGCCGCAGGAGGTTGAACAGGTGCTGCTGAACCTGCTCAAGAACGCCGCACAGGCGATGGTGGAACGCGGCGATCGGAGCGATGCCCCGCGCATTGTCATAACCACCAGCCTTGACCGGGGGCGCGCCCGCATAGACGTGGCCGATAACGGTCCCGGCATGGACGAGGAAACCCGCAAGCGCGTGTTCGAGCCGTTCTTCACCACCAAGGCGGTGGGCGAAGGAACGGGGCTTGGGCTTTCCGTCTCCTACTTCATCATCACCACCAATCACGAAGGTCAGTTCACCGTGGACGCAGAACCGGGACGCGGCACTACCTTCACCATCCGGCTGCCGCTGGGCAGGCGGTAGGCCTTCCCGTACCCCTCCCGCCCTTAATGTTTCCGGGCTGTTGAGCCTCCCCCCCCTGCAAGCATACGAATGATAATGGGTTATGCCCCTGCGCCTGTGTGTGAAGCAGGGGTGGAGCAGCCTTGCGTCAATCAGCCCGTAGCGCATCTGTAGGGTTCAGTTGAGACGCTCTCATCGCGGGGTAGATGCCGGCGCATAGTCCTGACGCAAGCGATGTGGCGCATCCTATCCATAACGCTTCTTGCGGAATTGAATAGAGCAGGTTGTATAAGAGTGCGGTGCTTTTGGTTAGCGTAATGCCTACTGCTATGCCTAGAATCCCGCCTACTATGCACAGAATGACAGATTCCATGACAAATTGCAGTATTATGTCGGTTTGCGTTGCTCCAATTGCTCTGCGTATGCCAATTTCTTTTTTTCTCTCCGTGACAGCGGAGAGCATGACATTAACTACGCCTATGCCTCCTACTGTAAGTGAGATTATGCAGACAAATATCATTAGATTGCTTAACGTCGTGTTTTGTTTGGAAGAGAGTTGAAGTATCTCTTCTGCCTTAAGAATGGATGTTTGTTTAAAGTTGTTCTGCTTTAGGTAGTTATTAATAGCTGTTTCCGCTAGATGTATGTCTCCTTGTGTAGTCACGAGTGTTGTCATTGACTTGTTGATTCCGAATATTTTGTACAGACTGGCAAGTGGAAGAATGATTGTGTTGTTGATTTGTTCATATGAATTGGCGATTGCTGAGGCGCCTGACTTTTCAAGCTCGCCTATGATTTCAAGGTGATACCCGTTGATAGCGATATGTGTTCCGATAATAGGAGTTGATTCGCCGTACCTTAGTGCACGGGCTATGTCCGAGCCGAGAACGCAAACTAACAGGCGATCTTCCAAATGGTGTAAGAAGCGTCCTTCTCGCACTTCTAGCCGGGCGGCTCTCAGTAGGTCGGGTGTTGCTCCGAGAAAAGAGGTAGTTTTGGGTTGTCCCTGCAGCTTTAGAAAGCCGCTTTGCATGGACACAGGTGCGACAGTTAGCACCCCGGAGCAATGGGAGGGGATGTTTTGTAAAATATCCATGTGGGCATAAGGGGCGGCGTGGGGGATGTCGTATAAGGTCTTGATGGTCAGCGTGTTTTTGCCCATTTCTTCAAAGCGAGACATGGCCGTGTTTTTGATCATGGCGGTGCTTGCCACCATGGAGATTACCGATCCTATGCCTACCATGATGCCAATTAATGCAAGGGCAGAGCGAATTGGATACAGAGTCAGGTTTTTTAAGGCGTCATAAACAATTGTTTTGACGGGCGGCATGTGTGTTCTCAGTAAGGGCATCATCGGGTGTTTATCGCAACGGCAGGATTAAGGCGCGCAGCCCGTATTGCAGGGTAGGTGCCAGCACATAGACCAGCTCCGAACGATGCACCGCATCCGGCCCAGAAGGCGAGCATTGGAATCATGAATGGAAGATTGAAAATTATGGCAATAGCAAGACTCATTAGTGTTCCAATTGCGATGCCCAGTGATCCGCCAATAAGGCAAAGGATTATTGATTCGAGCATGAACTGAAGTAGGATAGCTTGCCGTGTCGCGCCAAGTGCTCTTCGTATGCCTATTTCTTGTGTTCGTTCTGTTACCGAGGCAAGCATGATGTTCATAACACTAACACTGCCAACGATAAGAGAAGTGGCTCCAAGAATGCATAAAAGCTGTATGAGCAGGCCATCTTGTTGTGATCGTAAATTCAGTAAATCATCGGCGCATCGTACGTTAATTCGTCGATAGTCTTCTTGAATAAAATAAGATTCTATTTTCTTCTTTACGTCTTGTGGGGTGTTGTGAGTTGAAAGTATAGTGATAAGAGTTCCTGTGTCTCTTTCAAAAAGCCTGTATCGTGTGGAAATGGGAATGACAACGCCGTTGCTCAGTTGAGCTGGTCGAAATTCAGATGAACTTTCGGTGCGTTGGAGTACGCCTATAATAGTCAATGGACGCCCGTCTAAACGAAGTTGACTCCCTACTATGGAGGCGTGCCCGGAGCTGCGTAATTTTTCGGCAAGAGAAAAGCCGACAACGCAAACCATCTCCCCGTGATCCAGCGGGTGAATAAAACGCCCTGTCTCAAGCGAAAGCATTGTGACAGAAGCTAGTTCAGGTGATGCGCCAATAACGTGCGCTACGCTATTTTTTCCATTAAAAACAACGGTTGCTTGAGGGCCAGAAATATAGGAAGCCGCCTGGTTGATTTCAGGAAAGATATCAGGAAGCTTTTGCAGGGTTTCGAAAGTAACTGGTTTCTTATGTGTTTCAGATGGGTTTTTTACCACGATGATAGATATTGCATCAGTCCCCATTTCTGAAAATGCGGAAAGCGCCTGTTCTCTGATCATAGTGGTTCCGGCAAGCAACGCAATAACAGATCCAACGCCTGTTATGATTCCCGTAAGGGCAAGAAGTGACTTAAGCGGAGACGCAGATAGGTTTCTGAAAGCTCCATAAATAATGGTTTTAAGCGGGCTCAATGACGCCGTCCTGCATTCTGAAACGAATATCGCATGTTCCTGCTACGGCAGGGTCGTGCGTGATAATGACAAGTGTGGTGCGCTCTTCTCTGTTTAGGCGTAAGAAAAGGCTCATTATGTCTTGTCCGGTCTGCTGGTCTAGTGCTCCTGTCGGTTCGTCAGCCAATACAAGCTTTGGTTTTGCGACAAGAGCTCTTGCCACCGCTACCCGTTGTTGCTGGCCCCCAGACAGTCGGGAAGGAAGTTGGTTCTGCCAGGCAAGCATGTCTACGCGGTCAAGCATCGCGCTGACCATTTCTTTTCGGTCTGCCTCGCCAACGCCGCCATAGACTAAGGGCAGGGCGATGTTTTCAAAAACCGTCAGCCTGGGCAAAAGATGGAACTGCTGGAATACGAAACCAATTTCGCGGTTCCGAATGCGCGATGCGTTTGCATCGTTGAGGCCAGAGGTCGCCTGGCCATTAAGGAGATATGTTCCGGAGTCCGGAGTTTCCAGCAGGCCAAGAATGTTCATTAAGGTGGATTTGCCACATCCGGAGCGGCCCACCACAGACACGAGCGAACCGGAATGAATCTCAAGATTAATGTTCTTGAGAACCTTCAGGGGGCTGTCGCCTAAAACAAATGTTTTACAAATGTCCTTAAGGTGGATCATGGGAGTTTTTTGTGTGCAGGTGACACGATGAATATTTCCTGGCCATGCTCAATGCCGTCTGCAACCTCAACAAAGTTGCCGGAAACACGGCCTGTAGAGATGGGGTGGTCAATGATGTTGCCCGTGCGACTATCAAGAATTTTTACCGTTCTCTGTGATCCGGCCACGGTAACTGCTTGTATGGGAATAACAAGTGCTGCGGGATTTTCGTACGTGATTATCTTTAGCGTTGATGTCATTCCCAGGCGCAATTTTGACTGAAGCTCTGCTGGTACATTTTCTATAACGGCAACAATCTCAAATTTAGCACCTTCAGCTGGCATTCCGTATGATCTTTCATTTTTATCCGATGGCGCTGCATTGGAAGAAATGTGTCGGATAGTGCCTTGCATGATAAAATCAAACCCATCTCCGGAAACTTCTACCCGTTGCCCCAAATGGATATTGTTAATGTCTGCCTCATCAGCTCGGGATTTGACAGATAAACCGGTAATATTGCCTATAGTGAAGAGAAGTTCGCCTTGATCGACGGAGCGCCCCGGTTCTAGCGTTTTGGTTGAATCGCCGGAAGCTTCGAGTATTACCCCGTCAACAGGGGCAATAATCTTCTCGTTGTCCAGTTTTCTTGTGAGTGATTGCAAGAGGGTTTGTGCATTGGTGAGTTCAAGTCGTGCCATCTCTATGTTGTCGCGGCTGCCTTGAGCCAGTGTTGTTTTAAAAGACTCTTCAGCCTCAAGCAGGGTAGATTCTCTGTCGTTATAATCCTGTTCTGATGCGCGCAACTCGTTTCCGGAAATAATCCCCTTTTCAAAAAGGAATTTATTTTCTTGAAGTTTCAGATGCGCATTCTCAAGGCCGATTTTAGCTTTTATACAGGATCTGCGTGCAGATATTACTTCTGGCCCTCTTTCCCAATTTTCTAGTTCCTTTAGTTTTTGCGCAGATTTGATTTGCTCTGCCTTTGTCGTGCGTAGTTGTCTTTCAATTTCGTCAGTTTCCATGGCGGCAAGAAGCGTGCCTTTCGTTACTTTGGTGTTGTATTCAAAAAAAACTTTTTTTAAAATACCTTGAAATGGTGCGGTAATAGGCACATCTTCGAGTGGTGCAAGCCTTCCACTTAGCAAAATATTGGTTGAAAATTTTCGAGTTGTCACTTTGACAGATGAAAGACTATTATGATCGTTTGTAGATGTGGAAAATGCAGACTCATTAACCCATAAATATGCTGCTGTTGCCGCTAAAGTGACTGCTAAAAGTGTTGAGATAAGGAGGTGCTTCTTAAGTTTGTGAAGGGCCCTTCGTATTAATACGCTCGTCAGTTTGTGGTTGGTTGCATTGTTAGGCGTGTGTCCAGCCATCTGCCGTGCTCCTTATTATATTCCACCTGCCATGTCTCAAGGGTGGTATTCAGCGTTTCATCAAGCGTAGTGAGCGCATTGTGATGATTGATGAGAGCATTAAGTTCTTGGGTTTCTCGCTCTACCAACTCGTTTTGAAAAGAAACAACCTGAAAGCTGTTAGAACGGCCTAGAGACAGCTTTTCTCTTTCGACTTCCAGTTTTCTTTCTGACAGGTTGCGTGCTTTTGTTGCCAGTTGCAGTTTGGTCTTTGTGTTCTCAACGTCTCTGATGGCGTTAATTACTTCCAGCGTTATGTTCTCGCGAGTTTCAGTCAGTGCGATTTCAGCTTGTTTAAGGTTGGCATCTGCCCTGCGCATGTTTTGTTCTCGGGTAAGGTCGCCGTACAGTGGAATACGCAAGTTTACGCCTGCTTCCCATCTGTGTGTGCCTGTGTCTTTAGTGAGCGGACTGAGCTGCGAGGCACCTTTGTAGCTGGCATCTAGACTTAGGTCCCATTGTGCGTTGTTCTTGGCAAGCATGAGATTGATTCGGGCGCGCTCAACGTTCATTTCTGCCTCGAGGTGGTCTGCCCGTTTCTTCAAAGCAATTTCAATACATTGTTTAAGGTCTGGGTGGGTTGACGTGGGTTGTTGGTTTTCTCTGGGTATTATTCGTGTAGTGTTCGGCAGGTCTAAAACACCCAGCAGTTGAAGTCGCGCTTTGTCCACATTGTCAAGCGAGGATTGGTAAGCGTATTCCTGATTTGCAAGTTGTGATTCGCTTTGTATAATTTCATTTGCAGGAATGCGGCCTAGTTGTACAAGTAATTGATTAGACTCTAAGCTGTCTCTGGCGCGTTTAAGAGCAGATGCGTTAATTTCTAGTTGCTGAATGGTAGAGTAGTAGTGTCTGAATTGTCTTATTGTTTGGTTAACTGTGTTTGTTGTCTTCTTTTTCAAAGAGAGAAGGCTTGATTGTTCAGACATTTCTGCTAAAACAATAGATGCAGTGTTAACCTCTTGTCCGGCACCTTTTAAAAGTGGTTGGGAAAAATTTACTGACCAGCTGTTGCCGTTGTTGTCAGATCTTTTTCCAGAGGTATCAGCATAGCGATCCCAAGAGAATATTACTTTAGACCCTGTGCTGAATAGCTGTGTTACTTCTACTCCAGGTGTGACAGATGACTGCGATTGTATTCTAGATGCTTTGTCTGATAGGTTCTGTCCCCCGGAATATGTATTGCCTATGTCAAAATTAACGTCGGGCTTAAATTTATCGTGTGCGACTTCTAGGTCGAATTTGTCTGCGAGTCGTTCAATGTTTGCCATGGTTACGGTTCGATTGGTTCGTAGTGCAAGAGCAACAGCTTCATCTAAGTGTAGCTCGACCGGTTCCTGGCTTGGGAGAGAGGTGTCTGCATATGCATCTTTGCTGAAAAAGAAAATGAAAATTGAAATTGCTAAAAATGTAGCTGTGGTAATTGTTTTAAAAGTCGTCTTTTGGATGGGCATGTGTGTACCGAGGGTGGCTTCTAGTGTATAATATAATGTGGTTTTAGCCTATTGCTACGGATTGTCTTGCAGTGATGTGAGGTCTGTTAGCTCTGGTGGCATTGGTTGTATGGCCAATGCCACCAGGGTTTCAGTTTGGTGTGATGGTGGTTGCGTGTGATCAGTTTCTGTTTCTGCGTGTTGAATTGCCTTAAGGATTTACCATCTTCCTAGAAACATAAAGAATGAGAAAAGAGAGATAATTCCAATTATGCTAGTTTGAATTAATTTTAGTGTTATAAACTTGTTTTTCGGTTCATTGGTGATTACGTTATTTGAATTGCCTTTTTTGTTTTCAGTAATCTTTGTTTTATCGTCTATGATTTCGATTAGCTGTGCGACAAAAGCAAGTACAGACACTATTAAGAATGAGTATCTGTATATCGCATACGGTCCTGTGATTTGACGGGTCATGAGATAATAGAGAAGAAGACTGAAAAAAGCCGTGACTAGTGCGAATAGGATTGATTTTGCATTCATGTGGCTACTATCCTTTTGAATACGTTTTGTATTGTGTTTTCAATTATGATATGCTCAAAAGTTTCTGTTTCATGCTTTTAGAAACATCGTGAAGCAAAAGATGAATGCTACGGAAAGTAGCAGGTTGCGAATAATATTGCGATTTATCTGTTCTGTGTCGTTGTTTATTGGTTTGAATGAAGTGTCGTTTTCGTTCTTTTGTGCAATTTGCTCAGATGTAGAATCATCTTTTGTATAAACAAACATGGAGGACAGGGTGATCATGGACACAAGCAGGTATCCATATTTTAAGGCAGCTTGCCTTCCTTCTGGCAGGTTAAGCATGGCATAGCAAAGAAGTATTCCGAAAAGGTTTGCAACAATGCCTGTAATTAAAAGTTTCATTTTCATTTTTTGCCTTCTTGTTCGTTAGTTATGAGTCATGTTGGATAGCATAAAAATCATGTTTGTCATATTCAGCATTGTCGGTATCGATGATGTTTTTTATGAAAACTTTGCATTGAATGCAGGGTATGTAGTGTCGAATGCTATCGACACTTCTTCGGTGTGTTTTGTAGTGTTATGTGTTGTTTTGTTGTCTGCTTGTATTGGTCAAAAGCGTAAAGAATGAGCTGGGCTACTCTCGATAGATATGGCTTGTCTTGTAATGCTGTGAAGTCATTACAGTTCTGTTGGCATTGGTTGTATGGCCAATGCCATCAGAGATTCAGATTAATGTAATGGTGGGAGCGTGTGGCCTTGACTTATTGTGGTGAACAGACTCGCCTCAGTGGCTCATTATTTTCCGAAATACATAAAGCATGAGAAAAGAACAATAACGGTAAGTATGCTGGATTGGGTTGTGTTTTTAGTTAAAAAATTCTTTTTAAAGAAGCTTGACTCATTTTTATTAGTACTTTTAATGTCAGTATTAATGTTTCTTGCTTTTTCTTCTCCGGCCGTGGCTAGCTGGGCGATAAGTGCAAGTAGTGCTACAAGCAAAAAAGAGTGTCTATATGTTGTCAACTTGTCTGCAGCTTGATGGGCGATGAGGACATAGAGAATAAAGCTTAATGAAGCTGTAAGAAACGCTAGCAGTATATGTCTTGCATTCATATGGTCACTTTTCCTTAATCTATTCTAAAAGGGTGTCTTGCCGGTATATTCCGCATTGCAGTAATGAAAATTCCAGTTCTTACGTCGAAAAGCCTCATCCTCCCTGTCTTCGCGTTACGTTACTGGTTTGAATTTGCATTTCATTCTCAATGGGATCTTGAAAAAAAACAACGTGGATCCGTTGTTTTTTATGCACCTGCCAAGTGCCCCTGAGAAGTTAATGCACACCTTGACAATAAGTGTCAATATAAACTTGCCGTTACATCGTAGACGCAGGCACCCCCATAAGGAACACTCCCTCGCCAATCCACAGGCCATGGTAGGCACGCCACGCATCCCGCTCTTCAGGTAATATGATGTGCTCCACCGCTATGGTGTAAGGCTGAGGAAGCAGGGCGCGCACTGCCGGGCCCAGGCGGGGAAGATCGCTTTTTTCCAGAGTCACGGGCAATTCTATTGTGCTGTGCTGATGCAGCACTTCGTTTTGGATGAGCTCCGAGAGCTGCGACCACAGGTCGGGCGTGTGCTGTGATGCTGGCGGTTGCTGGTGACCGTTGAGCCGCAGGCGGAAATCAAAATGGGTGGTCTGCCTTGCCAGTGCCGGTCTGGACCGTATGTACCTGTTGTTGCACAACTGTTCATGACGCATCACGGCGGAGTTGCACTGGTCGTGCACACGGTAGAAATAGAGGCGCTCCGGTATGAAGTGTACCTTATCCGGCCCGGCAAGCTCTGCCATGGGCAGGTAGAGCGAAAGGTCGCCAGCCGCGCGGAAGTATCTCCCGCTTTCATCGCGGAACGTGGCATCGTCCAGAAGCCCGAACAGGTAAGCTTTGAATGAGCGTAGCTGCGAGAAGCACCATGCCTGTTCGCGAACAGGCACGCCGCGCAGCAGCGGGCCGCCGATGGAGTGTTTCTGTCTCTCAATGGTCTCATCGGTATACACAATGTCGTAGCCCTGCTGATGGGCATCCCACAAGCGTTGCAGGCAGTCCGGGCGGATAAAATCGTCCCCGTCCAGCACGGCCACCACATCGGATGGAGCAAGGTGGAGTGAACGCAGCGTGGCCAGCGTGTTGCCCATGAGCCATGCCCGCTGGAAGCCCGAATGCACCGTTATGCGCGGGTCATCGGCTGCGTGGCGGGATGCGAGGCGTGCCGTTCTGTCCTGCGAGGCATCGTCTGCAACCAGGGCGGTCCATTGTGTAAAGGCCTGATTCCGCAAAGAATCAAGGCAGATATCAATGTAGCGCTCGCAGTTGTAGCACGGGATGACCACATGGAACCGGCTCGGGGCAAGGGCGCTTTTCGGTATGGTGTCAGGCATGGCGTTTACTCCTGAGGATGTGGGGGATTGCGGAGGGCGGTTGTCCGGTGTCAGCGGCTCAGCGAGGCGTTTCCTGTACCGCAGCCTGAAGCACCTGCGTCAGTGCCGCAAGCTGCCTTTCCCTGTCGTAGCAGGCCTGCACGTGTGCCCTTCCGGCCGCGCCCAGCGCGGCGGCAAGCGCAGGAGAGCGGGCCATGCGGCGCATGTGGTCGGCCATGGTGGCGGCATCGTGTTCATGGCACAGCAGGCCGGTGTGCTCATGCACTACGGCTTCGCGGATACCTGCATGATACGTGGCCACAACAGGCAGGCCCGAGGCAGCCGCCTCCAGCACGGCGTTGGGCGTGCCTTCCTTGTCGCCGGTGGGGGCGGTGACGGAATGCTGCACAAAACAGCGCGCCCCGCGCATAGCCTGCGCAACCTCGTCATGGGAAACGGCTCCGGGAAAAGACACGGCGTGCGCCACACCAAGGCAGGCGGCAAGGCGGATGCACGCCGGACGCAGCACACCATCACCCAGCATGACCAGAGTGGCATCGGGTATGTCGGCGTGCACGGCGGCAAAGGCCGCAAGCACCGTTTCCGGGGCCTTTTTGTCTACAAATCGCCCAACGCTGACGAACCGGGGCGGGGCATCCTGCGGCGAAGCAGCAGTGAACATGGACGCATCTACACCGTAGGGGATGACGTGCAAGCGGTCTTCGGGCGCGCCAAGGCGCAGCAGGTCCTGCCGCATTTCCTGCGAAACGGCTATAACGGCGGCGGCGTGCTCAAAGAGTGCGGCGTAGCCCGCAGCGTACTTGGCAAGCACAGGGCAGAGCGAAGCGTCGTAACCATGGAAGTGCGCCACCAGCGGAATTTGGGCCTCACGGCAGGCTGGCAGCAGGGCCACTCCCGTGGGGCCGTATTGCGCCAGCACCACATCCGTGCGGCCGGAGCGCAGAAACCGGGCCATGTTCATGGCAGCCTGCCCGTGCGTCTGCGTTTCCGCCTTGCCCGAGGGGGAGAAGAGCTGCGCAGGTTCCTGCGGCAGGCCGGGGTGTAGCACGTTGTCCGCAGTATCCCGCAGGGCCATGTGGCCTCCGTGCAGCACGGCGTGCACGCCGGATAATCCCCGGATATGGGCACGGATGAACGTTTCGCATTCCGGTCCGGGATTGGGGTGCGCAAGGCAGATGCGCAGTGCGGCACCGGAGACGCGCCCGGCGGCGGATTCCGCCTGCGGAGCGGTGCGGGGCGCATGGGCTGTTTCGGTCATGCCAGTTCCCTTTATGCCAGTTCCATTCGTGCTTGTGCCATGTATGAATGTTCCGGTCACGACTGTTCGGGTGCGGCGGGAGTGCAGGCATCAGGCAGGGGAGAAGCGCACCCGCGCTCGCCGTGCCGGGCTTCCGGTGCCGGGGTTCCTGCGTCCGCATGGGGCGCAAAAGAGGGCTTGCGGGCGGTGGCCCACAGGCCGGAGCACATGAGCCCTTCATGAAAATGGCTCGGGGGATTGTCCTGCGCGGTGAGCAGCCGGACAACCGGAGCGGCGGCGAAAGAGAGCAGGGGGCGCAGAACGCGCAGGTAGCCGCTCTGCAGGGAACGGCGGCGGATGTACAGGCCCAGCATCTGAGCCATGGCCGCATCGAACCCGCCCAGCGGCCGTACCTGCACATCGGCAAAGCCAGTTGATTGCAGCAGGCGCTCCAGCGTCCACGGGGTGTAGCGGTAGGCATCACAGGGCACATCGTGCAGGGGCCAGAGAAAGGGCACGGTCAGGAAAATCAGGCCGCCCGGTGTAAGAACGCGGTGCGCCTCTGCCAGTACGCGGGCCGGGTCCGGGCAGTGTTCCAGCACCTCGGTGAGCACCACGGCACCTGCCTTGCCCGGTTCCATGGGCAGGGTGCGTCCGTCCCATGGCATATCCCACGGCGGCGGGGCGTCATGGGGCATATCCTGAGGACCGTAGCCGCCCTGCGGCATGTCTGCCGTCAGATAGCGGGTGACGGCGGGGGCATCCAGAAACAGCGTGCGGTACGGGGCGCATCCTGCCCCCATGTCCACCACCGTTCCCCGGAACTGGGGCAGGGTGTGCGTGAGGGCGGCAAGGATGCTGCGGCGGACGGTATACAGGTCCACAAAGCCGGGGCGGCAGCGGGGGCGCAGAAACGGGTGGTGCGGGGGCAGCAGGCTGGCTGCGGCTGCCGTGAGCGCCCGGAAAGGGGTTGCGCGGTCATCCTCGCGGATGCCGACAGACGGGGGCAGGCAGAGCCTTACGGGCATGCGGACGGGCTGCGGGCGGGCAGATGCACCCTGCGTGGCGATGAGGTGCGCCCACGCATCGGCACAGGCATCGGGCGAAAACCGTTCCCGCACAAGGTCGCGGGCGTTGCGGGAAAGACGGGCAAAGGTGTGCGGGTCGCGCAGGGCACGGGCCGCTTCTTCAAGATCGCGTTCCGGTTCATGGAGCAGAAAACCGGTTTCTCCGTGGCGGATAAGTTCGGGCACGCCGCTCTCCACGGGGGTGGAAAGAGGCACAAGGCCGTGGGCCATGCCTTCCAGAAGGCACAGGGGCATTCCCTCGTATTCCGACATGAGCAGCACCGCATGGTGGGTGCGCAGCAGGGCGGGCATGTTCGCGCTGTCCTGCGGAGGCAGCAGCGTGACGCGGGCATTTGGGTGGGCGGCGAGAATAGCTTCCACCTCTGCGCGCTGCGGTCCGTTGCCCGCTATGGTTGCCTGCGTGTCCGGGAGGGTGTGCGTGAGCCTGCACAGGGAGCGCGTAACAAGGCTGATGCGTTTCTGGGTGTCGGCGAGCCTTCCGGAATAGAGGATGCGCAGGGGCTGGTCCGGGTGCATGCGCGGCAGAAAATCGTCATGGGGAAAGACCGCGCTGGAGGGAATCTGCACCACACAGGGGGTGTGTTGCTCCACCATGCGTTTGAGATGGTCGGAAACGGCAACCCACGCATCCATGGCCCGCTCCTGCGATGTGCGCAGGAAGAGTTGGGCCAGTTGCCTGTGGAACCCGTCGTCCGAGCGCAGCACGCCTATGCAGCGGATGCCGCGCCGTTTCAGGTGCATGGCGGCGTAGTAGGCGGCGGGCACGATGTTGGGGACAAACACGGCGGGCGGGCGTTGCTGCACGGCGGAGAGTATCCAGCGCACACGCTCTTCCGTGGTGGCGTGGTAGGGGGCGTGCTGGCACGGCACGCCCGACCTGTGCAGAGCGTTTAGCGTGGGGCAGGCGCGTACATCCCCGAAGGTAAGCAGCAGGCATTCCGCCTCTATGCCGCGCTCCCGCAGGGCGGGCAGCAGGCGGCGCAGTCCGGCGTTGGGCCCGCCCACATAGCCGGGGCGGTCGTAGGTGCAGAACAGGGCTTTCATGAACGTGTTCCGTGGGCTGTCTGCGCGGAAGGACGACGGGAATAAGCCGGGGCGGGCAAAGCCTTCCTGACAGATTCTGCCGCCTGAGGAACCGGTGTGGCTGGTTTGGCTTGCGCGACTGGTGATGCTGGTGATGCTGGCGATGCTGGCGAAACTGGTACAGCTGGCGTGCCGTGCGAATGGGGCGAATGCGGCACAAGAGGCCCGTCCGCAACAGCGTTCGGGTGCGCGGCGTGGCAGGGAGCGGGGAAGGGGTGCAGCAGCCGTTCCGCATCCTGCTCCGTCAGGGACCAGTGTACGGGCTGGTCCGGATGAAGGTCGAACAGGGGCAGGGCGTAGAGCAGGGGCAGGGATTCTCCGTCTGCGGTTATGCTGCCGGGGATTCCCATAACGCCAAGGGAAGTCTCGCCCCCTGTTTTATAGGCCACGCGGGGCGGTGCATCATTCTCAGATCGGGCGTCCGAGCAAGGTTCAGGCCCGTCGCCTGCCCACAGGGTGTCGGTACGCAGATAGGCCACCGCGCCGTCAAAATGCTGGAACGGAGGAAGCCACTGGCTGCCCGCAGGCTTATCCCACGGGGTTTCGCCGTCTTGCCCGCGTAGCCGTGCCCCGCCGGACGTTTCGGTCTGGAACGGCATGGTCACGCTAGGGGCGGATGCCGGAACGGACGGGGCCGTGTGCAGCCACGCGGGGTTGCAGTTGACCGGGGTAGGCAGCAGGGAGAGCAGGGCGTCTGCATCTGCACCTTCGCAGTGCGCCGCCAGCAGGCTGCGTATGCGCGTGGCGGTTACGGGGCCAAGCCCCGGAGAAACGGCCAGTATGCGACGGGCAAGGGCCGCTCCTTGCGGCAACGCTGTGCGCAGGTGACGGCGGATGGCCCAAAGGGCCGAAACCGTATCCGTGCCGGTGTCGTCTGCGGGAAGGGGTACGACATGCACGGGAATGCCTGCCCTAAGGAAGGCTTGCTCCCGTCCGGGCAGCACAATGGCCAGCGGGCGCACGGCACCCAAGGCCGCGAGCACGCGCGCGGTATGGGCCGCAAGGGCAGGGCCAAGCGGGGACTGCTCGAACAGAAAGCGTTCTGCGGCGCTGGCGTGGCAGGCGAGAATGCAGGCATCCATCATAGCGGAATCCCGAAATCATACAGGTTTGCGGCAACAGCGCTGTGCGCAAGGGCAAGGTCGTGTTCCGTGTCGATATCTATCAGTTCCAGCGGGTTGGAGACGAATTCCATGTGCTTGTGCGTAATGTGCGCGGGAAAGACGTTGCGGCCCGAAAAGTGGCCCAGCGGTTTGAAAAAGGTCTGCTCCGGGTCATGCAGGTGTACACGGCGTGGGGGGGACTTGGGGGCATGCCCCTGTGCTGTACCCGTTTGCGCCGCACTGTCTGCATGGTTGGTCCCATGGGCAGCTTTCGCACTGCCCATGCCTCCTTCATCAGCCGCATCAGTCGTATCATCTGCATCAGCTGCATCATTCCCATCAGTCCTGCCATTCTTGCCGCTCTTGGAGGCGTCTTCAGTATCCGCGTCACAGGGGCGGAACAGCGCCGTGCGGGAGGTGGGCGTGCGGAAGGCGGATTGCACAGAACCGCATTGCTGCGTCAAGGACACCAACCGCGCTAGATGGTCCCTGTTGCGGAACGGGTTGGTGGGGGCAAGGGTGATGATGGTTCTGACCGGGTACTCCTCATCCACCAGGTGACGCAGCAGATAAAAATAGGCCCAGTAGGAGCTGCACCGGGCGGTGGCAAATTCCGCCGGTCTGAGGAACGGAACCTCCGCCCCGTAGTGGCGTGCGATTTCGGCGTAGCGGGGGCTGTCTGTGTTCACGACAACCCTGTCCACTCCGGGCAGGGCACGGGCGATGAGGATGCTGTACGCCATGAGGGGCAGGCCGCAGACCTCGCGGATATTCTTGTCCGCCACCCGCGTGGAGCCTGCGCGGGCGGGAATCTGAACCACGGTTTTCGACAGGCCGCCGGAGAACCGGGCACGCCAGTCCGTGAGCGGCATTTCCGTGTTGCGGAAGTAGTGGTTCACCACCTCCTGCTGGCGTCGTTTCATATCTGACATGCGGCTACCTGTGACTACCTATGGCTATCTGCGGCTGCCTGTGGTTGTGGCGGGCGCGGGGAAAAGGCGCGTGCCCGTAGGTGTTGCGTCTGCTGCCCGTGCATATGTCCTCGGCGTCCGTTCTTCGTGCATTTGGCCTTCGCATCTGGTTTTTGCGTCAGGCTTTCGCGTCTGGCTTTCGCATTTGGCCTTCGCGTCTGGTCGGGGTCGCTGCCGTGGCCTTCCTGTGAACCGGTTCGTCCCGGAAGCGTTCAGAGTGTTCAGGGCGTTGCCGTCCTTTCAGAAAGCAGCGCATCAAAATAGGCTATGGTCCTGTCCAGTCCGGCCTCCAGTTGCACAGAGGGGAACCAGTCCAGTTTTTCCTGCGCAAGGGCGATATCCGGCTTGCGCTGCATGGGATCATTGACCGGCAGCGGCCTGAATTCTATGGACGAGGCACTGCCCACCTTGGCTATGACCGTGCGGGCAAGCTCCAGAATGCTGAATTCCACAGGATTCCCCAGATTCACGGGGCCGGTAAAGCCATCGGGCGTGTGTTCCATCATGCGGATGAAACCTTCGATCATGTCGTCAACGTAGCAGAAGGAACGTGTCTGGGAACCGTCTCCGTAGATGGTGAGGTTTTCCCCTTTAAGCGCCTGCACGATGAAATTGGAAACCACGCGCCCGTCGTCCGGGTGCATGCGTGGGCCGTAAGTGTTGAAGATGCGCACCACCTTTATGTCCAGCCCGTACTGGCGGTGATAGTCGAAGAACAGCGTCTCCGCGCAGCGTTTGCCCTCGTCATAGCAGGCGCGCGGGCCTATGGGGTTCACGTTGCCCCAGTAGGATTCCGTCTGCGGGTGCATGGCGGGGTCGCCGTATACCTCCGAGGTGGATGCCTGAAAGATGCGCGCGCCGGTGCGCTTGGCAAGCCCCAGCATGTTAATGGCACCGTGGACCGAGGTTTTAACCGTCTGCACGGGGTCGTACTGATAGTGCACGGGCGAAGCGGGGCAGGCCAGATTGTAGATTTCGTCCACCTCCACATAGAGGGGAAAGGTGACATCGTGTCGCAGCACCTCGAAATAGGGGTTCTCCAGCAGGTGGATGATGTTTGGCTTGTTCCCTGTAAAAAAATTGTCCACGCACAGCACGTCGTGACCTGCCTCCAGCAGGCGTTCGCACAGGTGGGAGCCGAGAAAGCCCGCGCCGCCGGTGATGAGAATGCGTTTTCTGTTCATGGCCTTTCCTGTTGAATGGGGGGATACGCCTCGTCCGTGTGGTTCCCTGTCGTGCCTGTTTCAGTCGTGTCGCGGGCCAGTATTTCCCGTTCTGCTTCCCGCGAAAGGCGTACCTGTGCGCGCTGCTGCACCATGCGTTCCCCATGGAGCAGATCCGGCAGGGCAAGGGCGAAGAATCTGTGCGCCCCCTCAAGGGCCAGTTCCTTCTGCCGCACCACCGATGCAGGATCGTGCGCCAGCAGGGTGTATGCCTCGTCCAGATGGTGCACCATGCGGGCGCAGGACCAGCGGTTTTCCATAAAGGCGCGGCCCGCCGCACCTACTTCTTCCGCTTCTTCCGGGTGGGTGAGCAGGTGGCGTAGCACGGGGGCGGCGTCTTCCAGCCGTATGTTGACAAACGGCACCTCCGCAGTGCCCGAAAAATGTTCAAAGACACGGCGGGTGCGGTCGTCCAGATGGGTGAGCACGGGCTTGCCCTGACTCAGCCCTTCCAGCCCCGTGAGGTGGTAGCTGCCCGTGACCATGTCGTCCGCCACCACGCGTGAATCCCGCTTGAGGGCAAGGGTGCGCAGAAGCGGCGTTTTGTGCGCCAGCGCCCATGTGCCCCCGGTGTGCCTGCACACCTGCGTGATCATCTCCAGCATCTGCGGTGCAGCCTTGGTGTTCCAGCGGCAGTCCCACGCCCCGCGCAGGTTGGTGGGGCTGCAAAACACATGGAACCGTGGCGCACGTTGCGTCTCCCCGGCGGCAAAGGGCAGATAGGCGGGGTGTGTTTCCGGAACAAAGTTGGGCACCACGCGGGAGCGGGGGTAATAGCGTTCCTGAAACTGGGCGATGACCAGTGAGGGAATGCGCTGCTCCAGCAGGGTTTGCGGCGATATGCCCATGCGCCCTGCCACCAGTTCGGGGTGACTGTGAAAATGGCGGATGAACAGGGTGCCCCTGGCAGCCAGCGCGCGGAAGCGGATGGGGGCAAAGTGGGGGCTGTCCATGTCCAGATAGTTGTGAAAGTGGATGATGTCCGCCTGCTCCGCCAGTTCAATCGCCCGTTCCGGCTGCTCGGCAAAGACCACGTCCTGCCCGAAGTCCTCGGTGCCGTAGCGGCACAGGTCTATGAGCCGCGCCGAGTGGCCGGTGTGGGCGTTAATGGCCTGCACCAAACGCAGGGGGGCACCTGCGAGAGGGGTGACGGCAAAGTGGACAATCCGCATGGCGTGTTGCCTCCGTCAGGCTGCGCCGTTCAGGCGCATGGCCAGCATTTCCGGCAGAATCTGTTCGTCCTTGGACACATCACGGGTAAGGGTGTTGCCGATAACATTATCCCATGTATCCGGGCCAAGGCCGGTGCCGGGGCTTTTTACGGCAAGGTCCGCCTCGGTGACCACCGTGCCCGCAGGCAGGTCGCGGGCCGCCACAATGGATTTGCGCAGCTTGCAGGCGGCCTCCGCCTCGCCGGGGAAGATGCGTTTTTCCGTGCCCTGCATGGCGCTTTCCACCTCTCTGATCATGCGCACCAGTTCGGCCAGTTGCGCCGGTTCCAGCGAAACCTGATGGTCCGTGCCGCGCATGGTTCTGTCCAGTGTGATGTGGCGTTCCACCAGCACTGCCCCCAGCGCCACGGCGGCAAGGGTGGGGGCTATGCCCCGCTCGTGTCCGGAATAGCCCGTGGGCAGTCCGTAGCGTGTGCGCAGCGAGTGCATGACAGGCAGGCATATCTGGTCTTCCGGGCAGGGGTAGGAAGAGTTGCAGTGCAGCACGATGATGTTGTCGTGGTAGCGGCGCAGTTCCGCCACGGCGCGGTCGGTCTGGGCAAGGCTGCTCATGCCCGTGGAAAGGACCACCGGGGTGTTCATCTCGCCGCAACGACGCAGGTAGGGCGTGTTCACCAGATCGGCGGAGCATATTTTGATGAGTTCCGGGCGCAGGGTGTGCATGGCTTCAAGGCTGTCCATGTCCCACGCCGAGGCGAAGAAGACCATGCCCAGCGATTCCGCAAAGGCCTTCAGTTCGGCCATGTCGTGCATGGAAAGTTCCAGTGCTTCTCGGTGTTCGCCGTAGGTGGGGCCAAAGCTGTTGGGGCCGGAATAGGGGGCGCGCATGCCCGCTTCCGTAAGCAGGGCGGCTGTGCTGCGCTTCTGGAACTTCACGGCGTCCGCGCCTGCGCGGGCTGCTTCTTCCACCATGCTGCGGGCAAGGGAAAGGCTGCCCTGATGGTTATTGCCCACCTCGGCAACGATAAAGCACGGCAGTCCCCGGCCTATTGCGCGTCCTGAGCGCAGGGTAACGCAGGTGTTTACTGGGCATCTCATAGTGTGAATATCTTCTTTTCCCGCATGGCGGGCATGGCGGCAAGCTGCCGGTATATGTCGTCCTGCCGGGCGAACGACGTGATAATAACGGCCTGCGCGTCCAGATGGGCGAGAGATTCGGGGGGCAGAACAGTGTGATCGTGAAAGCGGGTGCCCTGTTTGCGCGAGGCGTTGTCCAGAATGCCCACAACGGTGCATCCGCTGCCCTGCAGGGCGGTGAGAACCACCTCGCAGGTTTCGGCTGCGCCGAAGAGAGCCACTCTGGTTATGCCTTCTTCCGTCAGCGGCTCAAGCCGCCTGCGGACTATCTGCTTGAGCGAGGCGTATGCCTGCACCATTTCCGAGCAGTAGGTCTCCATGAGTGTTTTTCTTTCCGCCACTCCCTTGGGAGTGAGAGCATACATGTAGCTTTTCTTGTCCACGGGCTGAAAATCCACAAGGCCCTGCCCCTGCATTTCAGCCAGATATTTGTGCACCATGGCGCTGCTGGTATGGCAGAATTTTCCCAGCCGGGTCTGGCTGAGCCGGCTGTTTTCCGAAAGAGCCTGCAGCAGGGCCAGGATGCGCAGCTTCACGGTGGGTTTTATGAATTGCTTGCCGAGAAAAAACACTGTCGGTCCCTTTTCATAAACGTTTAGTAGGTTTGTGATTGATGTTAGAGAAGCGATCCGGCTCTGTCAACATCACGAAAAAGGGGTGCGGTCTTCCCGGGGGCGTTCACTGCACCCGGCAGGCTGTGCCGCGCGGGGTATGCGGTATGTTTTCACTACAAATAATGCAAACGGCGTTCCAGCAGGGAACGCCGTTTGCGAAAAGGAGTGTGTTCAGCCGGGACGTCTGAATGGGGTCGTCCCCGCCGCCGGATAGGCGTACCGGTTCAGCGGGGCAGAATGCGCACCATCAGCCGCGCGGTGGCAAGGATGTGTCCTTCCATGGCGCGCTGCACCTGCCCTTTGGTGGCTCCGGGCTTAATGCTCACGCGGGCGTCCAGCGCATGCAGCGTGAACTGACACATGCGGGCCTTGCCCGTGGGTTTAGGCCCGTCATAGCTGGCGTTGCCGCAGGAGTTCAGCCCGTGTCCCGCGCCGGGAAAGGGATCAAATTCCCTTGCCACGCCTTCCTCCAGCCCGGTCATGGTGGCGGGGAGGTTATAGAGCAGCCAGTGGTCCTGCGTGTCCGTTTCCGTCATCTGCTCCGCCTGTTCTGCCTGTTTTGTCTGCCGATCTGTGAGCAGTGCCGAATCGCAGATAAGTGTCAGGTATTTGGCCTGCGGGGGAACATCCTCCCATGCCAGCGGGGGCGAAAGGTTCTCGCCGTCTGCCGCATGGCGCAGGGGCAGGGTGTCGCCGTGGGCAAAGGCAGTGCTTGTTATGCGCATATCAGGACTCCTTGCCCTTCAGTCCGTAACCGGCCTGCATTATCTGTCCGGTGAGGGTGGTTTCGTATCCGCCCATCGCCTCTATGCGGGCGCGGAAGGTGGGAGAACGCAGCAGCTTCAGCACCGCCTGCACGCCCGGTGTTTCCATAAACCTGTTGGGGATGATGAGGTCGTAGCGTTCGCGGGCAAGGGGAACAAAGTCCAGTTCCAGCGCGCGCGCCGCCGCGCGGATGCCCAGCCCCGTGTCTGCCGCCCCCGTGAGCACGTTCACCGCCACCGCCATGTGGGTGAACTCTTCCTTGTCGTAGCCGTTCACAGCATCGAAAGCTATGCCCGCCTGTTTGAGGTGGTAGTCCAGCAGAATGCGTGTTCCCGCGCCGCGCTGCCGGTTCAGAAACCGTACTGTGCCGTCCGCAAGGTCCTGAATGCTGCGTATCCCGCGCGGATTGCCCTTGGGCACAATGAATCCCTGATGCCGTATGGCAAGGTTCACCAGCGTAACCTCGTTCTTCGCAAGCTGCTCCGGGAGGTATTTTGCCAGAAAGGGAAAGTTGTAGTCATCGCATTCCGGGTCAAAGAGGTGGGCGCCGGCAAAGTGGCAGGAGCCGTTCTTAATGGCAAGGATGCCGCCCATGGACCCCACGTGGCTGGAGGTGAGGCGAACGGGCGAATCCAGTCCCATGAGCTCGTCCGCGAGGACATCAAGGGTGTTGTCGTGGCTGCCCACGCAGACCAGCACGTTCCGCACCGCTTCTTCCGATACCATAAGCTCAGCGGCAACGGCGGTATGCTGTTCCAGCCCTTCCGCCTGTGCGGGTATGCGGGCCAGCGCCTGCGCCCGCGAAAGCGTGGTGATGCAGCCCGCCCCGCGAGCCAGCGGGGTAGCCACATACTTATCGCCCACCTTGCCCACGGCAAGGCGCAAAAATTCTTCCATACCCAGCTTGGAGGGAACCTTGCGTGTCAGTTCCACCTGCACCGGCTGGCGGCGGGGTGTTTCCGTCCGTCCCAGCCAGCATATGAGCGGGGCGAGCAGTTCTTCGAAACACACCACGGCGCTGACAGGATACCCCGGCGCGCCCGCCACCAGCTTGCCCCGGCATACCCCGAGCAGCGAAGGCTTGCCGGGCATGGCCGCGATGCCGTGCACCAGCACCTCGCCGAAGGCGGCAATGGTGTCCCGCGTGTAGTCCTTTGTTCCGGCAGAAGACCCCGCGCAGATGATGGCGATGTGGGCTTCTGATTCAAGGGCGTCCTGCACTGCCTGCCGCAGAGCCTCAGGGTTGTCGGCTACGGGGGGAGTGCGGGTGACGGTGCAGCCCAGCCGGCGTGCAAGGGCGGCAAGAACCTGCGAGTTACTTTCCACCACCTGACCCGCGCCGGGCGTGGGGCGCGTGGTAAAGTCCAGCACCTCGTCCCCGGTAGGAATAACGGCAACCCGCACAGGTTCCCAGACGGGAACGTCCCACAGCCCTGCGCTGAGCAGCGCGCCTATGTCGTAGGGGCTTATGCGGTGGTTGCGGGGAAAGAGCAGTTCCGTGGCCACGATATCCTCACCAATGCGGCGCACATGCTGCCATGGGAAGGCGGGGGCTTCCGTGGCAATGGCGTCCGGACCGGATTCCGTCACGTTTTCTATCATGATGACCGCATCGCACCCTTCCGGCAGGGGGTGGCCGGTATTCACCGCGAAACAGTCCGTTCCCTTGCGCAGCACCTTGGGGCTGCCCTCGCGTGCGCCGAAGGTGGCCTGCGCGGTAACCGCATAGCCGTCCATGGCTGCGCTGTGCACGGTGGGGGAAGAGAAACGGGCGAAGACGGCCTCGGAGAGCACGCGGTCCGCCGCCTCGTTGGCGGGTACGGTGACGGAGCGGACAAGGCGTTCGCGGTCCAGCGCGGCGCGGGCTATTTCTACGGCTTCAGGGATGGGGATGGTCTTCAGGTATACGTTGCGCTTGGGTGCGGTCATGCGGATTCTCCGTGGGTATGACGCGGTTACGGCGGCGGTGTCGTCAGGGCGTGTCCGGTCAGTGTCAGTCGGTGCTTGCGGGGGGCAACTGCTGCTCTATAGCCTGCTTGTGCCTGCGGTACAACCCGCGAAACTGGTGATAGGTGAGTCCGAGCAGGTCTGCGGCCTGCCGCTGGTTATGCCGTGCGCGGAGCAGTGCCTGCCGCAGCGAATGCAGTTCCAGCCGCCGTATGGCCTCCGGAAGTGGCTCGGCAAGGACTGTGCGGGGCTGTGTTTCTTCCGGCCAGGCTTCCTGCGGCAGCGGGCGGGCTGTGCTGTCACAGGCGGCTGTTCTGGGGGCGGACTCCGCGAACTCCGTTACAGCGTTGGGCTGCCAGGGTGAGCGGAAAGGGTTGACCGGAAGCTCGGCAAGATGCAGTCCCTGCCGGAAAACAGCCCGCTCCACCGTGTTCTTGAGCTCACGGATGTTTCCCGGCCACGGATGGCGATGCAGTGTACGCAGGGCGTCCGGTCCGAATTCCGGCGTGCCGTTCAGTTCCAGTTCCATCGCCATGGACGACGCGAAACGCTGCGCAAGGAGCAGTATGTCTTCCCCGCGTTCGCGCAGAGGCGGCAGGGTCAGCACCTCAAAGCTCAGCCGGTCCAGCAGGTCGTGCAGAAATATGCCCCGTGCCGCCAGTTGCGGCAGGTGGGCGTTGGTCGCGCCCACAATGCGCACATCCGTGTGCACAGAGCGGGAGCCGCCCACCCGTTGCAGGGTGCCGTATTCCACCGTGCGCAGAATGCTCTCCTGCATGCGTCTGGGCATGGCGGCAATTTCGTCCAGAAAAAGAGTGCCTCCGTCTGCCTGTTCAAACCGCCCTGCGCGGCGCACTGTGGCACCGGTAAAGGCTCCGGCCTCGTGACCAAAGAGTTCCGACTCCAGCAATGTCTCGGAAAGAGAGGCACAGTTTACCGTGACCAGCGGCTTGCGCCAGCGGCGGGAAAGGTAGTGCAGGCGTACGGCGGCCAGTTCCTTGCCGGTTCCGCGTTCTCCGATGATAAGGACGGGCCGGTCCACGGCTGCCACACGGGAGAGGTGCTCCTGAAAGGACAGAAATGCCTCGGACGTGCCCATGGCTTCGGTATGGGCGGACGGGAGCGGCAGGGAATGGGTGTCGTTGTCCATGGCCGAACATGGCATGCATTGGTAAAAAAATCCATTGTTTGGTTTAATCTGCTATTTATTGGCATAAAAAGCCATGAAAGAATTTGGATGGTGCGAGCGGTTTTCCCGTAATTACGGCATGTTGAAAAGGTGTCGTGGCTGGCATGGATTGTGCCTTATGACGGGCAGGCTACGACATGTACAGGACACGACTTGTACAGGTTACGCGTGTACTTTTTCGCCCGTCCCGGAGCGCTTCCGAGCACAGCAGAGCATCAGGGACGCGGGCGGTAACAGCACAGAAACCGGAGGACGGTATGGGCATATTCACCCGTTTTCACGACATTATTTCTTCCAATCTCAACGCCATGCTGGACAAGGCGGAAGACCCGGAAAAGATGATACGCATGATGATCCGCGAGATGGAGGAAACCCTTGTGGAGCTGAAGGCCAACTGCGCCGCCACTATGGCCGAATGCATGCGCATACGGCGCGAGCGTGATGCCGCAACCGCAGCCACGGACAAGTGGCAGCAGCGCGCGGAACTTGCCATGGGCCGGGGGCGCGAGGACCTTGCCCGTGAAGCCCTGCTGGAAAAGCACCGCGAACAGGAGCGGGCAGACGCGTTGGGGCGCGAGCTTGCCGGATGCGAAAGTCTGGTGGCGCAGGCGCAGGAGGACCTGACCGTGCTGGAAGGCAAGCTGGCTTCCACCAAGGAGAAGCAGGGTCTGCTGGTGCAGCGCAGAACGCACGCGGTAACACGCAAGCAGGCGCGCATGGACGTGCACAGGGCGGGCGGTTATGACGCAGTGCGCCGCTTTGAGGAACTGGAGCAGCGTGTGGAGCGCATGGAAGCAGAGGCCGATGTGGCGGGCGTGGCAATGCGCGCAGGGTCGCTTGAATCGCGCTTTTCTGATCTGGAGGGCGCGGGCCGGGTGGAAGAGGAGCTTGCGGCACTCAGGGCACGCATGGGCGGCGGCAATACGGGTCGGTAATCTGTCTGCGCGGCCCCGATGTTCCCTTGCTGTTGATGCCCCGGTCATGTTTCGATGCTGCTCTGATACGGTCCAGGTACTGTTCTGGTACTGTTCGCAATCCCAATCCGGCGCGGCGGTGCAATGAGAGCCATCGTTGCAGGGCCCCCTGCCGCCGGGAGGCGGCATCCGGCAATGTGGCCAGCTATGCAGGCTGTACAGGGACGCATGGCACTTGTTCGACCGTCCGCAGTGCGGTAAAGAAGAGGGACAACGGGGGTACAGAATGCACATAACGGGAGATTTCATGCCTCACGGTCCATTCTTTTTCTTCTGGCTTATTATTCCGGCCATCTGCCTTATCGTGGTGTATAAGTTGCTGCGCGAGAGGCGCAGGCCCGAAGACGAGCCGCAGGCTGTGGATGAAGCCCGCATGATTCAGGAAATGTACCGCTCTTTGGCGCGCATGGAAGAACGTGTGGAAACGCTGGAGGCCCTGCTCGCCGATGTGCAGTCGCAGCGGCGCGGAGCAGAATGGCCCGGTCAGGAAACTGGTAAGGAACCCGGCAAGGACAGGTGAAGACCATGTACGGCGGTAATGGCGGAAACGGCAGAGAAGGCCGGTGGCGGCGCGATGGTGATCGGACCTGCGAATATGGCGGGCATGGCGGATACGGCGCGCGCGGCGGCATGGGCTGCGGAAACGGATTCCCTGAAGGCGGAGGCGGCTATGGGTCGTTCGCGCATGGGGGGGGGCGTCCGCTCTACCGCGCCCGGGACGGAAGGTTCATGGGCGTGTGCAAGGGGCTGGCGCGCCACTTTGATGTCCGCGTCAGGTATGTGCGCCTTGCCTTCATACTGGCGGCGGTGTTCAGCGCCTTCTGGCCCGTTCTGGCCGTGTATATTTTTCTGGGGCTGATCATGAAACCCGAACCCGTGCTTATGCCGCAGGATGAGGGAGAGCGCGATTTTTATTCGGCCTATGTCGGCTCAAGGGCAGAGGCGGTTTCGCGTCTGCGGGAAAAGTTCGGCAATCTGGAAACACGCCTCCGCCGTATGGAAAGCGTGGTCACGAGCCGGGAATTTGATTGGGAGCGGCGGTTCCGCGACCGGTAGCCGCTGCTTTTGCTCCGGCAGGGGCAAGATCAATCCTCAATCTTCAATCCAATTGACGGACCGCCGTGCCGGTGGAGCGCACCACGTCATGCTTGTCCAGCACGGCATCATACACACCTTTTGAACGTACCGCGTTCATCCCCTCGTTGAAGATATTCCGCAGCTGCCTGCCCCTGCTGGTGGGCGCAAAGGCCATATGCAAACTTTTGGTGTGCAGCGGCGGGTCCATGAAGACGACCTCGTGGCGTTCTTCGGCAGGCAGGCTGTCCAGCATCCGTTCCAGCGTTTCCCGCGTGTCCAGCATCATGTCAATGCGTCCGGCCACCAGCTTGCGGTAGTTTTGGATTTCGTGCGGAACCTCTTCCACCAGAAAGATGCCCAGATCGGCCAGATTCTTCTTGTAGGAGGTATGCTGCACCGTGCCTATGCGCCAGCCTTGCAGGTTCTGCGGTGTGGTGTAGGGAATCTCCACTTCCTTCAGGCGCATGAACACGGAATCCACATCCAGAACGGATTCACTCAGGTGATAGCGCTTCAGGTTGTTCCCCGACATATACACAGGCAGCAGCGCGTCCGTCTCTCCCTGCTGCATCATGGAAACGGCCCGTGCCCACGGCACGATGGTGAACTGTGCCTCCAGCCCCTGTAGCTGCAGGGCAATCTTGGCTATTTCTGCCAAGGCTCCGGAGTCCGGCAGGGTCGCCGTGGTGTAGGGAACCCATTCGCACATGACAATGCGCACGGCTGCATTGCGGTTTTTTTGCGCTGCAGCGGGAGCCACGACAGACAGAACCAGAATAATGGCAAGCAGCAGTGCGGAACATATTCGTGTAACGGTCATCGTCTCTCCCCTTCCGATGCCGGAAAATGCGGTGCGCCGTGCGAAAAGCCGGAGCCGGAATCTCCTCCGGGCTTCGCGCACAACCTCGTGCTGGCGTTACTGCGTGATGATGCGGTACTGCAGCAACTCATCCTGCGTGAGAATGTGGTATTCTCCCTTGGGTGCTGCCTGTAGTGAGAACCAGTAGAAGTCGTCCGGAATGCCGTGGTCGCGGTACCACGCCAGATAGCCGAAATGCAGGCTGTGGTGGCGGGGCAGGTCGGCGCCGTATGTCTGGCCGTCATACCATGAACTCACGGCTATGCGCGCGCCCGAGGCCGCAGTGCGCTTCCATCCGCCGATGAAGAAGTCCAGACCTTCCGGCGAAATGTAACCGTCTGCCGGAACGTGTGTGGCGAGGCGGTAATCTTTGAGCATGCGTGCGGCTTCCCGGTTTTCCCGGTATCCGGTGGAGCCGGGCACATGCTGCATGACAATGGTTTTGACGGATTCGTTTTCGCTCATCATGTCCAGAAGAACCGTGGAGGTGTTTCTGTCAATGACGCCGCGCATCAGGGCTATGCTGCCCTGGGGGGTGAACGAGGCGGAGTCCGTGTCAGGGTTGCCGGTCCCCATGCCCATGCATCCGGAAAGGGCCGTTGCCCACAGCAGGCAGCAGACGGTCAGCAATAGGGAAACCCGCCCGGTGCGGGGAGTCGTGGTGGTGGTATGATGCACCGTTTCCTCCGAATGTACGCGATGGGGCGTATGATAGCGCAGCGCGGGGCAAAATCCAAGAAAATCCGGCATGCCCGGCCTGAATATACGTTAGGACATACGCCAGGGCATACGTCTGGCCATACCCGTGGCTGTGCCACTTGGCCCATTCGCGCCGGTTGCGAACAGCCCCGGAGCACCGGAACACATCCGGCACTCCGGGGCACATTAGATGCACCGTATGCGCAGCCTGCGCAAACAGGCTTAAAGGGCGCGCTCCGTGTCCGGCTAAATGCGCTCCGCCACCAGATTGCCCATGGTGTTGCAGCCCACAAGGCTTTTGCCTTCTTCCATGATGTCGCCTGTGCGGTAGCCTTCCTGCAGCACGCGCTGCACGGCGTTTTCAATGGCTTGTGCCTCGTCGTTCAGGCTGAAGGCATAGCGCAGCATCATGGCCACGGAAAGGATGGTGGCCAGCGGGTTGGCCTTGTTCTGGCCTGCGATATCCGGCGCGGAACCATGGATGGGCTCGTACAGGCCGGGACCGCCCGCGCCCAGAGAGGCCGAGGGCAGCATGCCTATGGAACCGGTGATGACTGCCGCCTCGTCGGAAAGGATGTCGCCGAACAGGTTGCCCGTGACAATAACATCAAACTGGTTGGGGTTGCGTACCAGCTGCATGGCGGCGTTATCAACATACATGTGGGTGAGTTCCACTTCGGGATACTCCTTGGCAACCTCTTCCACCACCTCGCGCCACAGGCGGGAAACTTCCAGCACGTTGGCCTTGTCCACCGAGCAGAGACGCTTTTCGCGCTTCATGGCGGCGTCAAAGGCAAGGCGGGCGATGCGGCGCACTTCTTCTTCATCATACACCATGGTGTTAAAGGCGGTCATCTTGCCGTCGCGCATTTCGCGGCCCACGGGCTGCCCGAAATAGATGCAGCCTGTGAGTTCGCGCACCACCATAACGTCAATGCCGTCCTTCACAATGTCCGGGCGCAGAAAGCAGGCCTGTGCCAGTTCGGGGAACAGCTTGGCCGGACGCAGGTTGGCAAACAGCCCCAGCGCCTTGCGGATGCCCAAAAGGCCCTTCTCGGGCCGTCTGTCTCCGGGCAGGGTATCCCATTTGGGACCGCCCACCGCGCCCAGCAGCACGGCATCGGCTGCCTTGCACGCGGCCACGGTTTCGTCCGGCAGCGGGTTTCCCGTGGCGTCTATGGCCACGCCGCCGATGAGCGCGTTGCTGTATTCCACGGTGTGACCGAATTTTGCGGCCACCTTGTCCAGCACAGCCACCGCCTGTTCCACAATTTCAGGGCCTATGCCGTCACCCGGCATCAGGCATATCTTCATATTCATGACCGACTCCAACGAAGAAGAGTGAGTTTTGTACTTATGAGTTTGTGTAATGCCTCCGGCGGACAGGGCAGAGCCCTGAACGCGAAGTGCGGAGTTGTCCGGCAGAGGCGTTCTTCCACAATAACCCTTCCGCTACGTTACGCGTTCAGCTTTTCCCTGACGTAGGGGATGAGTCCGCCCTTGTCGAGAAACTCGCGCATAAACGCGGGCAGCGGCGGATAGGTTATCTCCGTGCCCGTGGTCCTGTTGGTGATGACACCCTTTTCAATGTCCACGCTTATGGTGTCGTGGTCGTTGATCTTGTGTATGTCATCGCCGATTTCTATGAGCAGAAGCCCCATGTTGAAGCTGTTGCGGTAGAAGATACGGGCGAAGGAGTGGGCGATAACCACCGGAATGCCCGCGCCGAGAATGGAAATGGGCGCGTGCTCGCGGGAAGAGCCGCAGCCGAAGTTCTCTCCGCCGACCATTATGTCGCCTTCCTTGACGCGCTTAACCCATCCGGCCTCAAGGCCTTCCATGCAGTTGGCCCCCAGTTCCTTGGTGTCTGTGGTGACAAGGAAGCGGGCGGGGATGATGGCGTCGGTATCGATATGGTCACCCACCTTGTGGGCAGTACCCTGATAGCTCATGTGTAAACTCCTTGTATCGGCCCTGTCCCGGTTACGCCGGGGCCGGGCCGCAACGATTGGTATGTCGCCGCTCGGGGCGCCGGGGCCGTTGTCCCTGCCGGGTCCGGGCAGTGCCCGGCGGCGGGAGGCACGGCCTGCCGAAGCGCCGCAGACTGTTACAGTGCGCGCGGGTCGGCAATTTCGCCCGCCACTGCGGAGGCGGCTGCCACGCAGGGGCTGGAGAGGTACACTTCCGACTCAAGGCTGCCCATGCGGCCCCTGAAGTTGCGGTTGGTGGTGGCTATGGCCACTTCGCCGTCCGCGAGAATGCCCATATGCCCGCCCAGACAGGGACCGCAGGTGGCGGGTCCCACTATGCAGCCCGCTTCCATAAAGATTTCAATAAGGCCTTCGCGCAGAGCCTGCTTCCAGATATTGGGGGTGGCGGGCAGAATGATGGTGCGCACGTGCTTGGCCACCTTGCGGCCCTTGAGAATGGCGGCTGCCTCGCGCAGGTCGCTTATGCGGCCGTTTGTGCAGGAGCCTACAACCACCTGATCAACGCGCACGTTCTTCACCTCTTCCACGGGGCGCACGTTGTCCGGCAGGTGGGGGCAGGCAATCTGCGGCGACATGCCGGAAACATCAAAGGCCACGGTGCGCTCGTACACCGCGCCGGGGCCAGCGGTCAGGAGCTGGTCCGTGCGGCCGCGCGCGGCGGTGTAGGCAAGGGTCTTTGCGTCGGCGGGAAAGAGGCCGCACTTGCCGCCCGCCTCAATGGCCATGTTGGCAATGCACATGCGCCCTTCCACGTCCAGCGCGTCCACCACGGGTCCGGAAAATTCCAGCGCCTTGTACAGGGCACCGGCCACGCCTATTTCGCCGATAAGCCTGAGCACAAGGTCTTTCGCACCCACATGTGCGGGCATGGTGCCGCTGTACTCCACGCGGATGGTGGGCGGAACCTTGAACCACGTGCTGCCCAGCGCCATGGCTCCGGCCACGTCCGTGGAACCGAGGCCGGTGGCAAACGCCCCAAGGCCGCCGTAGGTGCAGGTGTGGGAGTCTGCGCCCACCACAATGTCGCCGGGTCCCACAAGGCCCAGCTCCGGCAGCAGGGCGTGTTCCACGCCGCAGTCGCCGCCTTCGTAGTAGTGGGTTATTTCCTGCTCGGCCGCAAATTCGCGGACACCCTTGACCTGAATGGCAGACTCTATGTCCTTTTGCGGGGTGAAATGGTCCATGACAAGCGCCACGCGGTCTTTGTCAAATACCTTCTGTGCGCCCATGGCGCGGAAGGACTTGATGGCCAGCGGTGCGGTAATGTCGTTGGCAAGGGCCAGCGAGACGTTGCACTGGACAATCTGTCCCGCCTCGGTGATCTCCTGTGCCGTGTGCTTCTGCAGAATCTTCTGCACGAGGGTATGAGCCATCCTATTTGTCCTCCTTTTCCTTCTTCGCCAGCCTGTTCAGCGCGTTCAGATACGCGCGCGCGCTGGCGACGATAATATCCGGTGCGGAACCGCGTCCCACGGACTCGATGCCGTTTTCTTCCAGCCGCACGGTCACCTCACCCTGCGCATCGCTGCCGCCGGTAATGGCGTTCACCGTGTAACGCTTAAGCTGCGGGCTGCGGCCCACAATCTGCGCAATGGAGTTGAATACCGCGTCTATGGGGCCCACGCCAAAGGTGGTGTGCCGCATCTCTTCATCATTCACGTCCATAACCACGGCGGCAGAGGGCGGAACGCCCACGTCGCTGGCCTGCACGGAGAGGTGCTTCAGGCGGTATTTGTCCGGTATGCGGAAGACCTCTTCATGGATGAGGGCTTCGATGTCTTCGTCGTATACTTTTTCTTTTTTGTCCGCGAGACGTTTGATGGCCTCGAAAACAATCTGAATCTGCTCATCGTCCAGCCTGTAGCCAAGCTCTTCCACCTTGCCCTTTATGGCGTTGCGGCCGGAATGCTTGCCGAGCACTATTTCCGTCTTCAGGCGTCCCACGGATTCAGGGGTCATTATCTCGTAGGTTTCGCGGTTCTTGAGCATGCCGTCCTGATGAATGCCCGATTCATGGGCAAAGGCGTTGGGGCCTACTATGGCCTTGTAGGGCGGTATGGCCTGCCCGATGATCATGGAGAGCAGGCGGCAGGTGGGAAAAAGCTGTTCGGTCTGGATGCGGTTTTCCAGCCCGTAGTAGCCGGAGCGGGTGCGCAGGGCCATGACCACCTCTTCCAGCGAGGCGTTGCCCGCGCGTTCACCTATGCCGCTTATGGTCACCTCTGCCTGCCGCGCACCGGCCTTGAGCGCAGAGAGCGTGTTGGCCACGGCGAGTCCCAGGTCGTTATGGCAGTGCACGCTGAACACGGCCTTATGGCTGTTCGCGGCCTTTTCCATGACATAGGCCACCATTTCGCCGAACTCCTGCGGCTGTGCGTAGCCCACGGTATCGGGAATGTTAATGGTCGTGGCTCCGGCGTCTATGGCGGTTTCCACCACACGGGCAAGGAAGTCCCAGTCGGAGCGCGAGGCGTCTTCCGCCGAAAACTCCACGTTGGAGGTGTAGCGGGCGGCGTACTTCACGGCCTCGCGGGCCATTTCCAGCACCTGTGCCGGTTCCTTGCGCAGCTTGTACTGCATGTGCACGGGGCTGGTAGCGATAAAGGTGTGTATGCGGGGGTTGGCACCGCCCTTTATGGCTTCCCAGCAACGGTCTATATCCGGCTCTATGGCGCGGCACAGGCCCGCCACCTGCACGTCTCTGATGGTGTTCGCAATGGCCTGCACGGCTTCGAAGTCGCCCTGGCTGGCGGCGGGAAACCCGGCTTCCATGATGTCTACGCCCAGCGTTTCCAGCTGGCGGGCGAGGCGGATCTTCTCCTGCATGTTCATGGTTGCACCGGGGGACTGTTCGCCGTCACGCAGGGTGGTATCGAATATGAAAACCTTGTCGGACATGGTGATTGCTCCTTTTCTCGCGGCATGCCGCGTCTGTTGTTTGTTCAGGCATTATCTCTGCTGCGCAGGCTGCCCGGTGTACCGGGCTGCCTTGCGTAGTCGGAGGTTGGCAAACTGCCTGACAAACGACAGGTGGTTCAGGTGCCTGCGCTGCATGTGTACGACTGCGTGTGCCATCAGGTGCTCCTATGGCCTTGTGCGGAACGGTCCGCGTTGCTTGCTGCCTGCCCGCCTTACACTGCAAGGGGGCGAAGTATACACGAAATGAAAAGGGGGAAAAGAGGAGTGTGACTACTCACACGACCTAGGAAGATAGGTCGTTTAGTAGCTTGGGAGAACGCCGGGATAGGTAGGCGAAGGTGTATACGGGGCCGGAAATGATGTATCCGGCAAACACCAGAAATCCCAGCAGCTTCGGCTCGGAAGCCACGAGCACGAAGATGAGGATGGCAGAAACCATCGAAGAGAACGGATGGGCCTTGAGAAACCCGTATTCCTTGAAGGATGCGTAGCGCACCCGGCTGACCATGAGGAAGGAAGTAATCAGGGTGGCGCCAAGGGCAAAGGCACCGAAATGGTCCTGCAGATACTCCGGCAGATACGGGGCAAAGAAGACCATGGTGGCAAGGGTGCAGCCGCCCGCAGGTGTGGGCAGGCCTATGAAGAACTTTTTGGGCGTAACGGCGGTGGATATGTTGAACCGTGCCAGACGCAGCGCGCCGCATGCGGCAAAGAGAAACGCCACGGCTATGCCCAAGCGGCCAAAGTCCTGCAGGTGCCACATGTAGATCATGAAGGCAGGAACAACGCAAAAGGCCACAAGGTCTACCAGCGAGTCGTACTGTACGCCGAATTCGCTGGCAGTGTTGGTCAGGCGGGCCACCTTGCCGTCCAGCCCGTCCATGAGGGCAGAAAAGAGCACGGCCATGGCGCAACCTTCAAAATTCCCCTGCGCAGCCCAGATCAGCCCCAGAAAACCTGAAAACAGGCTTGCCGTGGTGAAGAGGTTGGGGAGAATGTACACACCCCTGCGGGGGGTGGCGCGTTGCGTGCTCATGCGTCTGCCGTGTGTCTTTTTTTCAATGAATCCGGCTCGTGCCGTGTGGTATTACGGGTTGCCGCCGTCCCGCTTGCGGGCAAGAACGGTCTGGCCTGCGAACACCTGTTCGCCAACACTTACAGAGGGAACATAGTCGTCCGGAAGGTAAAGGTCAACCCGCGAGCCGAATTTGATCATGCCGAACCGCTCGCCGCGGGCAAGGCTGTCGCCTTCATCCACGCGGCAGACAATGCGCCGGGCAATAAGCCCTGCAATCTGCACCATGGTCCAGTGGCGTCCCTCGGTGTCCTGCATATTGTAGGCGCAGCGTTCGTTGTCGGTGCTGGCCTTGTCCCATGCGGCGTTCAGGTACTTGCCGGGATGGTACGAAATGGCAGCCACCGTACCCGCCACAGGGGCGCGGTTCACATGCACGCTGAACACGTTCATGAATACGCAGATGCACTGGCGCGGTTCGCCGGTAAAGGGGTCCGGCATGTGCTGCACCTTGATTATCTTGCCGTCGGCAGGGCTTACGGCAAGGTCGGGCGCGGTGGGCACCACGCGTTCCGGGTCGCGGAAAAAGTGCAGGCAGAAGGCGAACAGCAGCAGAAACACCGTGGTCATGAACCAGCAGTCCATAAGGCCGAAGGCAATGGTGCCAAGGCCGGTGAGTGCCAGTGAGGGAACGCATTCGGGAGTGAGGCCGATGGAAGCTTTGCGCATGGTATGCTTGGGCCGGGAACAGGTCGCCGGACTTTGCTTTCAGGTTCGGAAAATGGTGTGTAGCGTGTCGGATAGCCCAAAACGGGGCGGTTTGCAAATATTTCCGGTGCGCGGCCTCAGGGCTGCTCGTGCGTGCCGCCCATCTCCGGCGGTCTGCGCCAGCGCGCGCCGATGGACCGCATAAGCGCATCCGCCGCCTGCGGGCCCCAGCTTCCGGCAGGGTAGGTGTGCAGGGGGCAGCGTTGCGGGTGTGCTGCCCATTCGCTGAGTACGGGATCAATGAGCGACCATGCGGCCTCCACTTCCTCCCGCGACCAGAACAGGGTGCGGTCGCCCTGCATACAGTCCAGCAGCAGCCGTTCGTAGGCGTCCGGCGGGGTCACGCCGAAGATATCCTTGTACTTGAAGGAGAGCGCCATGGTGGACATGCACGACTTGGGACCGGGCTGCTTGGCCTGAATGGTCAGGTCTATGCCCTCGTCCGGCTGAATTTTCAGCACCAGCACGTTGGCGGGCATCTGCGCCTTGGAAGAAAGGCCGAACAGCACATGCGGCACCCGCCGGAAGGTGACGGCAATTTCCGTAACCTTGCGGTGCAGCGCCTTGCCGGAACGTAGCATAAAGGGCACACCCTGCCATCGCCAGTTATCGATAAGTACCTTTGCGGCAACGTAGGTTTCCGTCACGGAATCCGGGGCCACATCCGGCTCGTTGCGGTAGGCGGGCAGGGAGGAAGCCCCGCCGGGAGCCGCTTCGTACTGCGCACGTACCACCCAGTTGCACAGTTCGCCGCCCGTATCTCCGCATGGCCATGGGCGCAGCGAGCGCATGAGCTTGACCCGCTCGTCGCGCACGCTTTCGGCCTGAAACGAGGCCGGAGGCTCCATGGCGGTTATGGCGAGCATCTGGAGCATGTGGTTCTGAAACATGTCGCGCAGGCAGCCTGCGTTGTCGTAGTAGCCGCCCCTGTGCTCCACGCCCAGCGATTCCGCCGTGGTTATCTGCACGTGGTCAATGTAGCGTCGGTTCCATAGCGGTTCAAAGATGGCGTTGGCAAAGCGGAACATGAGCACAGACTGCACGGTCTCCTTGCCAAGGTAGTGGTCCATGCGGAAAATCTGCGAGGGGGCCAGCGTTCTGCCGAGCAGGCTGTCCAGATGCAGGGCGGAGGCAAGGTCGTGCCCGAAGGGTTTTTCAAACACCACCCGCGCCCACGGTCTGCCTTGCGGGCCTTCATCCGTGAGGTCGGCTTCCGCCAGCCGCCGGGTGACAACGGGGTGCAGGTCGGGCGGCAGGGCAAGGTAGAAGAGGCGGTTGCCTGTGGCGTCAAAGTCACGGTCGCAGGTGGAGCAGCGCATGGAAAGGCGTTCGTAGGCGCGGGGATCGTTGTAGTCGCCGGAAACATACCGGCACATGGCGAGAAAGGCGTCCAGCTTCTCCTGCGCCACGGCGGCGGGATGCTCCGCGTGGGCAGCGGTTATGGCCTCGCGCATGCGTCCGCGGAACTGCTCGTCCGTCATGTCTGAGCGGGCAAAGCCCAGAATGTAAAAGCGGGAAGGCAGCAGATTGCGCAGATGCAGCCCGTACAGGGCAGGAATGAGCTTGCGCTGCACAAGGTCGCCCGATGCGCCGAAGACGACAATGCCGCAGTCCTCTGCCGAGGCTTCCGCGCAGACGTTGGGTTGTTGCAGGGTAAAACGCGTTTCCACGGGGGTGTCTCCTGTCTTTTCACGTGTTCACGACCCGTTGCCCCGGCGCGTGTAGTGCCGGTGCAGATTGCGGGGGGCACACACGCCGGATGGCCTATTCCGGTGCCATGCAGCCGGAGGCGGCGCAGGGCGCATACGCCAGCCGCGTCGGGCTGTGGCAGCCGTTATGGGGCGGCGGTCAGCTCCGTTTTACGGCATGCCCGCCAAACTCGTTCCGCAGGGCCGCCAGCACCCTGTTGGAAAAGGCGTTGTCCTGCCGGGAGGCAAAGCGGCGGTATAGCGCCTGCGCCAGCACGGGGGCGGCAACACCGTGGTGCACGGTTTCCAGCACGGTCCAGCGTCCCGCGCCGGAATCTTCCACGTAGCCCTGAATGGAATCCAGTTGCGGGTCTTTTTGCAGCGCGGCCTCCAGCAGTTCCAGCAGCCACGACCGCACCACGCTCCCCCTGTTCCACAGGGCAGCCACGGCGTGCAGGTCCAGACCGGGGAAGGGGCCTTCGCGCAGCAGCTGGAACCCTTCGCCGTAGGATTCCATCAGCGCGTATTCAATGCCGTTGTGGACCATCTTGACAAAATGCCCGGCCCCCACAGGTCCCACGTGCCGCCAGCCATCGGCGGGGGCAAGGGTATCCAGCGCGGGGGCGGCAAGGGCAACGTGGGCCGCATCGCCGCCCACCATGGTGCAGTAGCCTTCCTCCAGTCCCCAAATGCCGCCGGAAACGCCCGCGTCCACGTATCCTATGCCGCGTTCCGCCAGCATGGCCGCCTGCGGGGCATCGTCACGCCAGTAGGAGTTTGCCCCTTCTATCACCATGTCGCCGGGAGAGAGCAGACCCGCCAGTGTTTCCAGTGTCTGGCGGGTCACATCGCCCGCCGGGAGCATGCACCACACAATGCGCGGCTGCGGGAGCATCCGCACCATCGCTTCCGGTGAATCCGCTCCCTGCGCGCCTTCCTGTACCATCTGCCGCACCTTGTCGGCAGAGCGGTTCCACACAGTTACCGTGTGGCCGCCGCGCAACAGGCGGCGGGCCATGTTCATACCCATTCTGCCCAGACCCATCATAGCTATGTGCATGGAAGCTTCCTTTTCCTCGTTATGGTTGCGGCGCGGTTCAGCATGCGCGCGCCATATCACTTCATGATTCTGTCCACATTCTATCAACAGAGTGCCATGCGAATGACGGCCATATTCCTTTGCTGCACAGCGGGCGCAGAGCAGGGGAAAGGCTTATCCCACCGTAGCCCAAGGAGTGCGTCATGGCAACGGAAAGCGCCGTTTGCCGCGCTTACGCGATTTGCCTTCCCCCGTTTTCCTGCTAGGGTGCGGCCATGCGAATAGCCGTGCTTTCAGACATACACGCCAACCTTGAGGCGTTTGCCAGCGTGCTCGCGGATATGGATTCCCTTGCGTCACCGCCGGAAGAGATCATCTCTCTGGGCGACGTTGTAGGGTACGGGCCGGACCCGGAAGCCTGCATAAGGCTGCTGCGTGAGCGGGGTATTCTTTCCGTGGCGGGCAACCATGAGCTGGGGGTGGCGCGGTCGGACTGCCGCAGGTGGTTCAATTCGCAGTCGCGCGAGGCGCTGAACCGCACCTGCAAGCTGGTGGGCGATGAGACGGTGGACTTCATTAAGACCCTGCCCATGACGCTGCAGCGGCATAACGCCCTGTTCGTCCACGGGCTGCCGCCCGATTCCGCCCTGAAGTATCTGTATGAAGTAGACGAAGGGCAGTTTGGTGACCTGTTCGGTTCGTTTGCGGAGCCGGTGGCGTTTATCGGGCACACTCACGAACTGGAGCTTGTGGCGTGGGACGGAACCGCCGTGCGCCGCGAGCCGCTGCGGGAAGGGGTGCGGACGCTGGATACGGCCATGCGGTATCTGGTGAATATAGGCGCGGTGGGGCAGCCCCGCGATGGCGACCCCCGCGCCAAGTACGTGCTGTGGGACACGCACACGCGCGGGCTGGCAGTGCGGTTTGTGGAATACGATGTGGAAACCACGATCAGCAAGTTCGCGGCGGCGGGCATGCCGCAGCGGTATGCGGACAGGCTGCGCGGAAGATAGCGCTATGGCGGAGAACATATGAAGATAGGCCGCTACGAGGTGCGCGGGCTGCTCGGCAGGGGCGGCATGGGCGCGGTATACAAGGTGGCGCAGCCGCTGACGGGGCGCATTGCGGCGCTTAAACTGCTGCGTCCGGCAGATGTGCTGGAAGACCTGATGGGCATGGACGCGCTTGCGGCAGCCTTTGAAAAAGAGGCGCGCATGATGGCTGCGCTGGACCACCCGAACATTGCCTCAGTCTGGGACTGCGACACAGCGGTGGTGGGCGGCGAGCGGCGTCCGTTCTTTGTCATGGAATATTACTGCCTCAATCTGGGTATGCTGCTGGGAGAAAGCTACAGGGTGGAGGCACCCACCCGGCGGCTGCCGCTGGACCGCGCCGTGGGCTATGCCCTGCAAACGCTGGACGCCCTTGCGCGCATGCACCACGCAGGCATCGTGCACCGTGACGTAAAGCCCTTCAATATCATGGTCACGGGACGTGACGAGGTAAAACTCATCGATTTCGGCCTTTCCCGGCTGCGCGGCGAAACCGCGCCCGTGCAGGAGCGGCCGCGCGGGGTAAAGGTGGGGTCGCCCTACTATGCGCCCCCGGAGCAGGAGCGCGACCCGGACGGCGTGGACGGCAGGGCGGACCTGTTTCCCGTGGGCATCATGCTGTACCGCATGCTCACCGGCGTTCTGCCCAATGACGACACCCTGCTGGCGCGTGAGGCGGCGCGCAGCGGCAACGGCGGGCAGCGTATTCCCCCCGCCAGCCGGTACAGCGATGATCTGGACGGGGCATGGGACGAATTTTTCCATACCGCCACGGCGGAACACGCGCAGGACAGGTTTGCCGATGCCCACACCATGGCGGCGGAACTGCGCAGGCTGCGCGACCGCTGGCGGGGCAGGGTGCGTAGCGTGTGCAACCTGCTGGATGACGAAACCGGGCCTGTCCGTGCGCCGGAAGATGCCGGGGGAGCCCCCCGTGTGGTCCGCCGGGAACCCTGCAAGGTGGGGGTGCATGAGGCGCGCAGCCGGTTCGGGCTGGACGCGCTGTGGCGGCCCGTTTTTCCGGGCGGTGCCGCATCGCTTCCCCTGCTGGAAGACAACGGAGACGGCACCGTGCGTGATGAAGCCTCCGGCTGCATGTGGGTGCGCGGGAGCAGCGAGTATCCCCTGACATGGCAGGAAGCCCATGAGTATGTTGCCCTGCTGAATGAGACCGGCTTTGCCGGATACGCGGACTGGCGGCTGCCCACCGTGGAGGAACTGACCACCGTGCTGCGCGAGCCGCCCATGCTGGGCGATTACTGCGCGGCACCTGTTTTTGGCGATACGGGAACGCACGGGGCGCATGACGTGCTCTGGACGTGTGACAGGAAGTCGTATATGGCGGCATGGTTTGTGAGCGCGTCCATGGGGTTTGTGGGCTGGCAGGACTTTACCTGCCGTTTCGGCGTGCGCGCCGTGCGCAGCGTGCAACGCAGGGCCTGAGACGTTCCCGGCAAGGCGGTCAGCCGCGTTGCTGCGTGCTGTTCAGGGGCTTTCGCATGTCCGGTTGCGCGTCTTTTTGAACATGTCTAAACAGGCCAAAACAGGCCTAAGCAGGCCTAAACATGTGCGAACAGACCCGAACATGCACGAACAGACCCGAACATGCACGAACAGGCCCGAACATGCACGAACAGGCACGGACAGGCCCGAATGCGTTTGAACACGTCCTGCGCCTGCACCGCATCAATAACAGCCCGCAGGAAGTGACTTTTTAACAGGTAAATACTGCCAGACAATGCCAGATACGGTCAGATACGGTCATATACAGTCAGGCGCAGACAAGTTTGCCAGATTTACCAGATAGTACCAGATATCGTCAGACAAGGAGACCGCAATGGGTCAGACCATACAGAGAGAATGTACGCGCTGCGCCACCTGCTGCGCCAAGGGCGGCCCCGCCCTGCACAGACAGGACATGGCACTGCTGGAAAAGGGTGCCTTCGGCTACAAGGATCTCATCACCTTCCGGCGCGGCGAACTGATGCGCGACCAGATTTCCGGCGGGCTGGTGCCGCTGGAAGAGGAGATTGTGAAGCTGCGCGGGCGCGATGCCGCCTCGTGGACCTGCTGTTTCCTGAACGTGGTGGACAGGCTGTGCTTCATCTATGCCGACCGCCCGTCGGAATGCCGCGCGCTGGACTGCTGGAACCCGGAAACCATTGAAGCCATGTACAACAAGGACCGCGTGACCCGTGAGGATATTCTGGGCGCGGACTCCGGTGCGGCGGAACTGGTGCGCGTGCATGAGGAAAAGTGCGGATACCCCATGCTGGAACGGCTTGCCGCCGCCTTTGATCAGGACCCTGCCGCGCGTGAAGCCTTTGCGGAAGCCGTGCGCTTTGACATGGCGTTCCGCGCTGTGGTGCGCGAAAAGGCGGACATTCCCGCCAACGAGATGGATTTTTATTTCGGCCGTCCCCTTTCGGAAACGGCTCACATCTTCGGGCTGCGCGTGGTGGTCACAGAGCACGGCCCGCAGGTGGAGCGCGAATCTGCACCCGCAGCGGCATAGCCGTCTGCATAAAGCACGTTTTTCCAACAGACAGCGTACAAGGTAAGGCGCACGGAATATGGCTGCACATCATCACCATCACGGGCCGCACGGCAATCACGGGCACGGCTGCGGCTGCTGTGCGGAACACGGCGGCACGGCGGCAACGGCGGAAACGGGCGGCAAGGAGAGAGGCATGTATATTGTCACCGGAGGGGCGGGGTTCATCGGCAGCGCCATGGTCTGGAAACTCAATGAGATGGGCATAACAGACATCGTGGTGGTGGATAATCTGGCCAGCACGGAAAAGTGGAAGAATCTGGTCAACCGCACCTATGCGGAATACCTGCACCGGGACGCCTTTCTGGACCTTGTGCTGCACGACGAGGTGCCGTGGGAGGTAGAGGCCGTCATCCATATGGGAGCCTGCTCCTCCACCACGGAACGCGATGCCGACTTCCTCATGGACAACAACCTGCGCTACACCAAGGCCATGTGCGAATTTGCGCTGGGGCAGGGTGCGCGGTTCATCAACGCCAGTTCCGCCGCCACCTACGGGGACGGCTCGCTGGGCTTTGATGATTCCGTGCAGACCATGCTGCGGCTCAAGCCGCTGAACATGTACGGGTACTCCAAGCAGCTTTTCGATCTCTGGGCACACCGCGAAGGCAGGCTGGACCAGATAGCCAGCCTCAAATTCTTCAATGTGTACGGGCCCAACGAGTACCACAAGGGCAACATGATGAGCGTGGTCTGTAAGGCGTTTTCGCAGATAGGGGAAACCGGCGTGATGAAGCTGTTCCGCTCGTACCACCCGGACTATGCCGATGGCGGGCAGATGCGCGACTTCGTGTACGTGAAAGACTGCGTGGACGCGATGTGGTGGCTGCTCAGAAATCCCGATGCCAACGGCCTGTTCAACGTGGGCACCGGCACTGCGCGGGAATGGAACCACCTTGCCCGTGCCGTGTTTGCCGCCATGGAGCGCGAACCTGTCATAGAGTACATGGATATGCCGGAAGAACTGCGCGGCAAGTATCAGTATTTCACGCAGGCTCCCATGCGCCGCCTCGCGGATGCCGGATGCCCCGTCCGCTTCCGCAGCCTTGAAGACGGCGCGCGGGATTATGTGCAGAACTATCTGGCGCAGGTAGACCCGTATCTGTAACGTGCCGCAGGCAGTGACCGGCCCTGCGGCGTTTCCCGTCCCCTTCCTGTAGCCGGCTGCGCGGGTGCCCCATGATTCAGGCGTTCACTCCTTCCGGGCTTGATGTGCTTTTTGATGCCGTTCCCACGCTGGAATACGGCGCGGTGGGGCGTGAGCATGTCTGGCGGCATATCGTCACGGCCTTGCAGGCTGCAGATACCCAGCGCACCGGCACACCGGCATCCGCGCCTTACGGGGCGCACCCGGAGAGCGGCGCGGACCTGTGCCGGCGGTTTGCGCGGGAGATGCTTGTCTGGGCATTGCAGGAAGACCCGCTGGACGCGCGTCTGCTGGGTGTTGCCGCAGCTTCTTCCAGACAGGATATGCTTGCGGGCGGTATCGCAACCACATGCCCGACCGGATTTTCAGATGCAGGCCCGGGTGCAGGCCTGGGCGTGCGTTCAGGCAGCCGGCGGGACGGGCAAGACCGTCTGCCCTTTGATTGCTGGCACGCGCTGGCGCAGCCGCCCGAAGCGCACAGTCCGGAATGCGAGGCCCTTCGCTGCGCCGAAACGGAAGACGAACTGTGGAAGGCCCTGCCGTTCGGTACAGGCAGGCTCCGTCCCGGAGGCGGCGGGCCGCTGTTCTGGCTCCGCGAGGGGCTGGAGCGGGCGCTGGATGCGGGATTCTTCGACCTTGCCCGGCACCTTGTGCAAGCCATGCCGGACGATGTGCCCCAGCGGCATGCCCTCATTGCGCGGCTGCACGCCGGATGCGTTCTGCACGCCCTGTATGCCTGCGGCGATGCGGACATGCAGGCGCATGAGGCCTTTGCCGCTCTGGATCGTGTGACGCATAAAGGGTTCGCCCTGTGGCGGACCATGCGCACGGCAGGGCTGCTTGCCCGTCGCGGCGACTCCGGCGCGGCGGCATCCGCCTGCGCGGGGCTGTGGCGGGCAACGGGGTTCCACCCCAATCTGACCCTGCTCACGTACGAACTTGCCTGCCCCGCCCCCGGTGCCGACCTGCACAATGCCGCCACCGCCACTGCCATTCTGCTGTATTCATGGAACAAGGCCGATCTGTTGCGGCAGACGCTGGAAAGCCTGCGCGCCACGGAAACCGGGGCCTCCCCCGTTTTTGTGCTGGATAACGGCTCCACCGATGCCACGCAGGATGTGATAGCCGCCGCCCGCGCATGGTGGCAGCCGGGCCTGTTCCGGGATATCCGGCTGCCGGTGAACGTGGGGGCACCCGCCGCCCGCAACTGGCTGCTCACCCTGCCCGAGGTGCGCGCCCGGTCATGGGTTGCCTTTCTGGATGACGATATTCTGCTGCCGCAGGGCTGGCTTGCCGGATTGTGGAACACGGCGGCGGCGCATCCCGGCGCGGGCGCGGTGGGCTGCACCATCACCGACCACGGGCCGCCCCACCATGTGCAGGGGGCGGACTTTCATCTGCTGCCGCAGGAACACGGGCGGAAGATGTTCGGGGACATGGCGGAGCGCATTTTCGTCTATTCCTACCCCATGGGACAGAGCGACACGTCCATGCTCCGGTACACCCGGCCCTGCCTGCATGTTTCCGGCTGCTGCCACCTGCTGAACATGCGCGCGCTGGATGCCTGCGGCGGATTCGACATCCGCTTTTCTCCCAGCCAGTTCGACGATCTGGAGCGCGACATCCGCTCCTGCCTCGGGGGCTTCGCGTCCGTGTACAACGGGGCGGTCCGCATCCGCCATGTGCAGCACTCCAGCCTGCGTCAGGCGCGCACCACGGCCCAGAGCGGGCATATTCACGGCAACAAGATCAAGCTGGAAGGGCTGTTCCGCGACCGGGACGTGGCAGGGCTGCGTGCCGCCATGCAGGGGGCCGTGCGGGACGACCTGAAGCGGAAAACGGCAGAGCTGCACGCCCTGTTCGGCCCGCGCACGGTCTGATCGGCGAGGCGTGTCCTGCTTACAGCGTGCGACCGACCAGACAGCGTATAACCTATCGGACAGCGTACGCCCCGGCGAAGCGGATAGGGCAGGCCGCAGGGCGCTACCCCATCGTATTCTTCCTCACCATTTGGGCCGTGTACGCTATGCGGGCAGGCTGAGGGTGAGCGTGAGCATCCCCTCTTCCTGACGCACCGAGAGCAGCCCCCCCACATCCTTGGCAAGGCGGTGCGCCACGGCAAGCCCCTGTGAAGGGCCGTCCTGTTCAAAGGGCATGAGCACATGCTCGGGGTGCAGGGCCACGGTGGTGTGCAGCGGGCCGATGACCGATATGTGCTGCTGCCCCGGCGAGAGGCTGCTGCGCAGGATCAGGGTTTCGTCCCGCGCCATCTGCAGGCTTACATTGGTGATAAGGTTCATCCCTATGTGGGCAAGAATGTTGTGGTCCGACTGCACGGGCGGCAGAGAAGGGTCCAGTTCCAGCACCGGGGTTATGCCGTTTTTTGCCAGCCGGGGGCGCATAATGTCCGCGCAGAAGCGGAATATGCCGTTCAGCGAGCATTCCTGCAGGTTCACGGATACCGGGCTGAGATAATCGCGCAGGCGGTTCAGCAGCACTTCCAGCCTCTGGGCTTCGGAAAGAATTATCTCGGCCTCGGGCAGTTCGGGCATTTTTTCCCTGAGCCTGCGGGCAAAGCCGCCCAGTGCAAAGATGGGGTTGCGGAATTCGTGGGCAATCTCATCCGCCATGGCACCCAGCGTGTTCAGTTTTTCCCTCTGCACCAGCAACTTGTCCAGAAAGGCGTGTTCCGTCACATCCGTGAGCACGCCGTCCATGCGTCCGGCAAAGCCGTTTTTGGCATCCGGCGGCACAATGCTTATGGAGGTTGCCTGCAACTGGACGAGATACCCGTTGCGATGCTGAAATTGAAATTCGTGGAAAAACGGTTCCGAGGGGTTGGCAAAGGCGGCGGAAAATGCCGCGCGCGAGGCATCCTGTTCCGGGCAGTGGATGTGGCCCATGAACCAGTCCGGGTGGCCCAGTGCCGTCTCCGGGGCATAGCCCGTCACGGCGGCGCATGTGGCGTTGATGAAATTAAGCTGCAGCCGTCCGTCCATGGAAAAGACCACCACGGGCAGGTTGCGTACCAGAGAGTAGTAGCGGTTTTCCGCAATGCTCACGCGCTCCTTGAGCGATTTAAACTCAAGGCAGTTGCGCACCGTCTTTTCCAGCATGTCCATGTTTACGATGGGCTTGGTGATGTAGTCCCACGCGCCGGATTTAAAGGCGGCTATGGCGTCGTCTATCTCCGCCCTGCCGGAAACGATGATGATGGGAATGTCAGGCGATTCCCCCGCCAGCAGCCGCAGGAGCTTGCCGCCCTCTATGCCGGGTATGCCCAGGTCAAGCAGAACGGCATCCGGCTTTTCGTCACGGAATATCTGCAATCCCGCAAGACCGTTGTCTGTCTGAAGTACGGTGAAGCCCGCGTCTTCCAGCCAGAAGGCTATGGAATCGCGGACAACGGGGTCGTCCTCCACGGTCAGGATGGTGTATCCGTTCCGGGGCGGAGCCTCCGGGGGTATGGAATCTGAAAGCGTATCGGGCAGCATGCATGCCTCGTTCTGCTTTGGGCGGGAACCGGTTGCCGTAACGCGCAGTTCCGGGCTGTTTCCGGAGAAGCCGCGCACGCGGGTATACGGGACTGTCCGCGCCCGCCTTACCGTCACCGCACCTGCGGGAGTTGAGTGGTCAGCATACGGAGCGGGGACGCGGCCCGTCCAGTATAACCTTCTATACCCCTGCGGGTCATGCCGTGGCAACCGGTGCGTTGAAAAAAGCGCGGCATACCGGAGCAGAGCGCCTCTTCCGGAGGGCCGCGCCGGAGCAGAGCGTCTCTTCCGGGAAACCGCGCCGGAACAGAACGGGCTAGCCCTTTCTCTTGAAGAGCTTCTCCAGCGTGGCGGAGTCGAACTGCAGCATGGTGGGCCTGCCGTGGGGGCAGTAGGCGCGGTCCGGCACCTCCAGCCACTGGGCGATAAGGCCCGCCGCCTCATCCGGTGTGAGCCGCTGGTTGGCCTTTATGGCGCTTTTGCAGGCCATGAGCACCCACATGTCGTCCATGGACCGGGACTGCCCCGACAGGGCCTCGCGCAGAAAATCGCGCGCCTCGGCCTGCGTGAGCGAGGCGGGTATGCCCAGCACCGCCACCGCACCGCTGCCCCGCGTTTGCAGGGAGAAGCCCATGTCGCCAAGCTCCGTCCATATTTCCTGCAACCGGGCCGATTCCGAGGCGTGCAGGGGCAGGCTCATGGGAATGGCAAGCAGCTGGGAGTGCCCCTGCGAGGCTTCGCGCCGGATACGCTGATAGAGAATGCGTTCGTGCACGGCGTGCTGGTCCAGCACAAGAAGCCTGTCGCGCCCCTGCCGCACAAGAAGATAGGTATCGCCCACCTGCCCCATATAGGTCAGGTCGCCCACGGTAATGCCGGCGGGGGCGGCGTGCGCCTCCTGTGCCGTGCCGTCCGCAGCATGCACGTCTTCCCCAGCTTCTCCAGTCTCTCCAGAAGCATGGCGTATATGCTCCCCGGCATAGCGGGCGGCAGGCGTTGGGCCGGATGCCACGGCATACCCAGCCGGTTCGCGGGCTTCCATCGCGGCGGGCATGCTGTCCCGCCGCACGCCGGGGGCAGGGGTAAAGGCAATGCGCACCGGGTGGTCTTCCCCCGTGTCGTCCGCATCGCCAGAATGCCGCGTATCCCGTGCACCGGTCAGGTCGCGCCGGGCATCCGTGCCGGAAGCTGCATCGGCATGGCCCTGCCTGCTGGGGGCGGTCCCTTCTTCCGAATTTTCTCCGTAGCCTGTGGGGGAGTATGCATCCGTCGCACCGGCTGCCGGTTGGTGCGCGGTCTGGTTCGCGGGGCTTTGCGCCTGCTGGCGCGGAATAACCGGGGCACTGTCCAGCATCCCCCAGAACCCTTGGGGTCTGGCCGTATTTACCGGATGAGCCGGAATGGCACCATTTTCCGCACTCCTCCCCCCGTTCGGGGCGCTTTGGCCCGCCGCAACTCCGGCAGAGGAGCGGGCAGCGGCAAAGGGGTCTGTGCCGGGGGCCACCATGTCCAGCGATGTCAGGCTCTCCAGTGCCTGTTCCACGGCACGCCGCACCGCCAGATACACGGCATTTTCATCGCGGAAGCGCACCTCACTCTTGGCGGGATGCACGTTGGCGTCCACCCACTCCGGGTCCAGTTCAAGGAACAGGGCCACCTGAGGATATTCCTTGCTGAGCAGCCTGCCCTTGTAGGCATCGCGTACCGCACGCAGCATAAGCCTGTCGTTCACGGCGCGGCCGTTAACCCAGAAGAGCATCCTGTCCGCACGGGGCTGGGCCTTCTGCGGGTGTCCGGCAAGCCCGTGGGCGCGGCAGCCCTGCCGCACCGCGTCAAAGGGCAGCATATCTTCCGTAATGGCGGGCGGCCACAGCACAGAGAGCCGGTCGCGCAGCGACTGATTGGCAGGAAAACGCCATACCTCCCGCCTGCCGATGGAAAAGGTCACTCCCACGTCCGGGCGGGCAAGAGCAAGACGGGCCAGCAGGTCCTGGCAGCGTTTTGCCTCGGTGCTCTGGGTTTTAAGAAATTTGAGACGTGCGGGCACGTTGCCGAAGAGGTTGCGCACCTCCACCAGTGTGCCTCGGTGCAGGGCGGCCGGCCCCTGTTCGCGCACCATGCCGTGCTCCACAACAATGCGGAAGGCTTCTGCCGGACTTGCGGAACTTGCCGGACCTGTCGGACCTGCCGGACCTGTCGGACTGGCCGCGTCACCCGTTTCGGAAGCCGGAGCGGAGGTGATGGAAAAGGTGGAGACAGAAGCAATGGAGGGCAGGGCCTCGCCCCGGAAGCCGAAGCTGCCCACGCGCATCAGTTCATCCAGGCTGTAGACCTTGCTGGTGGCGTGGCGGGTGACGGCAAGCTCCAGTTCCTCAGCGGGAATGCCCGCCCCGTTGTCCCGCACCATAATCAGGGTCTGCCCGCCGTCTTCAATGGCCACGTCTATGTGCGTGGCTCCGGCGTCCAGACTGTTTTCCGCCAGTTCCTTTATGACAGAGGCGGGGCGTTCCACCACTTCGCCTGCGGCTATCTGGTTGCGAAGGTCCGGCGGCAGGGCGCGTATGGCCCGGCGCTGCTGCGTGCTGCTGGTGTATTCGGGCTTGTCTTGCATGGTGTGCGTGCTCATATATCGTGCGTGCCTTGCGGGCCTTGTGCGCAGAACGGGCTGCGGGGTCGGTAGGGACACTGGCGGCAGCACCGGGCTACCCTGTTTTGTATCACGTGGGCGTGCCGGGCGAAAATGTCATGACAGCGGGCCACAGTTCGGAATATACTGGCATTATGGAATACTGTCGCGGGTATGTTTCGCGGCAGGAAAGGAGACTATGGAAACGGGCATGGAGTTTGTCAACGTCTCATATACGTGGCCGGGCGGCAAGGGATTGCACGCGGTCAATCTGGCGGTTGCCCCGGGCGACTTTGTCATGATCGCCGGGCCTTCCGGTTCCGGCAAGTCCACCCTGCTGCGGCTGGCGGCACGGCTGGAGGAACCTGAATCCGGTGTTATCCGGTTTCAAGGAACGCCGCTCGCGGAATACGCGCCGCCCCTGCTGCGGCGGCGCATAGGGTTTGTCCAGCAGACCCCTGTTGTGGCGGAAGGGTCGGTGCGGGATAATCTGCTGCTGCCCTTCGGGTTCGCCGTAAACAGGGGAGAGGCAAAGCCGGATGACGAGGCCCTGCGCGGCTGGCTGGAGAGACTCGCTCTTGCCGGAGTGCGGCTGGAAGATGACGCGCGGGCTCTTTCCGTGGGGCAGCGGCAAAGGCTGTGCATCATCCGCTCGCTGCTGCTGCGGCCTGCGTTGCTCCTGATGGATGAACCCACCAGCGCGCTGGACAGGGAAAGCCGGGGGATTGTGGAACGCATGGCGGAAGAACTGAATGCGGCAGGTATGACCGTGCTCATGGTTTCCCATTCGGAGTATTGCCCCGTTGCCGTACACCGGTGCCTGACAGTACGGGACGGGCGGGTGGAGGAGGCCGCATGAACGGGGCGTATATGCAGATTTCGGTATGGCAGCTTGGAGTGGCGCTGCTGCTGGTCGCCGTGGCGGGCATTGCCTCTGTGGTGTATGAACTGCGTTTGCAAAAAGATATTGCCGTGGGCACGGTGCGCACCTTCGCGCAGTTGTTTGCCATGGGCTATCTGCTTAAGATCATATTCAATCTGAACAGTGCACTGCTGGTTATGGCCGTGTATCTGTGCATGACCTATTTTTCTGTGCGCATTATCAAGGGGCGGGTGAAGGAAAAGAGCGTGGACTACTATGCCCCGACCATGTTATCAGTAATGGTAAGTTACTCCCTTGTGACGTTCCTTGTAACGGGTGTCATCATCGGCGCAGACCCGTGGTGGTCGCCGCAGTACTTTATCCCCATAGGGGGGATGGTGGCGGGCAACTCCATGAACGCGCTGGCCATATGTCTGGAGCGGTTTTTCTCGGAACTGCGCGGACGTAGGGACGAAGTGGAGATGATGCTGTGTCTTGGCGGGGACTTCCGCGAGGCCAGCAGGGAAATGTTCCGCAATGCCCTCAAGGCGGGCATGATCCCGTCGATCAACTCCATGATGGGAGTGGGCATTGTCTCCATTCCGGGCATGATGACAGGCCAGATTCTTGCCGGGGCAGACCCGGCAGACGCCGTGCGGTACCAGATTGTGGTCATGCTCATGATCGTGGCGGCCACGGCACTTTCTTCCCTTTTAGTGCTCCATTTAGTGAGAAGACGTTGTTTCGGCCCTGCCATGAACCTGCTGACGCGCTGAACGGGCGCGTACCGCAGTGCGTGCGGAAGGGTTCATAGGCACTTCCCCGTTAGGGTAACATGTACGCCAGACCGTTCTGGAGGTGTGCCATGCTTCAGCCGATCAATGAACTGCGCAGATTTCATCATCAGGTGTATGAGGTGGGAGTCTTTGATCCCGACCTCATGTATGTGGAATGCAAACATTGCGGGCGTCCCGTGCTGTGGAGCAAAGGGCGTACCTCGGAGATTCTGAAGGGAGTGGATGTGGCGCGCGCGGAACTGGACGCCTCATGCATGATTCTGACCCACGGCTGTCCTCGTTGTGAACCGGGTGAGCGTCAGTTCCGGTTGCAGATCATCCGTGTGGACGGAGGATATGCCGAGGATGCCAAGGAGCAGCTCGTGGCCCATGCCTGAACAGGCATATAGGGCCGGAGTTTCCCGTGGCTTCTGAAAAAGGCCGCTCCCCGAACGGGGGGCGGCCTTTCCTGTTGACAGGGGAGAGCGGCGGCTACTGGCCCAGCACATCCACCAGAATTTCCGGGGTGGCGTCCGCAAGGCTCTTGCAGCCCGTGAGCACCATGGCGGCGAGCAGTTCGCCCTGCAGTTGCTGAATGTATTTGCTGGCGCCTTCCTCCAGTCCGCCCACGGTAGCAATGGAGAAGGGGCGGCCAATGAGCACGGCATCCGCACCCAGCGCGACCATTTTAAGCACGTCTGCCCCGGTGCGCACGCCGCCGTCCACCAGCACGGTAATGTCTTTGCCCACGGCCTGCGCAATATCAAACAGCACATGCGCGGTGCCGGGGGTGTGATCCAGAACGCGCCCGCCATGGTTGGAAACCACTATGGCGCTTGCGCCCACGTCTACAGCGGCCTTGGCGTCATCCACGCACATAATGCCCTTGAGGATGAATTTGCCGGGCACGCGGCCGATAATTTCCTTGAGCTTGGCGGGAGACTTGGGAGAAACGGGTCGGCCCATCTTGGCAAGGGTGATGAGACCGGCAGCGTCAATATCCATGCCGAAGATTTTGCAGCCTGTCTCTGCTGCCTTGTCCAGCTTGGCGTAGAGCTCTGCGTCTTCCCACGGCTTGATAAAGGGTATGCCCTTGCCGTTCACTTCTTTGATGGCGGCAAAACCCGCCTCGTGAATGAAGGGGGGCACGCCGTCGCCGGTACAGCCTATGATGCCGTTGGCAACGCAGGCCTTAAGCTTGCCGGCGATGTATTCATCTTCCGTGACCTTGCCGCCCATGTTGAACGAAACACCGCCGATGGGGGCGGCGATAACCGGAATGGCAAGGTCAACTCCCAGCACTTCGGTCGTGGGATTGGGCGTGGTGATGGAGTGGATGAGGCGCATGCGCAGTTTGTAGTCTGCAAGGGCTTCCACGTTGGCGGTGAAGGAAGAACCCGTTCCAAGGCCGCCCATGCCGGGCACTTCGCCCGCGCAGGCCTTGCCGTTGCAGACGGGACAGACGCGGCAGAAACCTTTCATGCGTTCGCGTGCAGTGGTGCGCACATCTTTCATGATTCAATTCTCCTGATTACAAAACGTTATCCGCAAGTATCTACTGTGTTCCAAGGCAGGGCAGGCGCAGAGCGCATATGCCGGACCGTAAGCGTCCGGTTCGTTTTCACGCTCCCGGGCACTTCAGGAGTCACCGTCAAATACCAGCCCCTGCACCTCTGAAAGATGCTCCCGCATGGTAAGTTCCGCCGTATCCGGGTCGCCTGCTTCAATGGCTTCCAGGATACGGCGGTGCGCCTGCAAGGATGCGATGCGGCGTTCCTCGCTTTGCAGGGATTGGTTGCGGGTTTCCGCCAGTTTGGACTCGGCGCGGGTCACCACGTCCAGAAACAGCGGGTTGCCGGTAGCCATGGCGATGAGTTGATGAAAGTGCAGGTCAGCATAGCCTGTGTTTTCATCTCCCTCGCATTCCATCTCCTGCATGGAGAGAAGTTGCCGCAGAGCTTCCAGATGCCCCTGTGTGCGCGATTCCGCTGCCAGCCGCGCAATCTGCGGTTCAATGGCCTGCCGGAACTGAAAAAGCTGCCACAGCCGCACCCTCTGCTGTGTCATCACCTCGGCAAAGGGGGCCAGCAGATCCCCTCCGGGCGGAAGCGACACGTAGGTTCCATCGCCCCGGCGGCTTTCCAGCACGCCGTTTTCCTGCAAGGCGCGTATGGCCTCGCGCAGGGAACTTCTGGAAACCTTAAACACTTCAGCGAGTTTGCGTTCCGGAGGCAACTTGTCTCCGGGCTTTATTTCGCCGGACTCCAGCAGTTCGCGGATGCGTTCCACAACGCGCTCGTAAATTTTCGTCTGCCCTGTCGTGCCAGCCAGATCGGGATTGTGCGTATCCATAGCCCCTCGGCGTGGCGACCAGTCTTCCGGCAGTGGTTGATTGGTCAGACCACACTGTACATGCATTGCGGATAAAATACCAGAACCGAATCCGTGCCGCAGAAGGCATGCGGCATGGTGCTTTCTTTGCCATTTGCAGTGCGCAGAGGGTACGGCGTGGTGTTGCCGTACAAGGCGCTTACAGCATTGACAGAGAGTGCCACATTTAGTGCTACCAGAGGGCTGAGAAAAAGCAATCATTATATGGGGTAATATTGAAAGGAAGATATTCATTCCGCAATGCGGAAGCACGGGGAAGTGCGGGCATGGGGGCTGTGCGATGGCCAAACCATGCCCGCACGTTGCATTCCGGGACGGGTTATTTCTTATGTTCTTCCCTGCCTGCCTGCCTGCACGCCTGTCTGGCTGTCTGCCTGTGCATGGCCTGCGGCAAGAGCGTGTTTTTCGTGCGTATGGCTACGTTGCCGCAACACGCGCAGGGTGAGCGGAAGACGGGTGCGGAAACAGCTACCCTCTCTGCTGTCTGAAGGCACGGTCCATGGTGGCTATGCTCAGCATGTTTGCCCCGTGTGCCACGGCATCAAAGATATCCCTGTCTTCCCATCCTGCAGTTCGTGCTTCGGCAAGGCTTTGCGCCGGTATGCCCTGCTGCGCGACCACAGCCTGTGCCACAAGGCGCAGGAGCAGCTGTTCGTGGTCTTCCAGCGCGCCTTCGCCGGAAAGGGCAGGAAGGTCTGCGGGGGCGGCGGCGTGGTCGTACAGGGCTTCAAGGTCCGGCTTGTTCATGCCGCAACGTTGCAGCAGTGCGCTGTTATACTCCGTGCAGCAGCCGTACCCCAGCGAGCGCGCCACGGTGTAGCGGATGGCGGCCAGCAGCGGAAAGCTGAGCGCGGGGTGCGATGTGTAGTGGCGAATGAGCTCAAACTGCTTTTCCAGCAGATGCGGACTGGCGGAAAAAAGCTGCAACGGCTCCGGAACGGACGCGGGCGAAGGAAAGGCTGCGTAGATCTTCTGCACAGATTCGGGGGCGGCGGCAACGTCTTGCGGGGTGGTGAAACGGATGGAATACATGGAGACTCCTTGGTAGTAGACTGGTCGTCTTGTTAAAGTGTACACAAAACCGGGCGGCAAGCCGCACGGCAACCTGGGAGCAGGTCTGTCCGGAACATCTTATAGGCAGGCTTGGCCGCCAGACTGGTTGGCAGGCAGGGTTGCAGGCTCGGCGTCAGACCGGGAGGTAACTGGCCGGGAGAGCAGAATTTCCGAGAAAAAACGGCGGCAGAGGATAAGCGGGTCAGCGGAGCGGGTCACCTTCATGCGGATAATGGCCCCGTGCCAGCAGGAAACCAGAAAATAGGCTGTCTCCGCAGGATCAAGATCGGCCCGTATTTCTCCTGTCTCCTGTCCCTGCCGGATAAGGTGCTCAAAGCCCTTTGCCATGCGGTCCATGGCGGCACGCAGGTGCTGCTGGAACGGTTCCGAAAGCCCGCCCATTTCCTGCGCAAGATTGCCTATGGGGCAGCCGCGTGTGCAGCCGTGCTGACGGAAGTAGTCTTCAAAGGTGCTCAGTATGGTCTGGATGCGTGTGAAGGCAGAGAGCGAGGTGTCGCGTGCAATACGCAGAAATATCTGGCCGAAACTGGCGGAAAAATGGTCCACCACCGCAAGGCCGAAGGCTTCCTTGCTTTTGAAATAATGGTAGAAGGACCCCTTGGGCACACCGGCTGCCTCCAGAATCTCCTTGAGCCCTGTGCCCGTGAAGCCTTGGCGGTGGATAAGCTCCGCCCCTGTCTCAATAATGCGTTGCCGTGTTTCTTCGCTCATGGACAAGCTATTAGACCAGTCGTCTAGTCAGCGTCAACAAAAAACTCTACCGGCATCTCGCCACACAGACGCATATGCCGCGCAGGGGGCTATTGCTGTCTTCAGCCACGTGGCCGAAGGCGTTGCAGGCGGCGCACTGCGTCTAGTGCGCCACCACCTTGCCCAGAAAATCCTTGAGCCGGGGATTGGACGGATTGCTGAAGAACGTGGCCGGGTCGCCTTCCTGCTGAATGACACCCTGATCGATGAAGATAACGCGGTCAGCCACTTCGCGGGCAAAGTTCATCTCGTGCGTCACCACCACCATGGTCATGCCTTCGGTTGCCAGCTTCTTCATAACGTCCAGCACTTCGCCCACCAGTTCGGGGTCCAGTGCGGAGGTGGGTTCGTCAAACAGGATAACCTTGGGCGACATGGCCAGCGAACGGGCAATGGCCACGCGCTGTTTCTGCCCGCCGGAAAGCTGGTCCGGGTAGCTGTTGGCCTTGTCCGGCAGGCCCACCTTTTCCAGCAGCTTCAGGGCAATGGCATCCGCTTCGGCGCGGGATTTGCGCCGCACCTTCACAAGGCCGATGGTCACGTTCTGCAAGACAGAAAGGTGCGGGAACAGGTTGAACTGCTGAAAGACCATGCCCGCTTCCGAGCGAACGTAGTTGATGTCGGTTTCCGGGGCGTACAGGTCGTGCCCGTCTACCACAATGGTGCCGGAGGTGCGTTCCTCCAGCCTGTTGATGCAGCGCAGCACTGTGGATTTTCCCGATCCGGAAGGCCCGAGAATAACCACCACTTCGCCCTGCCGGACGGAAAGATTAATGCCTTTCAGCACCTCGGTGTCGCCGAACCGTTTGTGCAGGTCGCGTATTTCTATCATGGGTCTGTGGGTAGCATTGTTCATGGCAGGTGTCCCCTATCTGGAACCGCGCTCGGCGAGTTTGCGTTCATACATGCGCAGCACCTTGGCGATGGAAAGCGTCATGCACAGGTAGACAAGGGCAACGGTGAGATACACCTCAAAAGAACGGAAGTTCACCGCCACAATTTCCTGCCCCTGCCGGGTCAGTTCCGCCACGCCTATGACGGTGAGCAGCGAGGTATCTTTCAGGCTGATGATGAACTGGTTGCCCAGCGGCGGAATCATGCGGCGGAATGCCTGCGGCCAGATGATGTAGAGCATGGTCTGCATGCGGGTAAGGCCGATGGAGCGGCCCGCTTCTGCCTGTCCGGTATCAACCGATTGAATGGCGCCACGCACAATTTCCGCGATATAGGCACCGGAGTTTACGGCAATGGTGATAATGCCCGCCGTAACCGGGGCTATGCGCATGCCTGTGGCCAGCGGAACGCCGAAATAGAGAAACAGGGCCTGCACCACCATGGGCGTGCCCCGGATGATTTCAATGTAGGTGAGCGAGAGGTACCGGGGCAGGGCGGGGCGCGATATGCGCATAAGACCGGCGGCAACGCCGATGAAAAAGCCGAACAGAAGCCCGACCACGGTAAGGTATATGGTCATCTCCACGCCTCTGGTGAGCAGGGGCAGGGTTTCCCACATTACGTCGCTTTTAAACTGAAAAGCCATGAACATTCAGCCTTTGCTTGCGTGTAGAGAAGGTGCGCGTTGTACGGAGAAAGGATACGGGCGCGGCAACCGCGCCCGTATCCGCAGGGGGTACGAAACTAGTTCTTGGCAGGCGCGAAGCCGAACCACTTAATGTACATCTGTTCGTAGGTGCCGTCAGCCTTCATGTCGGCAAGGGCCTTGTTCACGTCGGGAACGAGCTTGGAACCCTTGGGGAAGCCGATGCCGTAAGCCTGACCCTGATAAGTGGGGCCAACAACCTTGACCTGACCCTCATACTTGGAGGCAAAGTCCATGACCACGGGCATGTCAAAGATAACCGCATCGGCACCGCCGGAGAGCAGTTCCATGAACATGCCGTCGTTGTTGGGGAAGAGCTTCACCTTTTCTTTCTTGGCAAAGGTGTAGGCAAAATCCACGCTGGAGGTGGCAAGCTTGGTGGCTATGGTGGCATCCTTCAGGTCTTCAATGCCGTTCACAGCGGTGTTGTCGGCCTTCACCAGCAGGGACAGACCGGAATCATAGTAGCCGTCGGAGAAATCCACCACTTCCTGACGCTCAGGCTTGATGGTAATGCCGGCCACGGCTGCGTCAATGCTCCCGGCCTGCAGGCCGGGGATGATGCCGTTAAAGTCCATGGGCTGGAAGGTGAATTCCAGATTCAGGCGCTTGGCGATCTCCTTCCACATGTCAATGTCGAAGCCGACGTACTCGTCGCCTTCCTTGTACTCGAAGGGCTTGAAGTTGGTGTCATGCGCCACAATCAGCTTGTTGGCAAAGGCGGCGGTAGACATGCCCAGAGCGACGAGAACGGTCAGGACTGCAAGTAAACGTTTCACGCGAATACCTCCTCAGGAACGGGTTAGGGACAGTTGTTCATGCCGGTGTGCCGGTGCATGAAGATTACCGGTGCAACGATCATCGCTTCCTCTGTGCCCAGAGGCGTCATGCTCCGCGTTCGTGGAGAATGACATTAACAGATAATTGTTGCCAGAAAAGTGCGACAAAATCAATCCAAAAGCCCTGTCGACAGCGCATTTGCGCAACGTAGCACAGCACTCTTTGCGTGCAGAAAACGCTCCCGCACCATCGTTTTTTACAGACGAAAATGGCCCGAAACGATGCGGACACCACGCACGTAGACAGGGCCATACGCCGCAATCAGATGTGCCTTCGCCACAGCCAGATGTGCCTTCGCCACAGCCAGATGCGCCCTGCGCAGCAATCGGATGGCACATGCCGACGTCGGTGCGTGCGGTCAGCGGATTGTCATAATCTCCGTAAGCGTGTCGCGCAGCCAGCGCCCCGCAGGGCCAAGGGGCCGGGTGGGGGTCCACATGATATAGGCCGGAGCACCGTGCGGAACGGGATGAAACGCAAAGTGCAGCCGCACCAGCCGCTGCTCGGCAATATCCTGCTGCATGGCATGCTCCGGGAGAAAGGCCCATCCGGTGCCGTTGCGCACAAGCGCGTGTATGGCCGGGTTGCCGTCGCACCACCAGGGGCGGTGTGCCACGCGCTCGTCCACGCAGCGTTCTCCGCCCCGGCTGGAAACGATGATCTGCCGGTGGGGAGCCACATCCTCGCGGCTCAGGTCGCCGCGCCCCGCAAGGGGGTGGGCGGGCGAAGCCACCGGAATGAACCGCACGGTATGCACCAACTGCGCAGGGGCAGAAACCGGAAGGGGCGCAAGGGGCACAATGTAGCCCAGATCAGCCCTGCCGCCTGCTACCATTTCGCCTATGTCGCCCAGCGCGCCCATGAGCATCTCCAGTTCCACGTCCGGCCATTGGCGGCCGAAATGCCGGAGCACGGAGGCGGCAACGTCTTCCGGTATCAGGTCGTCTGCCGCAAAGGTCACGCGGCTCTCCGTGCCGCCTGCAAGACCTGCCGCAAAATGCTCCAAGCGGGTGCACGATTCCATGGCCTGCACGGCCTCGCGCAGAAGGGCGGAGCCTGCCAGCGTCAGTTCCGGTTTGTGCCCTGCCCGGTCAAAAAGCGTGACGCCAAGGTCGATTTCCAGGTTGGCAATGGCCGTGCTCACGGCTGACTGAGCGCGTCCGAGCTGGCGCGCCGCAGCAGAAAAAGAGCCTGCTTCGGCTGCCGTAACAAATGTTTTCAGTTGATCAATGGAGAATGGCATTTGCCATGTCTATCTGAAAATTCGATGGACTTCAACTTTATCCATCTTGGCCTGAGCGCTATATCCCCCGTGGTCCGCAATGGCGGAAAAGGAGTGGTCTATGCGTTCCGGATGGGACAGATTGCGACATGCCGTACTTTTTGAGGTGGTGGCCCTGCTGCTGGTCACGCCCGTGGCGGCGCGTATCATCGGTACGGAAATGGGAAAGACGGCGCTGTTCGCCGTGGGCATGAGCACGCTGGCTATGGTGTGGAACGCCGCATACAACTGGCTGTTCGACATGTCGCTGCTTCGTTGCGGCAGGCCGCTGCAGCCGCGCGGGTTCCGGGTGCGGGCGGTGCATGCGGTGCTGTTCGAGGCCGGGCTGTTTGCGGCAGCCGTCCCCTTTGCCATGGCTATGCTGGATCTGGATGTCTGGCAGGCCGTGCTGGCAGAAATTGGGCTGGCAAGCTTTTATATGGTGTTCGCCTACCTGTACAACTGGGCATATGACGTGGTTTTTCCCGTTCCCGTGGCAGCGTGCGTGTCCGGCGAATAGCTATGGCCGCCGTTGGCGGCAGCAAACGGATAAGGCCCCGTCCGGTAGTCGGACGGGGCCTTTATCGTGTTCGGTCTGTCGAGTGCTCTAGGGCCTGCCTGTTACAGCAGCGCCTCGTCAGGCGTAATGGCAGCCATGCCAAAGGCGGCACCCACGGCAGGACAGGTCAGCTTGCCCTTGTAGGTATTCAGTCCCAGCGCCAGCGCGCGGTCCTTGCGCAGGGCATCCACGCCGTGGTTGGCTATGGCAATGGCATAGGGCAGCGTCTGGTTGCCAAGGGCAAGGGTGGAAGTGCGCGGCACGGCTCCGGGCATGTTGGCCACGCCGTAGTGGACCACGCCGTCCACAACGTAGGTGGGCTGATCATGGGTGGTGGCCTTTATGGTTTCCACGCAGCCGCCCTGGTCAACAGCCACGTCCACGATGACGGAGCCTTCCTTCATGGTCTTGAGCATGTCGCGGGTGATAAGGTGGGGAGCCTTGGCACCGGGAATGAGCACGGCTCCGATGACCAGATCGGCCTTTTTCACCCATTCGCGTATGTTGGGTTCCGTGGAGGTAATGGTGGTAATGCGTCCGCCGAACACATCATCAATATATTGCAGGCGGCCATGGTTCACGTCCAGAAGGGTGACATTGGCCCCAAGTCCCACAGCCATCTTGGCCGCGTTAATGCCTACAACGCCGCCGCCCAGGACCACCACCTGCGCCGGCGGAACGCCGGGAACGCCACCCAGCAGCACGCCGCTGCCACCCATGGGCTTTTCAAGAAATTTAGCGCCTTCCTGCGTTGCCATACGCCCAGCCACTTCAGACATGGGGGTGAGCAGGGGCAGGGCTCCGTTGGGCAGTTGCACGGTTTCGTAGGCAATGCCGGTTGTGCCGGAGGCGAGCAGAGCATCGGTCAGCGGTTTGTCGGCTGCAAGATGCAGGTAGGTGAAGAGCAAAAGCCCTTCGCGCAGGTACTTGTATTCCTTGGCGATGGGCTCTTTCACCTTGTAGACCATGTCGGCGGACCATGCCTTGTCAACGTCCACCATCTGCGCGCCCGCAGCCACGTAGTCCTCATCGGGGCAGCCGCTGCCCACGCCCGCACCTGTCTCTACCAGAACGGTGTGCCCGCGGCGGACAAGGGATTCCACAGCACCGGGGGTGGCTGCAACGCGGTTTTCCAGTGTCTTGATCTCTTTCGGGATGCCAATGATCATGGGATTCTCCTTAATATGTCTGTGTTGAGGAGGGGTATCCCTGCTTCCATGTTCCGCCGTACCCCTCTGCGCAACGCTCCAGCTTTGCTCCAGTATGTACATGGCTGGAGTATGGCAGACAAGGAAAAATAACGTTTTTGTCTGAAAAGCGGGAAAATTTAATTGGATCGTGTGAATCTTTTAGCAATTTTGATGAATGACGCATGTGAAGCAAGTGCCGCTCCTTCATTGGCAGGTGGCGCGCCAGAAGTGCCGCCTTGCAGGCTTACAGCAGTGCGTCATGGCGGGCGGCAGAGAGAATTGCAGAAGTTTGCAGCACTGCCATGATTTTCGGTTCTTTTGCGGATACAATCACTTTGCGAACGCTAAAATGCAAAAGTGCATTTGTAAAACGGGGTGTTTTGACCGGAGTGTGTTGAGCGGAATGGCAATGCGGATGATGCCGTATGCTGTCGATGTTCCGCGCTTCGCATGCAGCGGTGGCATCCGGAAAAAATCCGCCAGAAGCCGCCAAATTTTGCCGGAATCTTCTGGAATCTGCCGTATTCTGGTGGAATCTGCCGGAGCCTGAACGAGTTGCCCGCAGGCGGTATCGCGCGCGCGTGGGGAGGGGGGGGAAGCAGCGAACCCCGCCGGAGCGGGGTTCGAAATGAAGCAGATGGGGGCGTGCCCGGCACCTTGCCCGGCAGAAAGCCTGATGCCGTGCAGGCATATCTTGCCTCACTGCACAGGTCTGTCTTCCGGTCGGCACCCTGCATGGCGCCTTGCGGTGCCTACGCGTCGTTCAGTTCAGAGCGGAACTTGCGGGAGAGGCGAAAAACCACAACCTTGCGCGGGGGCAGGGTAATGGTTTCGTCCGTCTGGGGGTTGCGTCCCTTGCGCGCCTTTTTGTCATAGGCTTCAAACTTGCCGAAGCCGCTGACGAGAAGCGAGTGGTCTTTTTTTATGGCGCCTTTCATGATTTCGAGCAGGGACTCGACAATATTCTTCACCTCTGCACGGTTTCTGTCAGTCTGTTCGTAGATGGAATCCACGATATCCGCTTTGGTGAGCGTCTTTCCGTTCATAATGTCCTCCCGGTTGTCCGGTCAAAACACGGTTAACCAAGTTGATGCCGTCTGTGAGGGCAAGACCCTTCAGACCCGGCTGGGTACTCGTTCGTGGACCAGTGCTTCGGGCGTAAGCGGTTCGGTTGCGGCAGTTGCCGCGTCAGTACCGGCACCGTGTGCCCGCGCGTTGTTATAAAAACTCTTCCGGATACGGCCTGGCATGCTGCCCATTGCGATATCCGGTAACTATGTAAAGGCCATCCGCTGAAAGGTGTGTCGTGTTCCATTGTCCGGAAAATCCCCCGTAATGCGGGGCAGCCTGATGCAGGAGAGGGTGATAATGATATCCTTTCTTATCTCTCTAGACTTTTCTAAGATTTCAGGCTTGTTAGGCTGGAATTACCTTTTTGTGCGGTTTTACAGACCATGTACTGGTTATATACACAATATAGCGGTGTATTACAAGTTTTTTTTGTTTCATTCTTGCATGTTACGAGAAACGCTTGTGCACAATTTCACGCACGGCCAATGCAATGGGGCAAGAGCGTTGCGGGATGTACCCGTCATGCTGTTTGCTCTGCCCAGTGCGTTGGTGCATCCTGCCCGTGGGTTTTGCAGTTTGCTTTGACGGAACCGGTTATGCCCGTTATAGTGTGCTTTGCGCCCGTTCATGCCGCCATGCCGGGCAACTATATGTAACCACTTGTTGTTTCTACACCTATTCATACTATTTGGTTGTACGGCATGACTATTTCGAGTGGTATTATTTTCTCGCATCCAGAGGCCGCCGCAAGAGCGCACTGCGCAGGCGCACCGGATATCCTGCCTTTTTTCATGCCCTTTGCCGGTTGCAAAACCCGTTGCCTCTATTGCGCCCAGAACATGCAGACCGGCATGGCTTATGCTGCCGGGGCGCATGCGCGGGAGGCAGAGCTTCAGGCGGCCAGTGTCCGGCTGCGTGACCTGCTGACCGAAAGGGCGCAGCGCAACGCGCAGGCAGTGGAGCTGGCGTTTTACGGCGGCACCTTCACAGCCCTGCCCGATGACTGGCCAGAGCGGTTTCTGGCAGTTGTGCAGCCTTTCATGGAGGCAGGCAGCGTGCTCGGTGTGCGCTGCTCCACGCGGCCCGATGCGGTCAGCGTGCCGCAGCTGCTGCGCCTGAAGGCACTTGGTCTGCGCACCGTGGAGCTTGGCGTGCAGACGTTTGACAATGACGTGCTGGCGCGGAGCCTGCGCGGGTACGACGGCGAAACCGCCTCTGCCGCCTGCCGCATGGTGCATGAAGCCGGGCTTGGGCTGGGCATCCAGCTTTTGCCCGGGCTGCCCGGGCATACCCCGGCGATGCTGGCAGGAGATATGCGTGCCGCCTGTGCCCTGCGGCCCAAGACCATGCGGCTGTATCCCTGCGTAGTGGTGCGCGGTACCGGGCTTGCCCGGCTGTATGAGCGGGGCGAGTATGCCCCGTGGACTCTCGATACCGCCGCAGAAGCCTGCGCGTCTGCCCTGCGCGTGGCGTGGCGGCACGGGGTGCGGGTTATCCGCATCGGGGTGGCGCAGGAACCGTCGTTTACAGAAAACGTGCTGGCAGGCCCCTATCATCCGGCCTTCGGGTCCATGGTGCGGGGGCGTGCCCTGGTTCCCTATATTCTCCGGCGGGTAGAGGCCCTGGGGCGCGCCCCAAGGTTGCTCATGGCTCCGCAGGGTGTACGTGGAGAATTCTGGGGGTACCGGAGCGAATGCAGGCCGTTGTATGCTGCCGCAGGGCTGGAACCTTCCAAGGTCTGCTGGTGGGGGGCACAGGTGTTTTGCCTGCTGTAGTCACTCTGTTCCGGTTAGTGCGTCCGTCTTGCGTCATCTCGCCTCTCCGGGGCATCCGGCTCATTATATCCGGCTCATTATATCCGGCCATGCGTATCCTCTCGTGCGTATCCTTCATGCGTATCCGGCGTTTGGGTCTGTATTTGCCCTGTTGACCTGCGGCGCAAAAACCGACACTACTGTCCCTGCGGTACGGAACGGGCGGACACCTCGCGGGTGACGGGCCGGAAGTGAAGAATCAGAGGCCGGGGGGCCGTTATGGGGAGGAACGGATGGCAGATGATCAGGGACAGCAGAATACGCTTGAGATATTGCTGAAGAATTTCAAGCCCGCAGGATTCTTTTCCAGTGCGGGCAAAAGCACGACACATCAGAGTAAAAGCGCGGTAAACCAGCGGCAGATTCTATGGGCTGTGCGCACCCTTGCTTCGGGAGCCGTGGAGGTGGTGCCGCTGGTGGGCGGAATGCCTGCTCCCACATCCATGCGGCTTGCCAAGAAGGTGGAACGGCCCCGTTTTGCAGAGCAGTTCTGGCCGGAACCGGATATGTATGTGCGCGATGCCATGCATACGTTTGCGGGCAAACCCGAGCTTGCCGAATATCCGCAGACCGTTGCGGATACAACCCGGCGGTATCTGCCGCTTGTGCTGGTCTATCTGGCTACGGGACAGCGCGATAAAGCGGAAACCATCATCGATTTTCTGGTGCAGCACGGTGTGCCGCTCTGCGAAAAGCAGAAGAAGCTGCTCAACCGTGTGGCCGTGGAATTGCGGCGTGCGGGAGACACGGAAGGCGCGCTGGGCTGCTATGCCTCCATCCGTAAGTATTACGGGGAAGACGAGCACTTGCACTTCAACATCGCCCGTACCCTGTGGGATACAAAGCGGTTTGCCGAGTGTCTGGAGCATCTGGACAAGTGCCTCGCCATAAACCCGAATCTGACCGTAGCCCGGCAGTTCCGCGATAAACTGGCCGCCATCCTCGCCAAGGGCGGCAAAACCCCAAAAACCCCCAAAACCCCCATAGTGGTGGACAACAGCTTTTCCATAACCGGATAGCCGGGGTCTGTTACGGCCGCAGCAAGGCCATAACGGATTTGAGAAAAGCTCAGGGAAGTCATTCCTTTTCGGAAGGGAGCTATGTCTCAATCGTCCCATACTACGTCAGACGTTCGCATAAATCCGGGCATAGGGAACTATTTTCTCGGCGACCAGTACCGTTGCCAGGAGAAGTGTATTACCGAGGGGTTCTGGACGGCAGACCGTATAGCGGCAGAAGTTGATAACGGCTCAAGGCCGGTACTTGACTGGGCGTTGTCCTGCCTGCCTCTGGATACGCGCCTCTCAATACTGGACATCGGCTGTGGTCCGTCACAGAAAATGGCAAGCCGGCTCGGGCAGTATGATCATATTTCAGTAACAGGGCTGGATTCGGCTGAAGCAACGGCTCTGGCAAAGGCTTTTAATCCAAAAGGAACCTACCTTGCCTGCGATCTGGATTCAGATGAATCTATCGCGCAGGCTTCAGAAAAAATGACGCTTTTTGATGTTGTCTTTTGCTTTGACGTCATTGAGCACGTTCTTCATCCAGAAAAAATGCTTCAGCTCATCCGTTTGCATTCCCATAAGGATACCAAGATTTACATCACAACCCTTGAGCGTGATGTATCCAAAAATGCAGGCAGGCTGGATGAAGGATCCAGAAAGGCCGAGCATGTCAGAGAGTGGAATCAGCATGAGTTTCGTAGTTTTCTGGAATATATGGGCTTTGCCATTCATGAGGTAAAAATTACTCCCATGAAGTTTGAACAGCACTGTCAGACCATGCTGTGCTCCATTTGATCCGGTTCTAGGGACAAATGGCCCCGGCTTGTCCCAAACACCGCGCCATAACCGGAAATACTAAAAACCCCCGCACCAGCCTATTGCCGGTGCGGGGGTTTCTGTACTGTTCCGCATAGCCTATTCTTCCCGCATTACGCGGATAAGCTGCTGCAATTCTTCGGCCCGCTTGGCCAGTTCCGTAATGGCGCGGTTGGCCTCGTTCATGCCCCGGGCCGTCTCTGCGGCAATGCGGGTCACATCCTCCACCGCGCGGCCCACTTCCTCGCTGGTGGAAGACTGTTCTTCCGCCGCCGTGGCAATGGACTGCACCTGATCCGCCGTGCCGCTTATAGCGGTGACAATGGAGCGCAGGGTCTGGCCGGAGTTGGTCGCCAGCCCGGTAGAGGTTTCCACTGCCTGCGCGGCGCGGTTTACACCTTCTATGGAGAGCGATGCCCCCTGCTGTATGGCGGTAATGGCCTTGCCCACCTCTCCGGTGGCCTGCATGGTTTTTTCCGCCAGCTTGCGCACTTCGTCCGCCACCACGGCAAAGCCCCTTCCGGCCTCGCCCGCACGGGCGGCCTCTATGGCCGCGTTCAGCGCCAGCAGGTTGGTCTGGTCAGCAATGTCCTGAATAACGGTTATCACGTTGCCCACAGCGGCGGTCTGTCCGCCAAGGTTATCCATAAAGCCTTTAAGTTCAGCAGCCTGCGCGCGCATAACGGCAATGGAGGCGATAAGCTGCTCCACTTCCTGCTGGCCCTCGCTGGCCTGCTTGCGGGCTGTTTCGGCGTTGTCCGCCGCGCTGGCGGCATTGCGGGCCACGTCCATGGAGGTGGCGCTCATCTGTTCCATGGCCGCCGCCGTTTCCGAGGCGCGCTCAGACTGGCGGCTGGCCCCGGCAGAGGCACCCTGCACCTGCCCGGACAACGCCCCTGCGGACGAGGCAACCTGCTCGGCAATATGGATGGCGCGTGAAGCCACGGAGGCTATCTTCTCGTTCTTGGCCTGAATCTCCGCTTCCTGCGCCCGTATGGTGGTAAGGTCGTAGTACAGGGTAAACGCGCCTATCTGCCGGTTATCCAGATCGAAAATGGGCGTGGCGTTTACGTGCAGCACATGCTCCCTGCCTGCGGCGGCAATGGTCATTTCGCCCTCGGTTTTGCGGCGCGTGTCCAGTGCTTCGTCCGAGCGTGTCTTGCGGGATTCGTCATTGAAGAAGAACTTGCCCACGGTCTGCCCCATATAAGAGGCGGCGTCCCCGGTCTTGCCCGTGATTTCCAGAAGCCGTTTGCCCATGAAGGTGATGCGGCGGTCCGTATTCAGGGTCATACAGGGAAAACTGTCGGAAATGGCGTTGAGTATGCCCTGCGAGAACCCGAGGCGTGTCTTCAGTTCGCCCACCATGTGCTGGATGGATACCTTGAGCAGTTCCAGTTCCGCAGGAAAACTGCCGTCTATGGACGCCTTGAAGTCGCCATCGGCAACAGCCTTGGCGTAGGCGCCCAGTCGGTTCACAGGCCCCACAATGCGGGAAACCACGGTAACGGCGAGCACCGTGCCCGCAAGAATGAACACCAACAGCGCTATGCCGCCCGCCGCCACCATGGAGGTGCGGGTGCTGTCCGCCATGGCCTCCACCTCGCGGCTTATGCGCATGGCTTCGGCTTCATCCATCTGCGCCACCAGCGCCCAGCGCTGGCCCAGCACGTTCACGGGCTGCCAGGCGGCCAGGGTGCGCACGCCGCGGTAGTCTTCCGCAAAGCCCTGTCCGGTTTGGCCGCTCAGGGCCTCCTGCACCGGAGCGGTGCGGATGCTTTCCGCAAGCACATCCAGTTCCGTATCATGAAAGCGCGAGGAGGTCCGGCGTTTGCCGTCCGGGCCTACAAGATAGGTTTCGCCGCTCTCGCCCAGCCCGAAGGTGTCAAACTGTCCCTGATTAAGGAGCATGGCATTGAGGGACTTTACAGGAAGCGCAAAGGCGAGGGTGGCAACATACTGCCCGCCGTCGAACACAGGCGTTGCCATAAAGGCGGTAGGGGCGTTGCCCAGTGGTTCGTAAGGGGCAAAGTCGGTGCTGACTATGCTCTCTCTGCCGTTTTGTCCGGCTTCGTCCGCCAGAGCATAGGCTTTGGCGAGGCCGCTGTCTGCCAGCGGGCCGCCGGAGATGGTGGAAGCAAAGTCCGGTGCCTTGGTGACGGAGTAGAGCACCTGACCCGTACGCGGCAGAATAAGGTAGATGTCGCGGTAGCCGAACCGTTGCGCGTAGTCCAGAAACACGGGGTGAAAGCGCAGGTGGTTGTCGGTGTAGCCGGTGAATACGTTGTCCGCTTCAAGCAGTTCCTGCCTTTTGGCGTGGTCTGGCTGCGACTGGATGAACAGCTTCCACAGTACCACCGCGTTAGGGTCTGCCGGAACGTAGGCATCGGGCGGAGAGGGCCGGTACTCAGGGGCTATGGCCGAATGGGTGGCAAAGGAAGGCTGCGCCAGAAAAGCCGGGCCTGCCACAAGGGCGGCAAGCTCTTTGCGCAAAGGCTCTATGGCATCGGGTGGGGTTTCCGATTCGTGGCGCACGATTTCAAAATCGTAGGCAAAGGCCAGCGCGGCATCAATGGCGGTGCGCCCCTTGGCAAAGGTGGCAAGCTGGTCTTCCATGCCGCGCAGAAGGTCTGCCACCTGCACGGATTTTATGCCGCGCAGGGTGGCGAGCTGGCTCTGGGCGCGAGACTGCAGCGCCTGCGAGCTTGCCTCGCCCACTTCGGCCATGCCGCCCGAACCCATTTTCCACATGGTGGCGGCAATGCCCAGCATGCCCAGAACCATGACGGAAAGAACGCTGACAAGCAGTTGCTTTTTCAGTGTCATACTATTTCTGCCTTTCAGGAAGGTGCTTCGCCTGCCTGCTGCGGAAAGGGCCATTCCCTGCATATTCCGTCAGCCGTACAGGCGTTGTGCCCGTGCCACGTCCGGCCCTCCGATAGTGTGCGCACACTCTTGCTGCCGTCAGGCTCTGCAACCTGAAGACAGCGTATCCCATACATCGTGCGTGTGCGCGCATGTTCCGGGACCATGCTTCCCGGAAATAATATATCAGACGGCCATAGATGCACATGCAGCCCCCGTTGCAGACATCCGCCATAGAGAGGGGAGAATGTATGAGACGCAGTGCCATGTCAATGCCGCATTGTTCAATGCTGCAAAAGTGGCTTCAGCATCAGACAAGATACATTTTTGTAGGTTCCCGCCGTCCGTTTTTATTGCGAAACGGAACCGAACACCTTTTTCAGAATGTCTGAGGTGCGCGCCGCAGGGTTGGTCCGTATCTTGGCCTCTTCTTCCGCCATAATGGTAAATATGCCGTGTATGGTTTTATCCGTGACGTAGCCGTCCAGATCCATGGCAGATGCGTCCATGAGCGGACTCAGGCTTTTCAGCTTGCCAGCGTAATTCTTGTAGGCTCCTGTAACATTGGCCTTTTCGGTAGACTTCTCCACAATGGGGCGGATGCGCGTAGTCAGGTCGCCCGTGGTGGTGCGCTGAAAATAGCGGGTGGCAGCATCCTTGGGACCGTTCAGTATGGCGCGGGCATCGTCAAACGACATCTCGCTTATAGCCTTGTAGAAGATGGAGGCCGTTTCCGTGGTTGCCTGCTCCGCCGCGCTGTTCATGGTCTGAATGAAGTTGTCTGCAAGAGCGTCCTGCCCCAGCGAGCGGGCTATCTTTTCTCCTGCCTGCAGGTGCTGCGGCATGGGAATGCGGACAGAAGGCGTGTTCAGAAATCCCCCGTCCTTGCCCAGAAAGGAAACGGAGTTCCCCACGGTGGTGCGCAGGGCTTCCTTGAGTCCCTGTGCGATGTCGCCCGTGGAAAGTCCGGACTGCGCAGCCTGTGTTCCGGTGGTCTGGCTGCCGGGCATAACGGTCTGTTTGAGCGTGTCCATGATGCCCGCCCGTAGCGGGAGCACGGAAACAAGTAACAGGGCCGCGCACAGGGCGGCGCGGTGGATGAAGGGACGGTATACGCGCATGGAAGGTCTCCTTTAAGTGAGCGGAATAAGGTCAGCATGCGGAGCATACTGCGGATGAGGGGAGAGCGGTAGTATTATTCCGCCGAATCGGCAGAGGAGAGCGGGGTGCAGCAGACATCCTTGGCGCAGAGCATCTTCTGGAACACGGTCTGCACGTATTTGCCGGAAAGCACATCCGGCAGGGAAAAGCGCAGTGGGTCCGCTTCAGGCAGGTTGCCGGAAAGAGCTAGAAAAACCTGAGCGGAAAGTTCTTTCAGCGGCTCGACAAGCTGCTCCTGCCACAGGGCGGCGCTCTGCGTCTCCCCAAGGCCGAAGAGGCGGCACTTGAGCGGCCTGTAAGTGTAGAGCATGCACAGGTCGCTGCACACCGCGCCGTTCGGGTGGGCTTCCTGCGGCGCAGCCGACAGCTCCGCGTCATGGTCGTGCTGTTCCGCGTCATGGCCGTGCTGCGCCGGGGCATCCTCTTGGGGGGCGGCAGATTCCGTGTTCAGGGGACACAGCGTGTCTGCCGCAGAAAGGCAGTAATCTCCGGCAAGCCCCTTGCGCGCGTTCCGTTCTCTGCGGGAGGCATCCACGGCACGGCGGATGATCTCGCTGCGCTCCGTGGCGGGAATGAGCGTGTTTATGCGGCTGCTCAGCACCAGCGCCTCAATGAGGGTAAGCGAAACGGGCGATCGGCAGCACTGGCTGTGGTCGCGTCCGCAGCGCGGGAACGGCGGCAGGCTGTCCAGCGCGGTTTCCACCTGCGTTTCCAGCGCCAGATAGCTGGTAATGAACGGCGCAAGGTCCACCGTTTTACCGAACTCCAGCGAAGGTTCACACACGGTGAGGGGGGTGTTCTGCCTGCCATACCGGCGCACGGTGCGCCATTGGTCGTAGTTGGCGGGCTGGGAGCGCAGGCGTTTGAGCGTGCGCGCCGCAAGCTGGTGCCCCAGTCCCTTGCGCAGCAGGTAGGCGTTCAGCACGGTGCCCGTTCTGCCAATGCCGTGGCGGCAGTGCACATAGACGTGCTTGCCCAGAAAAAGGGCTTCATCCACCCACTCCAGCGCCTTGTCCAGCGCTTCCAGTTCCGGGGCTTCTTCGTCAATGATGGGAAGATGGTAGACCTCAAAACCGGCCTCCCGTTCTATATTGGCCAGTTCCGTCAGTTCATCGCACAGGTTAAGAATGCACTGTATGCCCTGCGCAGAAAGGGCCTTCAGGTGCGCGCGTGCGTGGGGAGCGGGCCCCGCGCCCAGATGCGACGTAACCCAGTGCACGGGAAACGCCGGGTCCGGCGCAGGCGTGCCCGAAGGCTCCACGGGACGCATAAAATCCGTAAGGCAGCGTTTAAGGGTGCACCCCAGTCTGTGCAGCAGCGTCTGTCCCACTATTCGCGGTTCTCCAGTGCGTCAAGGTCCAGCATGAACGCCTGTTCCGCCTCGTCAATCTGGTCATGGCGGGTCAGCCCCATATCCATCATGCGGGTGCGTGCGAGCAGAAGTCCCAGCAGGGCAAGTCGTTTCTGGATAACAGCATCCGTTTCCGCCGGGTGCCGTGCATCCAGCATGTCCCCCCGCGTGGTGACGGAAAAGCCGAACCGGGTAAGGATGCGTTCAATAAACGTCAGCCGCAGCACCCGTTGTTCCGGTCTGCCGCCGCCGCCCTTGAAGCGGAATTTGATGTAGTTCTGCCGGTCGTCCGGCCCGCAAAGGGTGTCTATGATTGAAAAATGGTAGCCCAGCCGCATCATCATGTGCATGTAGGTGAGTGAAAGAACAGCATAGCTTGCCAGTTGCGGCGAATCCGGGCTGATGATGCCGCCGCTTATGCGGTCCATTTCCTGCCAGTCCATGTGGCGCAGATGGGTGGGCCACTGCACCCGGTCGCTGGAAAGCCCGAACCAGAGCGCCCACATGGGAACGGAGCGGATATCGTCCGGCGTTATTTCCGGCTTGCCTGCTGCGGAATGGAAAAGACCATTTTCCAGATTCAGCAGGTACATGGAGATGGGCACCTCCGTGCGCAGCTTCCGCGCCCCTGCCAGCCCGCGTCCGGAGCGTCCCACAAGGGTGAACATCTCTTCCACGCCGCGCTCGTGGGCAAACCGCACCAGATCGTGCATAGACCGGCAGAACTCCGGCGCAAAGTTGTCTGCCAGCGGGTCGGTGAGGTTCAGCTTGGCAATGCGGGGCATAGCAGCGCCCAGCCGCCTCATGGCTCCCAGCGGGCGCGGGGTGACAAAGGTTTTCTCCGGCAGCGAGTCCGGCTTTCCGGTATGCACGGTGCCCCGCAGCCCGTCCACGGTTATGGTGCTCCCGTGCTGAATGGTATCAAGGCACCCCTCCGCTTCCACTATCACGGGCAGGCCGAACTCCCGCGCCACAGAGGCGAAATGGCTTGCCCTGCTCCCGCGTTCCGCCACCACGGCCGCAAGCCTGTCCATAACGCGGGAAAGCGCGGGGCCGAGGTTGCGCGTCACCAGCACGGTTCCGCGGGGCAGATTCTGAATGTCGCTGCACTGCGGAATAACCTGTGCCGTGCCCGCCGTAAGCGCCGCCGCACCCGCAGGCGTGGCAGAGAGCAGGGCGGGAAGGTCCGGCGGGCCAAAGGGCTCCTCCGGGCTTGCATCGACGGTGCTTATGGCCCGGCTTTGCACCACATACAGGCGGTTGCGGGTATCCATAACCCACTCCACGTCCTGCGGTGCCCCGAAGAGTGCTTCCAGCCGCATGGTATGTTCCGCCAGCCGTTTCAGCGTGGGCACGGGCACGGGAAAATCATCCTTCCGCGCAATAATCCTGTGCTGTGGCCTGCGCGAGAGCAGGGCCGTGTGCGCAGCTTCGGAACCGTCCACCAGTGCCTCGCCCAGCCCTTCCACGGCGTAGGCGGCAAGAACACCGTGCTCCCTGTCCGGTGCGGGCAGGTTATCGTGGCGTTCCGGGTCGCGGGTGTAAACCACGCCCGCGCAGGCGGCATCCACCATGGGCATTATGAGCACCGCCATGGGCGTTTCGGCGTCCGCAAGTCCGTGCATAATGCGGTAGGCAAGGGCACGCGGAGCATACTTGGAGGCCACCACGTTCTTCCACGCTTCCACAATGTCGGCGGCGGCCACATTGAGCTGCGAGGCATACTGCCCGGCAAAAGAGGCCTCGCCGTCTTCCGCCACGGCACTGGAGCGCACCGCCAGCAGCCTGCCCCCTGCCCCAAGCTCCATGGCCGCGATTTCTATCTCGTTGGCAATGGCTTCCGGCATGTCCGCTTCCTGAATAAGCAGCTGCATTTCATCCGCCAGCGCGGCAAGTTCCGCCGGGTCGGTGAGCCGTATCTGGCGCAGCCGCGCATCCAGTTGCGGGCGCAGTTCGTTGGCTTCTATGAAATAGTGGTAGGTGCTGGCCGCAACAACCATGGCGGGGGGCAGCGGCAGGTCGGTTTCACGGGCTATGCGCGCCAGATGCAGCGCTTTGCCGCCGGACTGATTCTCGTGCAGGTGGGCTTCTTCCAGCGGAAAGACAAAGGGCGGGGTTATTTCCGATTCCGGAACCGTTACCGCCATGCGCACGTAGAAATGAATCTTGGAAAAATAGTCCTGCAGGTCCATGTACCGGGTGGGTCCCATGGATTGCAGCTGCTCTATGAGTCCGCGCAGGTTTCTGCCCAGCTCCTCGCACAGCCATTCCACGCGTGCCCAGTCCGCATGTTCCCGCCCGTAGTGAATCTCCTCAAGGTCTGCAATGAGTTCAAGGCATCTGTCGTCCAGACGCAGCAGTTCCTTAAAGGCATTGTATTTGTTGCGCAGCAGGGTGCCGGGGGCAAAAGCCTGATACGTCCAGTGCAGGAAGAGTTCGCGAAACGACATGCCGTTCCCTGAAGGTTGGCCCGTCCCCCAAGCCCGGCATGGCGGGTGAACAGGTGTTGCGCGCCGTAAGCGGCCGGTAGCTACAGTCCCATTACCTCATCAACCTTGTCTTCCAGCTCTTCCTTGTCAATGGGTTTCACGCAATACTCGTTGGCACCCAGCTTCAGCGATTCGCGCGCTGTCTCCAGCGTGGGATACCCGGTGAGCATGATAACCCGTATGTCCGGGCAGCGGCGTTTAAGCTCTTCCAGCACCTGCACCCCTGTCATCTTCCGGAGTTTTATATCCAGAATGGCAAGGTCCGGGCAGGCTGCCCCGGCGTGGTTTATGGCTTCCTCCTCATCGGTGAATACGGTTACAGAGTGCCCTTTGCGTTCCAGAATACGCTTAACCAGCACGCCTGCGTCTATCACATCATCCAGTACCAGAATGGAGGCCATGGGTATTACTCCGTATCGCTTGCGGCCTCTGCAGGCCGGTTTTTGTCTTTGCAGGTTCTGGGTTCGTACCCGTCAGAAGATTCCAGCGGCAGGGTAACGATAAAGGCCGTGCCGGGACCGTGGGTAATGCCCGCCAGCGTTTCTTCGTCAATCATGCCCTGCGGCAGCGGGCTTACGGCCTCAATGGTTCCCTCGTGGTCTTCAATGATGCCGAAGGAGACAGAAAGCCCCAGTCCCGTGCCCTTGCCCACCGGCTTGGTGCTGAAAAAGGGGTCAAAGATTGCCTTCCTGTCCTCTTCCCGTATGCCGCTGCCCGTGTCCATGAATATGGCGGTTATGGTAAAGTTGGCCACATCCAGCCGGGTGACAATCTTGATGATGCCGCCGCACTCCGTGGCTTCCGCCGCGTTGGAGAGCAGGTTTATCCACACCTGTTTCAGCTTTTCCGGGTCGCCGTAGATAACGGGAAACCGGTCATCAAGGTCGGTGATAATTTCCAGATGGTCCAGTTTAAAGGCGTGCCGTATGAGCTGCACCACCTCCATAACGGAGTTGTTGAAGCACATTTCCTTTTTCTCGCTGCTGGTCTGACGTGAAAAACCCAGCAGGTCGGCGACAATCTTGCGGCAGAACTTTGCCTGTTTTTCAATGATGGCAAGGTCTTGATGAATCTGGCTTTCCGGCGGAACATCTTCCTGCAAAAGCTGCGCATAGCCGAGTATGATGCCCAGCGGGGTGTTTACCTCGTGAGCCACGCCGCCTGCCAGTTTGCCCACAGACTCCATTTTCTGTGAGTGGATGAGCTGGTCCTGATAACTCTTCAGGTCCGTGATGTCGCGGGCAGTGGTCAGCACGCCGATAATGCGCTGGCGTTCGTCCAGCACGGGAACGCGCAGAATATGGAACCAGCGGCGCACCCCTGCGGCGGAAACGATAAGCGCCTCTCGGTTCACCGGAGTGCCGTCGCGCAGAATGGCGCGGGTTTCCGCCTGCCGTTCCGGGTCTGTAAGCGGGGAAATAACATCCGTTTCGGCCAGGCCGATGATCTCGTGTTCTTCATTGCCGAAAAACCGGGCAAAGGCCCTGTTCACCGCAAGATAGCGGAAGTTACGGTCTATCAGCGACACCTGGTCGGGGCTTACGGAGAGGATGGTGCGCAGCAGTTCCTGCTGGCGGGTAATGTCTTTCTGTGCCCTTTGCAGGTCCGTTATGTGCTTGCGCAGCGAAAGAGCCATCACATCAAAGGTTTCGGAAAGTTCCTGAATCTCGTCTCCGGCGTTTTCCAGAAACACGGGGCATTCACGGCAGTTGCTCATCTTGCCGGGGTAGTCTTCCGGATTGCAGTTGGCGCACATGGTTCCGGCAAGGTACCAGCAGCGGCGCTCCGTGTCGCCGTAGGCGGGGCAGTCTCTTCCTTGGCACTGCTGAATTTCCCAGCAGTTGCGATGCAGGTGCACGCCGGTGTCCAGTTCCAGATTGCCGCGAACCATTTCTTCCGCATGTTCGCGCAGCTGCCCCAGCCGCAGCGAGATGCGCCGCGCAAACTGGGTGGAGATGAATATGGCCACCAGCAGGGCAATGCCCGCAAGCCCGGCAATAGTCACAATAAGCCCCTGCACCACCTCCTGCGCCTTGGTGTGCGAAAGGCCTATGCGCGCAGTACCCACAGACCTGCCCGCCACCACCACGGGCACGGCAAAGTCGTAGATGCGTTCCCTGCCTGTATCCAGCAGGCGCACGCTTTTGCTCTCTCCGTAGGGAACAAGGTTGGCGGCACGAAGGTCGCTGGGAAATCCGCCCGCAAAGCTGTGCACCAGAATACGGTGCTTATCGTCCAGAAAAAAGGCGTAGAGAATGTCTTCATCCACAGAATGCAGCTCGTCCACCATGTTCTTGAGTACCAGCAGGTCCACGGAGAGCATGGGGTCTGCCGCGCGCAGGGCAAGGTTGTCCGCCAGCACCTGCCCGCGTCGCTTGGATTCCTGAAGCAGCGCGTCAGCCGATATGCGTGTTACAGCCGTTGCCAGCACAATGGACGACAAAACGACAATGAGCGTGATGCCCAGATTGAGCTTGTTGCGGAAGCGCATGCGGGAGAGGCGCAGATACTTGAGCGGCAGCATCACAATGCCTCAGGTTCCGCGCCGGAAATGTCGGGCTTGGGGATGGCGGGGTCTGCAAAGGTTCCTCGCGAAAGGTCGTCGGGCACAGCGTCAGATGTGGAAACCTGCTCATCTGCCGGAAGCGAGAACCGGGTTTTTTCAATAAGCTCCCGCACCGAGTCATAGTCTGTATCACTGGCAGGAAGAATACGGCTTATGCCCGCTGCCGCAAGAATGGGAACATGCACGGGGTTTTCCGGCGAAAGCTTGAAAAGTGCTCTGGCAATGGCGTTAATGGTTTCTTCCGGCAGCCCCCTGCGGGCAGAAAAGAGCCATTCCGGGTAGCCGCGCGTGGTGGCCAGAATACGCAGTTTCTCAAGGTCCACCTTGTCCTTCACAATCTCCAGCGTGCCCTCTCGTATGGAGGCAATGTCGTACTTGCCCGCGTAAACGGCAAGCACAGCCTTTTCCTGCTTGCCGCCGGGGCCGGGCGCAAAGGCTATTTCCGCAAAGTCTTCCTGCCGTATGCCATGATCCAGAAAATGCCCCAGCGCGAACAGGTAGCCGCCTGCGGAGAGCGGGTCCACGGCAATCCAGCGTTTACCCCGGCAGTCGTCCAGCGTGCGGATATCCGGATTGTCAGCGCGGACAATGATCTGCCCCCGAAAGTCCGCACTGCCGGAGGCATCCACAATGCGCGCAAACGCGCGTGCGCCGGATTTGGCCATGCTTACGTAGGTGAACGGGTTGGTGAAGGAAATGTCTATGTCGCCGCGCTCCACCAGCCTGCGGTGCTCCTCAAAGGTGTCGGGAAAGACCTGCCGCATGGAAAGGCCTGTTTCTCTGGCGAGATATTCCACCAGCGGATTGTGCCGCCGGTAGGAAACGGTGTGCGAGTACTGGGGAAGATACGCGTAGGTGATGGAGGGAGTCGGTTCCGGCACGCGCACTTCTTCACGTTTGGACATGTCCACACGCACCACGGCTTCGTCTTCTCCGCAGCCGTACAGAACGGGAAGAGTAAGGAGCATCCAGACAAGCAGGGCGGTAAAGCGGGGCATGGCAAGGCTCCTGCCGGTCAGGCGGTTCCCCCTGCGGATTCGGGCACAGGGGCCATGGCGGTGTTCTTCCTGTCGCGTTTGTCGGTGGCCCCGGCAGATGCCTGTTCATCGGCACACAGGCGGGCTGTCTCCGCAACTGCGGCAGGCGTTTCCGTTCCGGTTTCAGGGTGCGCTGCCCCGTTCGTAACTTCGTTTGTATCGGTCGGTTTCTGGCCGAACAGGTCGCTCCAATGGCGCATGGGTTCTATGGCCTTTGCATCCTCGGTACGCATGCGCGCCACCCTGCGGAGCAGGGGAATATGCTGGCGGATGCGGCTCAGCCCGTAACGGAGCGGAATGTAACACGCAAGCACAACAAATGTGTAGCCCAAAGGCTTGTCAAAATACGGAACGGTGTGAACGGCAATCCCTTCAAACCGGGATTGCAGCCATGCCATGGCAAAGGGCAGCGGAAGGATGGAAACGGAGAACAGCGCTGCCTGAGAGAAGAAATATTTGCCGAAGTAGTCGTTGGCAAATTTGTTGGTGGCCTTGTAGCTGGCTTTGTCCTTGCTGACTATGGCCTCCACGGAAAGGTTGTGCATGTGCACCATCTTGGTGCTGAGCGAGGCGTAGTGCCTGCGGTTGCACAGGTAGACCAGCGAGAGAAAGATTTCGCCCACAAGCAGAATCCACAGGGAGAGAATGGCCGTACCAAGCCAGAAGCCCGCCTCTGCCGGTTCCAGCCAGCGGTAGGGGGCTATGAGAACGGGGTCTACCATCTGAAGCAGGGAAGAGAAATCCATGCGCGCTCCTGTGTGGTCTGCCTGCCGGCGTGTTGTCTGTCCGGCGAGTATCTGGCGGACCTTGTTGCCGGTCCCGCGGACCCAATTTTCTGTCCCGCGGATCAGGGTACCTGTCCGGCGGACCCTGTTACGGGTCCGCCGGACAGGCAAGTGTGGGCTAAGGCTAAGGCAGAATCTTCAGGCCGAAGAGACCCTGCGTGGTGTACTTAATGCCTACGTACATGGCCACCACGATGAACAGGCGTTTCAGCCAGATGTCCGGAATGTACTTGGAAGTGCGGGGACCGATGACGGAACCCACGAAGATACCCACCAGCTCGGCGCCGATGAGGGGCCAGAAGATGGGGGTGTTGGAAACGAACATGAAGGTGAAGATGGAGGTGATCATGCTGATGAGCACCGCCAGAGCGGAGGTGCCTGCCACAAGGTACATGGGCAGACCGGCAACGCTGGTGAGGAAGGGCACGAGCAGGAAGCCGCCGCCAACGCCCAGGAAGGAAGCCAGACCGGCGATGAAGAAGCCGCCGACGAGGGGAATGAGCGGATTGAAGGAGAACTCAACGCCAAAGAAGGTGAACACGCACTTGTTGGGGGCAAAGGAAATAACCTTCACGCCCATGGCTGCGGTATCAACCTTGGAGCCGCTCTTGATAGAGGCTTCAAACGCCTTGGCGGCTTCCTTGGCCTTTTTCTTGGATTCCTGTCCCTTGGGGGTGGTTTCCCAGAACAGGTAGCAGCCGAGGGCAAGCACGAACAGGCCGAAGTAGCCGATATAGGCCTTCAGCGAAATTTTGCCTGCGGTGAGCCAGGGAATAAGCGATGCACCGGCGATGGAGGAAAGGCCAAGTGCCAGTGCCAGCGGCAGCACCAGCCGGCCCATGCGCCAGTAGTTGAAGGAGGAGATGGCGGCGGATGTACCCACCAGCCACTGGTTGGACACGCGGATGGAGTCGGTGACCAGCTTGTTCAGGGTGGGGGAAGTGTCCTTGAAGCTGGAGGCATAGGAGCCGAAGCCGAACACGGTAATGTGGCCCACGCCTGCCATAATGCCGCCGAATGCGCCGATGGTGGAGAATATCCAGCCTACCCACACGGCCCAGGCAAAGCCGAGCAGCAGGTTTACGTTAGGTGCGCCGGGAATGCCCAGAAAGCCCGTGGGAGCTTCGGGGTTAATGTGCCCGGGCTCCGTGCCCACGGGAGCGGAGGCAATGGCTTCCTGCAGGCGCTGCGCCCATGCGGGTTCCATGAACGCAAGCACTGCCATAACAGTGAATGCCAGCATGAGAAGTGATTTTTTCGACTTGAACACGTTGTACTCCTTGCGGTTGCAACCAAGCAGGTTGATTGACTGGGCAGGTGCTCCCAACGCGCGGGAGGTTCCTGCCGTTGGCGCAAATGCTACTTGCTTCCTCTGTACACTGCGCGGGCGGCCTTCCGGCAGCCCGCACCGGGAACGCTGGGCGCCCGGCGAACGGCATTTTCCAGTAAACGCGAGATAGCAGCGGGGCACAGCGGCAGCAAGGAGAACCGACTATGGGAAAACAATCACTTTTTTTCACAAGGAAAGGCCAAAAGAACGCCGCTGTGGCTCGTCAGCTTGTGAAAGCAGTCACAATCAAATTATACAATATGTTAAAATAAAGGGGATTATAATGTTTTGCGCAGGCCGTATGGAAAACGCGCAGCACGGTGTTTCTACGTTTTCCAAGTCGGCGTGGCGGCAACGGCGCGCCGGTTGTTGCCGGTTGCGGTCTGTCGCCGCCTGTTACCGTGCCATAAGCCCGGATTCAAACCGGCTGATTATGGCATCGTAGGAACCGTCACTCTTCATGGCTTCCAGACTGGCCGTCCACTCGTCAATGATTTTGGAGTCCGTGTCACGGGAAAAGGCTATGTACAGTTGCTCGTCGGTCACTTCCAGCACCACTTCCAGCCAGTCCGGAGCCTTGCCCGCGCGTGCGGCAGCAAAGGTGCCCGTGGGCCATGACTGAAACCACAGGTCTATGCGATCTTTGGAGAGCAGGTGTACCATCTGCTCGGGCGCGCCCGGCACAATGTACAGGTTGGTGAAGCCGCGTTGCTGAAGGTACTGCTGTTCAAAATAGTCCTGAAGAACCCCCACCGTCAGGGAACGGGCATCTTCCAGTGAGGCAATATGGACGGGGTGCCCCCGCCGTTTGAACATAACCACGTGCGAGGTGTAGATGGGGCCGACCCAATGGAACAGGTCTTCGCGCTCCGGGGAACGTACGGTGGAAAAAAGGGCCACGTTGGGGGTTGCCAGCGCCTTGGCATAGGCTCTGGACCACGGCAGAACCCGGATGCCCGATGGGGTGTGCGTACGGGTGCGGCGAATGATCTCCCGCACCACCTCGGCGCACACGCCGCGAACCTCTCCCTGTCGGGTGTAATTGAGCGGTGCAAGTTCCTCCGTCAGCACCTGCAGGGAATGAGGCATGCCCTTCTGTCCTGCGAAACCCGGCGGGGCAAGTGCAAGCAGACCGAGCAGCAGCGCAGCCACGTACCGGATTCTCCATATGATCATGCCATTCCCCTTGTCATCTATTCCTGTAAGGAAACTTTGTAAGGTTTGCAAGCAGGCAGGGGAAGGGCCGTGCTATTCGTCATCGTCAATGACCATTTCGAAGTGGTGCACGTCGTCATCAAAGTCCTTGGTCACGGTAAATCCGAGCGAGCGGGCAAGCTCAATCATGCCCTTGTTGTCGCTGAGGGCGGCACCGATGATGCGCTGTGTCCGGCGGCTCTGGAGATACCGGAGAATTTTTTCCATGAGCAGACGTCCAAGGCCCATGCGTTTCAGGTCAGACCGCACGGCAACGGCAAATTCGGCGCTGGTGTTGCCCGCCTGAATCATGGCGCGGGCCACCCCCAGCGTCTTGTACGGGCCGTCCGGTGCCTGCCCCTTGGCGATAAAGGCCATCTCGCGGTCGTAGTCAATCTGGGTAAGCTTGACCATCTCCGCACGGGGCAGGGTGCCCACGTTGCCGAAAAAGCGGAACCGTTTGTCTTCCGGTGACATGTGTTCCAAAAAATCCCAGTGGTCCGGTTCGTCTTCGGGCCGTATGGGCCGCAGGTCCACCTTGGAACCGTCTTTAAGCTGCACGCACTCTTCCAGCTCCTTGGGGTACGGGCGTATGGCCAGTTGCTCCGTGCCGGAGGATGTGGTCCATGCAATGCGGATGTTTGCGTCCAGCGCCACCACGCCCTCTTCATCCGCAAACAGGGGATCAATTTCCAGTTCGAATATTTCCGGAATGTCGATGATCAGCTGGGAAACCTTGACCAGCGTGGAGTGAACGGCGTCCAGATCGGCGGCGGGAATATCGCGGTTGCCCTTGAGCAGGGTGTGGATTCTGGTGCGGGTGATGAGTTCGTGGGCAAGGCTCATGTTCAGGGGAGGCAGAGCCGTCTGCCTGTCCTGCGTGATGGAAGCCAGCGAACCGCCCTGCCCGAAGCGGATAATGGGGCCGAACACAGGGTCTGTGGCGGTTTCCACGGCCAGTTCGCGGGCTCTGGCGCGGCGGGTCATGCGCTGCACAATAAAGCCGGAAATGCGGGCGTCCGGCTGGTCGTGCCGCACGCGGGAGACTATGGCCTCTGCCGCCGCAAGCACATCCTCTTCCGATTCAAGGTCAAGGGCCACCCCGCCCGCCAGCGACTTGCGGTAGATATCCGGCGAGTTCACCTTAAGCACCACGGGAAAGCCAATCTCCTGTGCCGCTGCCGCCGCCTCTGCCGCGTTGGCGGCAATGCGTGTTTCCACAATGGGAATGCCGTAGGCAGAAAGCACGGCGCACGATTCCTGAATGGTGAGCATCTGCCGTTTTTCTTCCAGGGCGGAAACCACAATGCCGCGCACCATAAAGGCGTCCGGGTGGAAGTCATCCGGCAGCGATGCCGGGGCTTCCACAAGCATTTCCTGGTTGCGGCGGTACTGCACTAAGTTCAGAAAGGCGCGCACGGCCTTGTCCGGCGTGAAAAAGGAAGGGAATCCCGCCTCGGTGAATCGTTTCCGCGCCGATTCCGCATCGTCTATGCCCAGCCAGCTGGTGAGCAACAGCTTTTTGGTCTTCTTGCACGCCTTGATAACGTGTTCCGCAATTTCAGAGCTGTCCACCCCCGCCGTGGGCACGTGCATGACCAGAAGGGCGTCCACATCGGTTTCACGCAGCAGGGTGGTCACGGCCTTGGCGTACATCTCGCCGTCCGCGTCGCTGCGCATGATAAGGGGGTTCCAGTAGGACCAGCCGCTGCCAAGTTCATTGTCCAGTGTCTGGCAGGTTTCTTCGGAAAGCTCGGCAAGCTGCCCGCCGCCCTCCAGCAGCATGTCCGTTGCCAGAAAGCCGGGCCCGCCGCCGTTGGTGACTATGCCCAGACGCTCGCCCTTGAGCGGTCGCGCAAGGGCAATGGTCTCCACGGTGTCAAACAGGGTGTCTATGTCGAACACGCGCAGCATGCCCGCCCGGCGGAAGGCGGTGTCATACACATCGTCCGAGCCGAGCAGCATGCCGGAATGGGCTGCGGCGGCTGCCGCACCCGCTTCAGACCGGCCCGCCTTGATAACCAGCACCGGTTTGTTGCGGGCAAGGGCGCGCACGGCAGACATGAACTGGCGGGCATTTTCAATGGTTTCTATGTACAGCAGCACGGCGCGGGTAGAAACATCGTCGTTCAGGTAGTCCAGCACATCTTCAAAGTGGATGTCGTACCTGTCGCCCAGCGAGATAAAATGGGAAAATCCTATGCTCTTGGAGGCAGCCCAGTCCAGTATGGTGGTGAACAGCGCATCGGACTGGGTGACAAAGGCCACCTTGCCGGGCAGGGCGTCTCGCTGTGCCACGCTGGCGTTAACGCCCACCGAGGGATTGATGAAGCCGAGGCAGTTGGGGCCGAGCACCCGCACGCGGTATTTTTTGGCCACGTCGAGCAGTTCCCGCTTCTGCACTTCCAGTTTTTCGCGGTTAAAGCGGAAGTAGCCGCGCGACATGATAATGGCGTTCTGCGTACCCCGTTTGCCAAGCTCTTCTATGTAGCCGGGGATGGTTTCCGGTGGTGAACAGATTATGGCAAGGTCCGCCGTCAGGGGCAGGGTGTCTATGGCGGAGTAGCTGGGAATGCGCATCACGCTGCCCACATGCGGATTCACAGGCAGCACCGGGCCGAGGAACTTGCCCGCCAGCAGGTTCTTCATGATGATGTTGCCGGGCTCTCCCGGCTCATCCGTCGCGCCTATGACCACAACTGAAGTGGGCTTGAACATCAATTCCAGTTTTGACGCGCTCATGTCGCTCCCCGCCGCAAAGGGTTACCAGGCTGTTCGTGTCTGCTGCCTGCCGTCCGTCTTTCCGGCTTCGGACGTTCTGTGGACGTTCTGTCACTGCACTCGCCGCCGTACTTTTGTCATCAGACTCTCTGCTGCCGATGTTGCATATTTTCACGGCTTGGGGCGTGAAGTCAATTTGCATCTGCCCGATTTCGCTGGTTTCCGTCTGCGAAAAGGTGTTTTGGGTTCTGCGCTGCGCATCACTCCTCGCCATTCCTGCATTGCGGGGCAGAATCGCTTCCCGCCGCAGTCTGCACAACGCCGTTTACCGAAGGAGAACCCCTTCGTCTGTCTTTCGTCCTGCTCCCGTCCGGTGTTCGTCTGGTGTTCGTCTGGCACTTGCCCGACATTTTTCAGGCGTCTGAGTGGCGTCCGTCTGGCGTCTGTGTGGCACATGGCTGGCTTTCGCCGGGCATTTTCGACCACTCACCGAAAAGAGCTGGCGCAATGCTTTAAAGCAGGTACGCTGAGGTGTATAGAGAATCAGACATGTCTTCCGCCCCGTACACGGTTTGGGAGCCTTACAGCGAAAGATGTGTAATGTATGATGGTTGCATTGCCTCGCGGGCGAATTCTCCGTGACCGTCCAATAACAAGGAGAGCACAGCATGAGCCAGACACGAATTGAAAGCATGATGGATGAAAAAAGACTTTTCGAGCCGCCTGCGGAGGGCCGGGAAACCGCGTGGGTCAAGTCCATGGAAGAATACGAGGCGCTGTACAAGCGGTCCATGGAAGATAACGAAGGCTTCTGGGCGGAGCGCGCAGGCACGCTTATCGACTGGTTCACGCCGTTCACCAAAGTCCTTGAGGCGGATATGGATACCCCGTCCATAAAATGGTTTCAGGACGGCACGCTGAACGTGGCCTATAACTGCGTGGACAGGCATATTGCCAACGGGCGCAGGAATAAGGCCGCCATCATCTGGCAGGGCGAGCCGGATGAGGACGTGAAGGTCTACACCTATCAGATGCTGTATGATCAGGTCTGCCGTTTCGCCAATGTGCTCAAGGCACAGGGCGTGGGCAAAGGGGACCGTGTGGCCCTGTACATGCCCATGATCCCGGAACTGGCCGTGGCCATGCTGGCGTGCGTACGTATCGGTGCTGTGCACTCCATTGTCTTTGCAGGATTTTCCGCCGTGAGCCTGCAAAACCGCGTTCAGGACTGCGAGGCCAAGGTGCTGGTCACGGCAGACGCCGTGCTCCGTGCCGGGCGCACCATCCCGCTGAAGAAGAATGCGGACGAAGCCCTGCGGGAATGCCCCAGCGTAACCCGTGTGGTCGTGGTCAATCGTGCCAACGCCAACGTGGACTGGGTGGAAGGGCGCGACCTGTGGTGGCATGAGCAGATGAAGGCCCCCGGCATATCCGGTCACTGCCCCTGCGAACCCATGGAGGCGGAAGCCCCCCTCTTCATCCTGTACACCAGCGGCTCCACGGGCAAGCCCAAGGGCGTGGTGCACACCACCGGCGGCTACCTGACCTACACCGCCCACACCACGCAGTGGGTGTTCGACCTCAAAGACAGCGACGTGTACTGGTGCACAGCGGACGTGGGCTGGATTACCGGACACTCCTATATCGTCTACGGCCCGCTGGCCCTTGGCGGCACCACGCTTATGTTCGAAGGGGTACCCAGCTATCCCGGACCGGACAGATTCTGGCAGGTGGTGGAAAAGTTCCGCGTGAACATCTTCTACACCGCCCCCACGGTTATCCGTTCGCTCATGCGTGAAGGGTCTGAATGGACCCGCAAGCACGATCTTTCCAGCCTGCGGCTGCTGGGGTCCGTGGGCGAGCCCATCAATCCCGAGGCGTGGATGTGGTATCACGAACACATCGGCGGCAGCGCGCTGCCCATAGTGGATACGTGGTGGCAGACAGAGACGGGCGGCATCATGATTTCCGCACTGCCTTTTGCCACGCCGCTCAAGCCCGGTTCCGCCACTCGCCCTCTGCCCGGTGTGGACGCACGCATCGTCCGGCCGGACGGAACGGACGCGCAGCCCAACGAGGGCGGGCACCTGATTATCCGCAAGCCGTGGCCCGGCATGCTGCGCGGTGTGTTCGGCGACCCTGCGCGCTACAAGAGCACGTATTTTGAACGGTTCCCCGGTGCCTACGAGGCTGGAGACGGCGCGCGGGTGGACAGCGACGGCTATTTCTGGATCATGGGCCGGCTGGACGACGTTATCAACGTTTCCGGGCACCGCATGGGCACGGCGGAAATCGAATCCGCCCTTGTGTCCCATCCCTCAGTGGCAGAAGCCGCCGTGGTGGGTATGCCCCACGCCATAAAGGGTGAGGCCATATACGCGTACGTTACGCTTTCTGCCGATGTGGAAGAAACGGAAGAACTGCGCGCCGAGTTGCGCACATGGGTGCGCAAGGAGATAGGCCCCATTGCCTCGCCGGAAGTGCTGCAGTTTGCGGACGGTCTGCCCAAGACCCGCAGCGGCAAGATTATGCGGCGGATTCTGCGCAAGATTGCGGGCGGCTCTACCAGCGATTTTGGTGATACCTCCACTCTTGCCGACCCCGGCGTTATAGCTGACCTTATTGAAGGCAGGGTGGATCTGACAGGAAGATAACCGGAGCGATAGCCCGAGACGCTGTAGTAAGAATCTCTGTTAGTATCGTGATTATCTGTGCGGCCTGCCTATGCGGGCCGCATTTTTATTTGCGTGCATCCCGGCAAAAATGGCAAGAAAACGACTCGGGGCTGCGGTAATTTCTCCCGAAAAGAAAGAGCAAGGTGTTCTTGCTAATTGAAGTTCGTTTTCATTAACGCTATGCCATTTCGGAATACACGGTTTCAAGACAACTGGATGCGTGTCGTTTTTCTCCCGCCACAGGGTGTAGAACAGGGGGTTTTATGCAGGAAGGCGCGGGGAATACCATCGCAATGTTAGCGGTAATGCAAGATATGACGTCCGGTATGGCAACAAGGGAGTGAGACATGAAGTTGCGGACAAAAATGACAGGGTTTCAGGCCATCGCCACGGTAGTGATCGTATCCGTGCTGAGTGCGGTGTTCATCATGGAATTGATATCGTACAGCAGCGCAGAATCGGAAAAGTACCGCACCGAGGCCATGCAGAAGGAAGAAGAAAGACTGCGGGATTACGTGAACATGGCTGTCGGTTCTGTGGAAGCGTATCTTCAGCGTTCCAAGGACGTGGAGGCGCTGAAGCAGGAAAAGATGGCGGACCTGAAAACCGTGGTGGACGCCCTGTCATCGCAGATAGCAGGACTGCGCGAAAGCAGACCGGATATGGACGAGGCCCGTTTCGGTGCGGAAGTGGCGGCTCTTGTGGCCGCCGTTCGTTTTGACGGCGACAACTACCTGTGGATTAACGACATGACGCCCCGGATGGTCATGCACCCCGTTGATGCCTCCATGAACGGAAAAGACCTTTCCGGCGTTCGCGATTCCAAAGGCAACCAGCTGTTTATGGATATGGTGCGCATGTGCCGCGAACACGGCGAGGGTATGGTTTCCTACTACTGGGCCAAGCCGGGGGAACGGGAAGAAACGCTTAAGATTTCCTACGTGCGGCTCATCCCGGGGCTTAACTGGATTATCGGTACCGGCGCATGGATAGAGGATATCACGCAGGAGATGCAGCAACGCGCCATGGAGCAGGTTGCCCGCATGCGCCTTGGTGACGGGAACTATTTTTGGATAAACGACACTGCGGGCGTTATGCTCAGCCATCCCAACGGCGCGCTCGTGGGTACGAACATGATGGAAACCCGTGATAAGAACGGCAAGCCCTATTTCCGGGAGATAGTTACCACCGCCGGTGCGCGGGGAGAGGCCGTGGTGGATTACGTCTGGCCCAAGGATGGGTCCGACAGGCCGGAACCCAAGCTGTCCTATGTACGCCTTGTGCCTGAATGGAACTGGATGGTGGGCATGGGTATTTATGTGGACGGCGTGGAATCGGCCATTGCCGCGCGGCAAAAGGCCACGGACGAAACGGTTTCCGGTGTGGTGCGTCTTGTCGCTCTGCTTTCGGCCGTCATTCTGGCCGTGGTGCTGGGCATCAGCTTCCTGTTCACGCGCTCCATTACCAACACCCTGGGCGGCGAACCGGATGAAATGGCAGACATAGCCTCCACGGTTTCACGCGGTGATCTGACCTTTGCCTTCGGTGACCGGTTGGCGCAGGGGGTTTTTGCCTCGCTCAAGGAGATGGTGGGAAGGCTTATCGGCGTGGTGCGGGAAATTCAGGCCGCAACCGAGCAGGTGGCTGCAGGGGCAGAGGAATTGGCTTCTTCGTCCGAAAATATGTCGCAGGGTGCCACCATGCAGGCTGCTTCCGTGGAAGAGGTTTCCGCTTCCATGACCCAGATGCTGGCCGGAGTGCGCCAGAACGCAGAAAATGCGCGAACAACCGAGTCGCTTGTCACCAAAGCCGCCCAAGATACGCGCCAGTCCAGCGACGCATTGCGCCGCACTGTGGAAGTGATGCATCAGATTGCGGACAAGATTGGCTTTATTGAAGAGATTGCCCGGCAGACAAACCTGCTTGCCCTGAATGCCGCCATTGAGGCCGCCCGGGCGGGTGAGCACGGCAAGGGCTTTGCCGTGGTGGCTGCAGAGGTGCGCAAGCTGGCAGAGCGTTCGCGTGAGGCGGCGGGCGAGATAACCGAGCTTACCGGTTCCAGCGTTTCCGTGGCGGAAGAGGCAGGCAAAATGCTTGCCGCCGTGGTTCCGGATATTCAGCAGACGGCTGATATGGTCCGCGAAATTGCCGCCGCCTGCGCTGAGCAGGAATCCGGCGTGGGACAGATTAACTCGGCCGTGGCACAACTGGATACAGTTATTCAGCAGAACGCTTCTGCATCTGAGGAGCTTGCCTCCACGGCGGAAGAGTTTTCCGCGCAGGCAGTGCAACTGCAGCAATCCATAGCCTTTTTTACCCTTAACGGCAGGGCGGGCGCGGAGCGCAGAGGGGCGGGACATGCCCGCACAGGCGCACGCGGGGCCGCTGCTTCCGGGCGGAAGATTGGGCATAAGCAGGGCGCAGGAGCCTTGCCGCAAGGCACGGCAGGAAAGGGCGCACCCGCAAAAGGGGTGCAGCTTGCCCTGACCGATGAAGACGGAGAGTTTGAGCGGTTCTAGAACCGTCAGACCATTCCGCGGATACGAAGTCCGGCGCGGTTTTTCTGCGCCGGACTTTTATTGTCTCAGAAGCATGCCGAAGAGCAGGGGGAACCGTGAAAAAGCAATTGTCTGCCATACAAAGGCGCGTTGTTGCGTGTTGTGGCACACGGCAGGCCTCTGCGCCGCGCTAGCGGCCACTGACGGGGGCAGTTTCCGCACGCAAAAGGCAGCCGGTTAGAGCGAGTCTGCTGGCGGAGTGGTTCCCCGAAGAACTACAAATACTTTGACTGATATTCATGGACATGTAATTAATAGGCAAACAACTGGCGCGGTATGCGCCACAAACAAGCCAGGAGGCTGTGATGTTCAGCAAGCTACTTTCCGCCCATCAGGCAACGTGTAAGAGCCATGGTCGCCCCGCCGACAAACGCTGGGAAAAACCATTTGAACGGAGTGTGACGGTAGTAAATGGTTGGCGCCACAAGTTCGTCAGTTTCTTCAGAGACCCCTACCCCGGAGGTTGGCATGAACGACAGTCTTAGTCGCAGATCCACGCCCCGCTTCCCCGACGATGTCCTGATTTCTTTGGCAGTTTCGTGCCTATCGGTTTTCTCTCCCAACACACCGCTTGTGGCGATGCCCATTCCGGTCAAAGATGCATCCGCCTCAGTGTGCCACGCAGGATTCAATCCCGCCATTCCGTGCCCCTATTCCCGTCCTCGTTCGTTGCCCCGCAGGTCACTATCCCATGCCGTACTGGTGTGGGTCCTCATCTTCGCCATCCCCATGGCGCTATTCATTCAAGCGCTCGCCAGGTTCTCTCCGCCTGAGCGAGGCGTGACATCATCGTCCGTTTCGGTGCGAGGAACGGTCAATCACGAGCCGGTCCGGACGGTGCCTCAGGCCCCGCAGGTGCAGGGCATGGGTTTCCGCTCCAAGACGGCTCCCGCATACTTTGAGAAAACCGTCTTTCGCCTGAGCCCGGAGCAGGTTATGGTGCTGCGCGACAGTTTTGATGATGAATTGGCAAAGCTTAAGGCTCGGGGCTTGCGGAGTGAAGATGTCCTGCATCTCCACGTAGAAGGTTCGGCAAACTACGTGTCGGCTCCCGATGCCATAGTGGCAGAGTATGATGGCCCTGCAATCAGTGGAGTGAACGTTCTGCATGCAGACGGCAGCAAGCGGGTTCACAGTTATGCGGTGGGCGCAAAGTTGACAAATATCGATCTGGCCGTGTTGCGCGCTCATGCTGCATACCAGGCTGTGCAGAACATGCTGCCCCTTGGAATGAAGGTAGGGGTAAGCTACTCTGCGCGTGAATTTGCGACGGAGAATCCTGAACTGCGCATGGCCCAAGTGACAATATCCGCCCGCAGCGAGTAGGGCAAAGGCGTTTGCGGAACTGCTGCGCAGGTCGGGTGCGTGGTCTGCGCACGCGTGGTATAACGGCAAAACCCCGACTCCGCCTGAGGTGGCGGGGTCGGGGTTTACGGCATTCCCAAGGAATCCCGCAGGGTGCAGATGTGTGTGTTGTCTCGTGTCCGGTTGCCTGAGCACCGCTGCATCAGGCACATTCTGCATGTTCCCCGCCGGAAGCACCCTGCGTTCCGGAGAGGGGAAGCTATCCCCCCCCTGCTACGTCACCGGAGCATCCCCATGCTCCCGGCGCGTTTTCCCCCGTGCACGGACGGTTACCCGTTCCGTGCGGTGCGGTTCACTGCCGTTTCCAGAAGCGGAGTCTGTCGGACAGGCACGGTACGGGATTGACCATGCTGTTCAGTTGCCCGTGCTCCGGGTCAAGCTGGTCCAGTTCGCTGTAATCATCGACGAGCATGATGTTCATGAGATTCAGAGCATCTGCGTAGCCGAGGAATCTGGTCTTCTCTTCCCCCAAATAGAAGAGAATGTACGACGGTGTTCCCGCGATGGCGTATGTCCTGGAGAACTCGGAGTAGTATTCCGGGTCCATCAGGCAGACCGTGAATTTGTGCCGGAAGGTTTCTGCAACCTTGCGGAGGACTTCCATCTGTTCTTGATGCAGGGCATCGCTCTCAATACAGCCAGCAAGTACCGGGCGTGTTTCCTGCCTGAGCAACCGGGCGAATTCTGTAGGTGAATAGGTAGTCAACATGGCTGTATCCTCTGTTGCTGTTCTGTCTTTGTATTAGCAACAGCGATGCCATGCATAAATAATCCAATAAGATCAATATATTAATCGCGATTCTCTGTGCGGATGCGTGGTGGAAAGGAAGAATGGCGGTGTCTCATGAGACAGTGCTGTGTCTCATATGTCTCAATAATGTCTCATGAGGTGTCTTGAGACATGTTGGGTCGGCAGCGTCTTCTGGCGGGAGGGGAGGGGGCGCCACTGCGGCCTGCTGCGCAGGTTTCGTGCTGCGGGAACACGATGCGGTCGGGGCTGGCCGATGGCAGACCGATGGCAGACCGATGGCAGACAGATGGCAGACCGATGGCAGACAGATGGCAGACTGGTGGCTGGCTGGCGATAGGCAAACGACTGCAATAGATTGCCGGGCGACCGGCGGCGCCTTGTGGCACCGGTGACGATTGGTAGTGACTGGCGGGCGCGGGAAAGAGGCGGGTGGCGGTCAGTAATCCAGTCCCAGTTCGCGCATTTTGCGATAGAGCGTGGCCCGCCCTATGCCCAGCAGGCGGGCGGCATGCGCCTTGTTGCCATGAGCAGCCCGAATGGCGTTGGCTATGTCCTGTGCGGAGAGGTCATGAAAGGCGGGGCGGCGGCCAGAATGAGACAGGTAAGGCGGATGGGACAAGCCAAGCGAATGAGGCAGGTTGTGTAAGCCGGCCATATACTCCTGTTCCGCCGGATACGCCTGCTTGGCAGAAGGGGAAAGGTGCGGAGAGTCCGGTTGCAAAGGCTGCGTCCTGCCGTTCATCGGCCCGTGATGTGGTGCGGAAGACTCTCCCGTAAAAGAAGGCGGCGCAGCGGATGGAAAGGCAGGAGAGAGGGGGGCATATCCATGGTTGCCCGGTGCCTGAAGGAACGGCGGATGCGGCATCAGTTGCGCACCCTCGTTACCGGACGCGGCAGTCAGGATTTCCGGCGTGAGGTGTTCCATGCCTATGGTGCCTGTCCGGCACAGAATGCAGGCATGCTCCACAGCATGTTTCAGTTCGCGTACGTTGCCCGACCACGGATGCCGCATGAAAAAATGCATGGCGTCATCAGAAACGCCCTCAATCTCGGTTTTCAAAGTCCGGTTAAAGTACTCCGTAAAGTGGCTGATGAGCAGGGGAATGTCATCCCGCCGCTCCCGCAGCGGCGGCAGGTGCACATGCATCACGTTCAGGCGGTAGTAGAGGTCAGCCCGGAAGCTGCCTTCGCGGACCTTGCGGAGCAGGTCGGCATTGGTGGCAGCCACAATGCGCACATCGGCCTTGCGTGTGGCCGTGTCGCCCACACGTTCAAACTCCTTGGATTCCAGAAAACGCAGCAGCAGCACCTGAATGCGCAAAGAAATGTCGCCTATCTCGTCCAGAAAAATGGTGCCGCCTTCCGCAGCCTCGAAACGCCCTGCGCGGTTGCTGACCGCGCCGGTAAACGCGCCGCGCACATGGCCGAAGAGCTCGCTTTCCAGCAGGCTTTCCGACAGGGCGGTGCAGTTAACCTTTACCAGCGGGCCTGCGGCACGCGGCCCGTTATGGTGCAGGGCGTCTGCCACCAGTTCTTTTCCGGTGCCGGATTCACCCGTAACCAGCACGGTGGTATCCACCTCTGCCAGATTTTCCAGCAGGGTGTAGAGTTGCTGCATGCGCGCGCTTTTGCCCACTATGCTGCGGAAGGAGTGGCGTTCTTTGAGCTGGCGTTCCAGCGAGGCAAGCCGGGTTATGTCGCGGATGAGCAGCACCGCCCCGTCCATGGTGCCGCCTGCGGAAACCAGCGGTGAACAGCTGAGCACCAGCGCCTTGTCCATGCCCTCGTGCCGGTATTGGGTACGAAATTCGCGTACAGTCTGGCCTTGGTCAATGGTGCTGGCAAAGACTTGCAGGCAGGCGGCGGTGGCGTGGCGACATATTTCATGGAACGGCCTGCCCGCCACAAATTCGGCTCCGGCACCGAAAAAAGCCTCTCCCGCCCTGTTCACGCTGAGGATACGGCGCTGCCGGTCCACGGTGATAAGCGGGTCCTGCATGGAGGAGAACACGGCTTCCAGATTCTGCCGGTAATGTTCCTTTTCCGCCAGCGTGCTGCGCAACCGGGTATTGGAGTCGGTAAGTTCCCGGGTGCGCTCCGCCACTTGCTCCTCAAGGGTGGTGTTAACCTGCTCCAGATGGCGGTAGAGGCGGAAGTTCTCCAGCAGGGTGGCGGAAGCAAAAAGTGCCACCGTGATAAGGTAGTGGCTTATGTCCGCCATGTCGCCGCGTTCTCCCGGTTCGTTGCCGAGAATGCCCGCAAACATGCCCAGCGGGCCGGATGCGGTGGAAAGGGGGTGCAGCAGCATTTTCCCCATCTGGGTCGTGACCACCGAGGGCTTGTTTCTGCCCAGAGCCCACGCGAAGGTGCGGTCTTCTATGAGCAGGGCTGTCTCCCGCCGGAAGGATTCGCGCATGTCGGGGTGGGAGCACCATGCAATGTCGAACTCGAAGGTCGCCTCATCCGCCAGCAGCATGCAGATGCCGGAAAAGTCCATGAGGGCAGAAAGCTTGGCGGCGGTTTGCGAGAGAATGGACGTTTCGTTTTCCAGTTCGTTCAGGCTGTTGCCGAACTGGCCCATGGAGGCGGCCAGCTCCAGCGCGCGCAGCGTGGCGCGGCGTTCTTCCGTGAGGGCAAAGTGGTGTTCGTGCTGGCTGGGTTCGCCGCCTGCGCCGTGTTCCTGTGCGCTCACGCGAGGCCCCCCGCAAAGAAAACATGTATCATCTCAGACATCTGCCGATGGTGCTGAATGAGCATGGGTTCCAGCGCGCTGGGCGGCAGCCCCACGGCATCCAGCACCTGCGGGGAGATTTTGGGGGCGTAAAAGGCACTGTAGTCGTTTGACCGGAGCCCCAGAGCCAGCATGTCCGCCAGATGGATGATAGCTGCATCCAGCAGGGGCTGGTTTTTTTGCGGCGAGTGATGGTTGCGCACCATGTGGGCAAGGGTTTGCGGAATGCTCCACGCCTTGAGCAGCAGCCCGCCCACCTCGGCATGGTCGAACCCGTAAGTGTGGCGCTCCGCCTCTTCCAGCGGCACCTTGTTGTCGCGGGAGTGAAGCAGGGCGCAGCACTGCGCCTTGGGCGTGCAGCGCAGCATGAGCAGCATGCCAATGTCGTGCAGCAGCCCGCCCACGAAAAACCGCTCTTCGGAAAGCCCCGGAATGTGCCCCGCAATGAGCCGGGCAAGCACGCCGCAGGAGATGGAGTGTTCCCAGAAATGGCGCATGTTCAGCACGTCGGAAGGCACGCTGCCGAAGATGTTCACGGCAGAAATGCCCAGTGCCAGCGTGGTCAGTTCGTTGGCACCCAGAATGGTGATGGCGCGCTCCACGGTGTCTATGCGGGCAGGGAACCCGTAGAAGGGGCTGTTTACCAGACGCAGTATCTTGGCGGTGAGTCCCGTATCGCGGCTGACTATTTCGCCCAGCCTGCGTGCGGAGCAGGCGGGAGACTGCATCTCGCGCAGAATGTGCGTATAGACGTGGGGAAACGAGAGCAGCTTGACCTCGGTCGCCACCAGCATGCGGGCGGATTCGGGGCGTCGCTCGGTATTCCGGTCGGCGCATTGGGTGCGCAGTTCGTCCAGTTGTGAGGAGAGCATGGGAGAAAAGGTGCCCTGCTGTATGCGCATCGCGGTGCGCAGAACACACAGGCGGTGGAATTCTTCCATGAACTCGTTCCCCGTGTGAGTTCCCCGGAAGCAGTCATCCACCACGCCCCGTGCGGCCTCCAGCATCTGGGGCGGTATTTCCGGTCCGGGCTGGTCGGCAAGGTCCTTGCGCGAAACCCCCTCAATTTCTGCCTCGGTCACGCCCCACGCTTTCATGGCGGTTATCTGGCGGTCTTCCAGCACGGTTCCAGCGGGAAAAAGCTTGCGGTTGCGCATGCCGAATACATCGGATTGCAGCCGCATGCCCGGTCGCAGTTCGTCTATATGCAGTTTTCCCACCGGCGGCTCCTTGCGGGCGAATGGTCTTCGCCTGAAAGAATGATACAGCAATGGCCCAGCATTTCAAGTGACAGGGAGTTTTGAAAAAATACTTCATGTGTTCTCCGCAGGGTAGTAACAATACATGGGTCGTGCTATAGACTATATCAATCCGGCCCTGTGCGCCGGATAAGGCCTTATGCCGGGCGGCAGCAGGCAATAACGCATAACAGGCTGTTGAGAAGGCAATATGTTGCGCTGGTGAGAAACGTTCAGGCCTTTGCGCGCGTTTCTGTCTAACTGCGCGGATTCGGGGCTGAACGCCATCTGTGCCGCGCTTCTCCCCCTTTTTGAACCGCCTGCGGAGCAGGGCTTTTCAACAGTCAGACAACCCTTTCGGAGAAGGTATGCGCGCACTGGTTGTGGAAGACGAGTTCATCAGCCGCATCATTGTGGAGAAGATGCTGGCACCCGTGTTTGAGGTGGATGCCGTGGTCAACGGCAGCGAGGCGCTGGAGGCGTTTGAACTGGCGCACGGTGAAGAGCGTCCCTACAGGCTCATCCTCATGGATATTATGATGCCCGGCACCAACGGGCTGGAGGCGCTGGAAATCATCCGCCGCCGGGAAGACGAACGCAAGCTGCCCCGTGCCAAGGTGATCATGACCACGGCACTTTCCGACATGCAGTCCGTTCTGCGTGCATTCGACACCGGGCAGGCATCAGCCTACATCGTCAAGCCCATAGACAAGGAAAAGCTCTACCGGGAACTGAAGACGCTGGGACTTATCGAAGACTGACCGACAGCCCGTGCGGGAAAGAGAGCGTAAGCCATGCACGATGACGACCAGATAGAAGAGTTCATGAGTGAACTCTACGACAAGTTTTATCCGCAGGTGATGGAGGGGCTGGAACAGATGCGGGCGGGCGGCGTGCACGCCGGTATTGAAGCCCTGTCGCGACCGCTGCACACCATAAAAGGCGTTACCGGATTTCTGGGCGGATTTGAGACGGCATCCACCTTCACGCACAAGGTGGAGAGTTTTCTCAAAAAGGTTCAGGCGGGTGACGTGGAACTGGACGATTCCGTGAGCAGTGCCGCCATTACCGCCGTGAATATGGTTTTTCAGGTCATCGAGCAGATTCGCGACACCGGGGGCGGACCGCAGGACGAGATGGACGGGGTGCTGGAGCGTATCCGCTTGCTCAGCGAGCCGCGCACGGTGCAGGAAGAAACCGGTAAGGACGGCGTGCGGCTGTCGGCGGGCAGCGGCGGTGTAATAGCAGCCATAGCCATGCCGCGCGTGCATCTGCCTGAGCAGTGCCGGGTGCTGCGGGATGTGCTGGATCGGCAGGAGGCAGGTGTGCCGTTAATTCTGGATTTTTCCGGTGTGCGGTCCGTGGGTTCGGGGCTGTGGGAGATGCTGGAGGCGTATGCCGGGCGGTTTCCCATCCATGTGGCGGGCATGTGCCCGTATGTGCGCGGCACCTTTCATGGATGGGGCTACGGGGTATTGTTCACGGAGCATGAACATGCCGCAGCCGTTGCGGAAGAAGCCGCCTCTTCCGGTATCTCTTCTGGCACGTCTCCCGTAGGAACAGGCAGCGGGAGGCTGGCATGAAGGACGTCATCAACGCCTGCATCGAGCAGATGGAGGCCGCCGTGCTCAATCTGGAGCAGGACGGCAGGCCGGATAATGTCGCCAGAGTGCTGAACCTGCTGGGCGTGTCGCATCTTAAGCTGACTTCCGCGCAGCTTATCACCCTGATGGATATGCTCCGCGACGGCATTCAGCCCGTAACGCCGGAGTTGGTGACCGCGCTGCTGAGCGTGTGCGAGGCGCATAAGCGTCTGCTGTATGCCATGGGCGGATTTGTGGACCATAAGGCGCGCGAGCTAGAGGCGCGCGCAGCCGCCGCCATGCAGGAACAGGCACAGGCGGCTGAACAGCGGCGTGCCTGTGCCGGCGATCCCGAATCCGCAACGTGCCGGGAAGCCCGGTCTGTCTCCGGCGCGGAGCAGGGGCAGGTATCTGCCGATGCCCGTGGAGATGCCATCGCGGCGGGCGGGGGCGGGCGGGGTTACGTGTCAGAACCTGTCTCGGAATCTGCCTCAGGATTTGTCTCGGAACTTGTCTCAGAACCTGTCTCAGAACCTCCGTCAGACATTGGGCGGGAAGCACCGCAGGGAACAGCCGGTGCCATGCCGCAGCCGGGTGCGCCTGCAAACGGCAATACGCCGGGAAGGGCCAAGCGGGACGGCATTGTCTCCGTGCGGGTGAACACCGAAAAACTGGACAACCTCATCGACTGGGTGGGCAAGCTCATGGTGAGCTATGCCGTTATTTCCCAGAACAAGAATCTGGACAGCGCCACCATTTCCGGACTGCGCGAGATGGATACGGTTATCGGGCGCATCAAGGCAGAGGTGGATCATATCCGTCTGGTGCCGCTCAAGCAGATTTTCGTACCATTGCACAGGCTGGTGAGCAGCACCGCGCAGAAGGTGAACAAGAAAATCGAACTGCTGGTAGAAGGCGATGATCTTGAACTGGACAAGATGATAGTGGAGAACCTCAACGAGCCGTTGGTGCACATGCTGCGCAACGCCGTGGATCACGGCGTGGAAACCCCGGAGGAGAGGCAGCTTGCGGGCAAGCCCCCCACGGGAGCAGTGCGGCTGCACGCCTACCGCAAGGGCGATATGGCCTATCTTTCCATCCGGGATGACGGGCGCGGGCTGAACCCGGAACGCATCCGGCGCAAGGCCCGGGAAAGGGGTCTGCTGGAAGAGGGACGCACCTACAGCGACGAGGAGCTTTTCCAGTTTATTATGGCCTCGGGTTTTTCCACGGCAGAGCAGGTGACGGATATCTCCGGCAGGGGCGTGGGCATGGATGCCGTGGTTACCGCCGTGAAAGAACAGCTGGGCGGAGAAGTGCGCGTGATGAGCGAACTTGGCCGGGGCACGGAGTTTCTTATCTCCATCCCGCTGGACCGCTCAGTGAACGAAGGCATTGTGGATGCCCTGATAACCCGCATCGGTTCGGAAACCTTCATCATTCCCAGTCGGGACGTGGTAGAGGTGTTCGCCGCACGGGTGGAAGACACGGTGGAGTTCCCCGACGGTTCGAGGGCTGTGAGCGTGCGCGGCGAAACCTGCCCCATCATCCCGCTGGCGGAGTATTTCGGCCTGCCATCGCAGCCCGGAGAAGACGGCTATCTGCACACCATAGTGGTGCGTGTGGGCGACTGTCGCGCCGCCCTGCTCATTGACGAGGTGGTGGGGCAGCAGCAGGCCGTGGTTACCGGATTTACCATTCCCGTGCGGGAAATATATCAGATACCCATTCTCGGCTACGGCATGCTGGGAGAAAGGGACGCGCTGGTGGTGGACGTGGAGAATCTTATCGACAGGGTAAAGGCATCGGACGGAGGCCTTTCCGTGCGGACGAGGGGCCGGGCATGAGCGGCTACCATTCGCCGGAACGAAAACGGGTGGTCATAGCGGGGGGAGGATTCGCAGGGCTGTGGGCTGCGCGTGCCCTTTCGCGCGCGTCCGAGGTGGAGGTGCTGGTTCTGGACAGGAACAATTACCACACCTTCCTGCCGTTGCTGTATCAGGTGGCGGCTGCCGAACTGGAGCCGGAGCAGATAGCCTATCCGCTGCGCGGAGTATTCCGGCGTATGGACAACGTGGATTTCCGCCTTGCCTGCGTTACCGGCGTGGACTGCCATGCCCGCATGGTGCGCACGGACCACGGAGACGTGCCCTACGACTACCTTATCCTTGCCATGGGCAGTAATACCGAGTTCTACGGCGTGCACGGGGCAGAGGAACACTCCTTCCGGCTGAAGTCGCTGGAGCAGGCCATTGCCCTGCGCAACCACATTCTCACCCGCTTTGAACTGGCCGCGCATGAACCGGACCCGGACGCGCAACGGCGCATGCTCACCTTTGCCGTGGTGGGCGGCGGTCCTACGGGCGTGGAGTATGCGGGTGCCTTGGCAGAGCTTATCCGCACGCCCATTGCGAAGGATTTTCCCGATTTCAACACAGGACAGGCGCGCGTGGTGCTGCTGGAGGCGTCTGACGGGCTGCTGGCGGGATACCCAGAGCCGCTGCGGCAGTACACTTTCCGCCGGCTTGCACGCATGGGGGTGGATGTGCGGCTGCGCGCCACCGTGGCGCGGGTGGAACCGCAGGCAGTGATTTTCAAGGATGCCGCCCCGCTGCCCACGGAAACGGTGGTCTGGTCGGCGGGCATACAGGGCAACCGCACCGCCCGGCACATGGGCCTGCCGCTGGGCAGGGGCGGGCGGGTAGACGTGCTGCCAAGCCTGCAACTGGCCGGACACCCGGACGTATATGTGGCCGGTGACCTGAGCATGCCGCAGGAGGGCGGCAAGCCGTTGGCTGCGCCCATGATTGCGCCCAACGCCACGCAGCAGGGAACGCTGGCGGCGCAGAATATTCTGCGGCACATCCGGGGGCAGGAGCAACGGCCCTTCCGGTATGCAGACAAGGGAGCCATGGCCACCATAGGCCGTTCCAGCGCGGTAGTGCGCATAGGCAAACGCACCGCCACGGGGTTTGTGGCATGGGTGCTGTGGCTGTTTGTGCATCTGGCCTACCTTATCGGGTTCCGCAACCGGCTGTTCGTAATGGTGAACTGGGCGTGGGACTATCTGTTTTTCGAGCGGTCCGTACGGCTCATTCTGCCCCGCATTCCGTGGCTGGAAAGGAACGGGTTCGATGCTTCGGGGTTCTGTGTGGGAGATGACAGTTCGGCAGCGTGTGCGGAGCAGGCAGCGTCCCATGCCACACCCCGTTCCGGGTCGCATGCCGCCAGCGGGCAGGCGAATTTCAAGGCTACTTCCAAGGCAGATTCTACAGCCCAATCGCAGGCCAAGCGCTAGACCAAACGCTTGGCCAAATGGCAGGCCCAAGTGTAGGCCCAAGTGTAATTATGATCACATGCCGCTGCGCATGGCGAGCACAAGTCCGCGGTAACCGGAACGAATGTTCCTTAAAATATCTGTAATTTCGTAATAGTATGCAGGTTACGACAATGAAAAAAGAACGGCGGCATCACTGTTACCGTTCTTTTCTCGTTCTATTCCAGCATGTTAATCTGGTTATGCACATCAGGAACATGGGTATGGGAACATTTCCGGGTTTCGGTCCGGTGATCCGTTCATGCAAGCACAAGGCGCAGCAGCCCCAGACAGAGCATGGCGTAGAGTCCTGCAATAACATCGTCAATCATCACGCCCCACCCGCCGGGGAGCCAGTGTTCCGCATTGCGCACGGGGTAGGGCTTAAGAATGTCGAACACGCGGAAGAGGACAAAGCCGGTGAGCAGCCAGCCCCACGAAAGAGCGGCAAAGGGCAGGTAGGTAAGCCATTGACCCAGCAGCTCGTCCAGCACGATCTCGCCGGGGTCTTTTTTGCCCAGCAGAGATTCGGCCCGTGTCACGGCAAGGCTGCCCAGCAGGAATACGGCGAACAACACTGCCACGCGCCAGCCGGGAGAAAGAGGCATGAACAGCAAGGGGGCGGCAAGCATGGCAGCGGCGGAGCCTGCGGTACCGGGAGCCTTGGGGCTGCAGCCAAAGGGCCCGAGGCGGCTGACGTGGATGCAGATGGTGTCAAGAGTACTATGCCGGGGGGGGCTGTGCCGGGGCGGTGTGGTGTGGGTGGTCATGGGCTGTGCTCCTTGTCTATGCATCGGCGGTACGAACGCGGCGCGTTGGCGGCATGGTACGTGGACAGGCGTGTTTGTCAATGTGGCAGGTGCATGGGGGGCATGGGCACGGGAAATGTTACGTGACTGATTGTTTGTGCAATCCGCCTCCTGGTTTCTGCTGCTATGTGTGCCCCGTGGCATGTTTTCTGTCGGATGCATCGTTTTCTTGTTGTCCGCCTTTTCCGGGGCGGGGGAGCGGTGCGCCGTGCCGATGACAGACGGTGCGGAAGCAGGTATACTACTGCATATTCATGCATGGAGGGGGCTCATGCCATGTTCCGGTAGCCGCAATGCAGGCTGTATTCATGGTGCTTTGGTGCTCAGGTACTTGCTGTGCGCTGTTTTTCTGGCGTGCATGCTGTTTCTTGCGCCTTCACAGGGGCGGTGCGAATTTCTTGTGTATGCGGGAGATCTGCCTCCGTACCACTGTGCCGGAGAAGATGGCAGAATGCAGGGCTTTTCCATAAGTGTGCTGGAGCGGGTAATGGAGCGCAGCGGGGTGCCGTTTAATGCCTCTGCGGTGCGCACTGTCCCATGGGCGCGGTCCATGAAGGATACGGCAGAGAAGCCGGGCCGTATAGTGGTCGGGGTTGCCCGCACGCCGGAGCGTGAGGCCGACTATCACTGGGTGGGGCCCGTGTTCACCCTTAAAATGGGCCTTGTGGCCAAAAAGGCCAACCGTGTGCGCGTGCGGGACAGGGCGGCTATTCATCGGCTGCGCATAGGCGTGATAAACGGGAGTGCCCCGGAATCAGTGCTGCATAACGAGTATGCCGTGCCTGAGGATGCCCTGACCCCGGTGATAGAAAACGAGCACCAGCTGCGCATTCTGGAGGCGAACCGCGTGGATTGCATAACCCATGTGGATACGGTGGTTCCTTCGCTCATGCGGCAGTTCGACATTAATCCGGATGCGTACGAGATGGTCTATGTGCTCAAGGAACTGCCCATGTATTTCATCTTCAGCAAGACCACGGAGACTGCGCTTATCCGCCGTATTCAGGAGAATTTGGACGCACTGCACAAGCCCGGCAAAGGCGGCGTGAGCGAATAAGACCGCCTGCTCTCCGAATACGGCCGCATCCGTCCTCTGGACATGGCGGGCAACTGAGTTCTCCGCGCCTGTCCGTTCTTTTTTCCCGCCTGCAATTCTGTCTTTCATCCCGCGGGTAAACGGTTCCGCATCGCGCCTCCCGCATTGTCAGGGCGGTGCACCCTGCCTTCTTCTGTCTGATATTCCGTGAAGATATCATTCGGGAAGCGTTGCCCATGTGGTATCGTTACATCTTGTGGGAACGAGGTGGATAGATGAAGCGATTATTGATGCTCCTTGCCGTGCTTGCGGGTGTGTTTTCCGCAGTGGCGGCGCATGCCGACCGGCAGAGGATTCTGGTCATTCACAGCTATGACCCGGGCCTGCCGTGGGTTGCGCAGTGCAACCGGGGCATAGACGGCGTGCTCGCAGAGCTTGTCGAACTGGAGCGTGTCTATCTGGATACCAAGCGGATTCATCGTTCGGAGTTTCAGGCGCGTGCGGATAAGGCCATGCAATTTTATGAACGTTTCAAGCCTGATCTTGTAATGGTGGGCGATGATGACGCCCTGCGTCTGCTCGGGCCGCGCATTGCGGCAACGGGAAAGCCTCTTGTCTACTTCGGCATCAACAACAATCCGCGTGAGTATTTCAGCCGCATGCCGGACAATGTAACCGGTGTGCTGGAGCGGGTGCCCGTGTTTGCATGGATTCGCCATCTTAAACGCATCGTGCCGGGGGCGGAGAATGCGCTGGTACTTCTGGATGGCAGCGCAACGGCAGAGGCGGTGATAAGCGTTGCGTTCGGAGACAGGATGGAGTTGTCGGTGGATGGTGTGCGGGTGGAGTACAAGGTTGCCGCAGACTGGGCACAGTGGCAGCGCGTGATTCTGTCGCCGCACGGATTCGATTTCATCACCATGCCGCTGTACCATGACCTGAAGGATGACGCAGGAGTGCATGTGCCCGTGGAAGAAGTGGTCCGCTGGACCACTGAAAACAGTTCCGTGCCCGTGTTCGCGTATCAGGACTATGCCGTGGGTGATAACGGCGTTGTGGGGGCGTTTGTGATTTTTGGCGAAACCCACGCCCAGCTGGCGGCACTTATGGCGCGTGATATCCTTGAGGGCAAAAACCCAAGGCTGCCGACAGCCTATATGGATCAGGACGGCATGTTCTTTTTCAACGAGAGTCGCCTCACCCGTTTCGGGCTGACCTTGCCGGAGGATATACGCCGCAAGGCGGTGTTCAGGTAAGCCGCTGTCGCCCGCATGCTGCTCCGCAAGAATGCCGGAACAGGCAGCCCGCCGCAATGCAGCCCGTGTTTCACAGAAGCGCGGGCTGCGTTGTTTGTTGTGTATAGGGGGAATACATCAGCGGTTGAGTAGGGCGCAAATGTGCCTGTTCAGGCTCACATTGTGCTCTGCGGCAGCAAGAACCAGCGCCCTGTGCGTTTCCGGCGTGGTGCGCAGGGAAATCTTGCCGGAAAATTTTCGGTGGCTCAGCGGCTCCGGCATTGTTTCGCCAGCTGACAGCATATCCTGCACAGTCTGGTCCACCAGCCGTACAATACCTGCAAGGGCCTGCATCTGGTCTTCGTCAAGCCACGAAAGGCTGGGAAACTCCGCGCACAGTCCGATAAACTCCTGATCTTCATCGGACCAGATAACACGGTACGTGTAGTGTTTGGTGTTCATCGTTCACCCCTCCGCAGTTTTTCAATGGCGGCAAGCACCTGCTTAACCTGATAGGGCTTGGCCATGCCGTTTTTGTTCTGAATATTCACACGCGGGTCACCAGCCCACGGCGTTTTATACACCTTGTGGCTGGTGCCTTCCTGCCGTGGTGCGCCGAAGAAATGTTCGCAAACGTGGGCAAGGTCGTTGAACCGGACATTCAGCGGGGAGGTGAGCATCTGCTGGAGAATCTTGTCGAGTTTTGCCACATCAGTCTCCTTGATGATAGTAATAGTGATATCATTAAGAAGGGTCAAGGGAGAAGTGAGGAAGGATTGCTGAAGGGCTGGCTCAAAGAAAGGAGGATCGAGAAGAACAAGAAGCAGTGTGCTGTGCAGGATAGAATTGAGATCCGGGATATAATGGGACAAGCGGGGATATAGCGGGACAGAAACCCAGCGGGCCTTTGAGTGGTGCGGGTTGCGGCGGTGCCTGGCGAACAATTTTGCGGCGGTGCGGCCGAAGAAGCGCGCAACATAATTTACACACAAAATGAAGGGCGACCTCAGCGATGGGGCCGCTCTTTTTGTGTTTACGGAGTGCCAGAGATTTTGGATAACGTACTGTATTGGTTGCATCAAGCTGCGGCTTCACAGCCGATTACCGAACGTGCAGCTAAGGTGTGAAACATGCACACTAAGTTTTGCAGCAATTATAGTCGTTTTTACCTAGTATTACAGAGTGATAGTTCCTTTTGCGCTTCGCGGAAAGTTGCGCGTGAATGCGTGAAACAACGAAACCAACTCCGAAACCAGCTTCGACATAATATTACGGTTATTAATACGAAACATATCGTTTGAAATTAGTATGTTATGGTGCACAGTGGCCGTTTTTAATATTACGCGAACCGCGACATCGAGCCGCTGGAAGTCCGAAACAAAGTCGGAAGTTAAGTCGGAAGCGGAAACAACCTCGAAAACAACCAGAGGCGTTTGTATTTGTGATTACATATCAGATAGTTACATGCCATGTGAGGCCTTGAGCGAAAACAACCGCCACGACTCGAAAGTCGTGCGCTAAGTTGTGCGTGGCAGACAAAGCGCAACAAGCTGGAAAAATTTGGTTTTCCGCATTTAGGCCACGGTTTTAAGTTTTGCGTGTCCGTTCCTCGTTATGCCACATTGCCAGTCGTCGAAGGAACCCCCGAAACAGGTTGAGCGTTCTGCCGTTCTTCCAGGCGGGCAAGGCGTTCCCGCAGCTCGCTGTTTTCCTTCCATAGCTGCCGGTTCTCGGCAACCAGCTCCCGGTTCATGTCCCGTTCCTTGCTCAGCTCACTGCGCAAATCATCAGCAATTTTTTCGGATTTGGCACAGTACGGGCATCTGCCTGGTTCGGCGGGTTCGGGCGCATGCTCCCGCTGCTCTGCGGCGTCTTCCGGGCGCATCGGTCCACGGCCAAAGAATATCCAGTCAGTTGTTACTCCAAAACGGTCCGCCGCAATGGGTGCCCACGCTGTAGGGAACTTATTCCGAGCCTTTGCACTTGAGATGGCCTGTTGAGTAACCCCCAAGGCAATAGCGAGAGCGGCATCTGATGTCGCTCCCGTGGCCTGCTTCAACCGTTCAAGGATGTCTATCACTGCCAGTTCGTGCATTAGTTGATCCATGCTTGCGCAAAAAGTTTAATAAAAACTTTTATAATAACTTTTTGCTGTTTTAAATGCCCAACCAAAACAGATAGTTGCCATAACAACTTCCATTTTTTTAATTAAAACCGCAAAAAGCGTTGCAAGCCTACGCATTTCGTGTAAGAACTGGCTTGCGAGCGGTTGTAATCGGAGTCCACAAATACACCTCCTGAATACAGCCGCACCGCGCAACGGTCAACGTCCGGTTATCCATGAAAATCGGACGTCGACCAAGCTCCTGACGGACGGTGATTATGCGGCAACTTTCCTTATTCGATTCCAAGGCCAATCGCTTTGCCCTGCTGGACAGGGAAGTGAAGGCGGCCATGGCAGAAGCCTGCAAGCGGTTTTGCGACCGCCACAGGGTTTCACGCGAAGAAGTGGTTTCCCGCATGAACTCCCGCGCCAGAGAGTTCGACGTGCGGATAACAGGTGGTAACGCCAAAGAGCTTACCGACCACATCTTTGCCAAATGGCTTTCTCCATCCGCTCCCGACCATATGCCCAGCATCCGCGCGCTCAACGTTTTCATGGACGTGGTGGGTGATCTTTCGCCCCTGTCCGTACAGGCGGCAGTGCACGATGGCGCGGTTGTGGATGCTGAGCAGCTGCGGCTGCTGGAACGGGCCGAGGTGGAACGACAAATCAAACAATTGCAACGCCGCAAGAAGCAGCTTGAGGAGGCAATCAGATGAACGTGCATGCGGCAGTTGGAGCAGGTAAACGCCGGAAACCGTTTCGTATCCGGGAGTTTTTGTTCTCGAAGGAATCCAGCATGGCGGAAATAGCCCGGCAGCTGAACCTGCCGCACCAGACGGTTTCCGCCACAGTGCGGGGCGTGAAGAACAACCGTGAGGTACTGAAAGCCCTGCGCGACATGGGCTGCCCCCTCGATGCGCTGAGCCTGCCGGATGAATTGAAGAATGACCGGAGCAGCAAGGCAAGCTGACGGTAAACACCAGATAAAGGAGTCCTGTATGTCCAAGACCCATTTTGAAGAATGCTTTGAGCGCATTTGTGCGGGTGTTGCTCAAGCCACGGAAGGGGCAAAAAAGCCCCGGACGCAAGAGGATATGGCGGAGCTGCTTGGCATTCGTCAGTCCAGCATTTCGGATGCCAAGCGGCGCGATTCTATCCCCCCTGAATGGCTGGTTACCCTGCAGTTGCAGTACGACCTGAATCCCCGTTGGGTTCTGACCGGCCACAGCGACATGTTTACTGTGCCCAGCGTTGAGCGCGGCAAGGTGGTCATGCGCGAAGAAATTAAACGGATTGAGGATGGAGCCAAGGTGAAAGCCGAGCTGGACCTGCGCGATAAAATTCTGGGGAGGCTGGCACGAGGGTGTGGCATTACGCTGGATTTGCTGTCGGAAGGTGCGCGGGTTGAGGTGCGGGTTCAGCCGGAATGGCGAAAGGAGGAGCAGGTATGAGTATCGATACTTCACGCGGATACCCTGTCGTTCATCTTGGGAACGGCACGGTGTGCACCACGACGGTGCTTGTCGATGGTGTTCCGGGTGTTGCGTTCAGCTTCGCCTGCCAGCAACGGAAGGTCGGCGAAGAGGTGGGCATGTTTATGCCCGGAGCCAAGCTGGCCGACGAATGCATAGGGGCGTCAATAGTTTTCAACAATGAAAGAGGACTCGATAGCTTTATCCACCACATTGAGGAATGCCGCGTCCTGCTTCAGCAGAAAGGAGTGCAAGAATGAAGGCATGCAAGGTGACGGCAAGCACATGGCCCCGCCAGTCCGTGGCCTGCGTATGGGCGAATGGCAAAATCGACGTATTGCCCGCGTTGCCGCAGGGCGCGCTGCCCTTGGCGGCAGGCCCGCGCTACCGGCTGCGCAGGCTCGTAAACAGTCGGGCACGGCTGGCCTATGACGGCCGCACCCATTTGTGCCCGGGCGTGCCGGAAGGTGCCACGGGCGAGGCGAAGCTGAACGCGGTAAGGGCGTTTGGGAAGGAACTACAGGAAGCAATACAAGGAGCAAGGTAATGGAAAAGGATACGACCCCCAAAGGCATTCTGGAAGACATCGAGGTCGGCATGACCGCAAAGGTGAAGATTGTGTTCCCCGAAACAAAGCTGTGCCCGTCATGCAAGATGGAAATCGAAGAGGACAACTACCACTACTGCCCCCGATGCAGGGAAGACCTTACCCCGCTCTTTACCTTCCGTTGCCCCCTGTGCGGATTCCATACGCTCCGCGAACTGGGGGCCGACGATCACGGTTGCCCCATGTGTGGAACCCCGATTCATAATACGGCATCGGCTACCCCCCGGTGCGGCGCGCAGGAACCGACGGCAACGGGTGACACTGGCGACACAGATGAAGACGCCAGTGCGGATGAAAAGGAAGCGGCTCGCAAGCGTCGAAACGAACTGGCGGACGCCATCGACGCATTGGTTGGTGACGCTTCATGGCAGTTGCTGGTTGCAGCAACAGCCATAGTCATAAACAGACGGTCCGCGCGTGACGGGGTTCTAATCCAATTTTCCCGGACCTGCGTTCTCAGCGGGGGCTGGATCGAATAGATGCGAGGCCGGAGGTGTGCCTCCGGCCTTGCATCTAGAGCTTTTTGCCTAGTTTTTCATAGAGGTTCATTTCCTTCTCAAGATCAAGTTTTTCCGCAGTGTTGAGAATATGTGCATACATTGAACAGGCTAGCCTTTCAGCTTCAGGCAGGGGCATGTCAAGGGAGCAGGCCGCTACAGTCAACAGTGCTGCCACAACCATTTTAGTGTCCTTTTCCTTCGGTAGAACAAGATGCTTAGTTTCCATCTCCGGCTCCTTTTGGGGTTAGCGGGTTACGAATAGGCGATACCAGATACTCGTACCAAAAGGGGCCGGACCCCACAACGCGAAAACACGAACAACGACAACGGAACCACCACATGGCCACACGCACCACCCACACCAGCAAAGACGCCTACAGCACGAAAGAGCTGGTGGACCTGCTTGGTATAAGCCAACCAGCCATCACCAAACGAGCCCGTAGACAAGAGTGGAGTGTGAAGAAACGAGCTAAGAAGCTCGGGGGTCCTGAGTGGTTGGTTGTTTCCATGCCCGCAGCCACGCGGGTGGCAATACAGGTGGCAGAGGCCAGAGCATGCGCCGAGCAGCTGGCGCGGGAAACCGTGCAGGCAGAACGCACCGCAGAGGTGCGGCGGCATACGGCCCGTGCCATGGCCGACCTGACAGAAAGGGAGCGAAAGCGCGCAGAGGCCAAGGCGCTGGTCTACCGCGCATGGCTGGACTACGCCAAGGTCTGCGGCCTTAGTCGCACGGCCGCGATGAACGCCTTCTGCACCCTGTACAACAGCGGTGGCGCGGGTCTTGCCATCACCCCCGAGGTCCGCGCCGCCGTCAAGCACATTTCCCCCAACACCGTGCGCACGTTCGGTAAACATCTGCGCTCAGAAGGCCTTGCCGCGCTGGCAGGTGTTTACGGTAAGCATCGGCGCGGCACAGGCATTATAGAGAGCCAGCCGGAGGTGCACGATTACGTGCGCGGCGCGGTGTTCGAATACCCCCACATAAAGGCCAGCACGCTGCTCAAGGGCCTGCGGGCAAAGCTGCGCAACCGCAATATCGCCATGCCCAGCAAGCGCACCCTGCAACTGTGGCTGCAAAAATGGCGGCAGGAAAACCCCGCCCTGGTGCTGGCCATAGCCGATCCGGACGCCAGCCGTTCGCGCCACCAGTTTGCCCTGGGCAACGCAGATCACGCCATATTCGACCTGAATCAGCGGTGGGAGTTCGACTCCACCCCCGGCGATGTGCTGCTGGCGGACGGCAAGCGCCATAGCCTTGTGGGCTGCATAGACGTGTACTCACGCCGCGCCAAGGTGCTGGTGAGCAAATCATCTTCCTCGCAGGCCGTGTGCAGCTTGCTGCGCCGGTGCCTGCTGGACTGGGGCGTGCCGGAAGAGGCCGGAACGGACAACGGTTCAGACTACGTTTCCGCCCGCGTCACCACGGCGCTTATGGACCTGAACATCCGGCAGGATGTGGCTCCGCCGTTTACCCCCGAGCACAAGCCCTACATAGAACGATTTTTCGGCACCATGCTGCGCGATATTTTTGAAGTGCTGGAAGGCTTTTGCGGCCACAGCGTGGCCGAAGCGCAGGCCATACGCAACCGTACCACCTTTGCGCAGCGCCTGTTCCCCAAGCACGCGGAGGACGCCGGAACCGTCTCGCTGCGCCTTACGCCGGAAGAGCTACAGGCCAAGCTGGATTGCTGGTGCGACGATGTGTACGCCATGCAGCCCCACGGCGGCTTTAAGGGAGAGGCCAAGGGCAAAACGCCCTATCAGATGGCGCTGGAATACACGGGGTCCATACGCAAGGTGCCGGACCCGACCGCGCTGGACGTGCTGCTGCTGCCGCTTGCCCCCGGCAACGGTGGCTTCCGCACCGTGACCAAAAAGGGTGTGCGGCTGGATAACGCGGAATACTTCTGCAAGGAGCTGGCGCTGAACAACATGGTCGGGCAGCGGGTGCAGGTGCGGCTGGACGAGCACGACATACGCCACGTGTACCTGTTCGACGAGGAAGGCGTGTTTATCGGCCGCGCCAGCGACCTGACCCTGCCGGAAGTCTCCCGCGAGGCGGTGGCAATGCAGGCGCAGCGGCTGCAGAAGGCCATGCTGGCCGAGCAGAAGAAGGAACTGCGCACAGCGGCAAAGAAGATGAACGTGAGCGAGATGGGCCAGCAGATACTTGCGGCCGCAGCGGAAGAAGCCACCGCCATACGCCAGCGGGATGCGGATGTGCAAACACCTGCTCCCGTGCTGCACACCTCCCCGGCGCTCATGGAAGCCGCCAAGGCTGCCCGCGTGGACGCCGCTCCGGTGGCGCAGTTCACCGCGCAGCAGCAGGAAGCCATGCGCCTTGGCGATTCCATTACCAAGCGCACGCAGCGCCCTGCCTGTTTCGCGGACACGTTGCCGGACACCCCGGCCGGACGCTGGCAACTTTGGAAAGATATCAATGCCCGTAAACAGGCGGGAGAAGAACTGGCTGCGGACATGGAAACATGGATTCGGCTCTACCCGGAAACCAGCGAGGGGCTTGGGTTCCGAATCATGGAGTACGGCCTGCCCAAGGGCATGAACCGCAGGGCACACGTGGGCCGATAGAAACAGGAACGGGCGGAGGATGAGACTCCGCCCGCAGGAAACCAATCACAACGGATTGATTAGCGAGGTCACAGAATGATGCAGAACGATTCCCCTGTCAACACGCCCCTTGCGGGCCGTATCGCCAACCTCTCCAACGTGAGCATGTGCTTAGGCTCGTTTGCCAAGGCCATCAACCGCGAATCGCACCTCCCCGGCCTGCTGGTGATGCACGGACCCAGCGGGTACGGCAAGACCACGGCGGCCACCAGCGCGTCCATGATGTTCGACGCCTACTACGTGCAGTGCCGCAGCAGCTGGACGCGCAAGGCGTTCTACCTTGCGCTGCTCAAGGTCATGAACATAGACCCCGCACGCACCATCTACGCCATGGAGGAGCAGATTGTGGCGCAACTGGCGCTCAGCCGTCTGCCAGTGATAATAGACGAAGCGGACCACCTGACGGACCGGGGCATCATTGAGTGCGTGCGTGACATTTACGAAGGGTCCGGGGCCGCCATCCTGCTGATCGGTGAAGAAAAGCTCCCGGGCGCGCTGGCACGCTGGGAGCGCATTCACAACCGCGTGCTGGAATGGCTGCCCGCGCAGCCCGCCACCCTTGCGGACGCCCGGGCGCTGGCAGATCTGTACTGCCGCTCCGTGCGTGTTGCGGACGATCTGCTGGAGCTTATCCACACGGCATCCAAGGGGGTTGCCCGCCGTATCTGCGTGAATCTGGAGCGCGTGCAGGAGACGGGCCGCACCATGGGGCACCCCCAAATGGGATTGGCCGAATGGGGCGATACCCCGCTGTACACCGGCGATGCCCCCAGCAGGAGACGGTAAGCCATGGCCGCAACCTTGAAGCCACGCGGTCACCTTACCGACAGGGAGGAGATATGGACCGCCATACGTGCCCTGCCCCAGCCGTGGACACTGGTGGATATAGCCATGTGTTCCAAGTGCGAGCACGGCAAGGTGCGGGATTATGTGCGCAGCCTGGTGCGGGCAAATATCGTGGCCGTGACCTCTCCGGGCCAGCCGCGCCGCGTGCCAACGCAGTACACCCTTGCTGACGATCGGGGTGTGTCCGCCCCCCGTGTGCGCAAAGACGGCTCGCCGTTGCCGCCCACAGGCCGCGCCCGCATGTGGAAGGCCATGCGTATCCTCAAGGTGTTTACGGAGGCAGAACTGGCGGAGCATGCCAGCCTGCCTGAAGCTCCGGTTGCCGAGGGAGAGGTGCATACCTACTGCCTGTGGTTGGCCCGTGGCGGGTACCTGCGCTCTGGCGGGGAACGCGACCGCTGGAGCTTTATCCCCGGCAGGGACACGGGAGCCAAGGCTCCGCAGGTACTGCGCATAAAGCAGTTGTACGATCCCAATACGGGCGAGGTCGTCTACCAGAGCAAGACGGAGGGCGGTGATGAGTAAAGGGCTCTTTGACCTCCGTGCCCGCGCCGGCGAAGCAAAAAAGCGCGTGCCCGTGCTGGATAAGGTGCGGGCCTCGTGGACCACGCCGCCGGACTGGCTGCTGGGGCTTGCCATGGCCTGCGACCAGAGCAGCCTGCGCACCATTGCCGCCCGGTTGTCCGTCTCTCCCACACTGATCAGCCTGGTGGCGAACAACAAGTACCACGCGCCTACAGACCATCTGGAAACGCAGGTGCGCACCATCCTGCTGCCGCACGGTGACGTGTATTGCCCGGTGCTCGGCACCATTACGGCAGAGCACTGCCATCTGGAACAGGGCATGCCGTTCATCTCGTCAAACCCGCTCCGGGTCAAGCTGTACAGAGCCTGCCTCGGCTGCGCCAACGCCCAGAAAAACACCCCATAGGAGGGTACGCCATGAGTACGGACGAAACCGCCAGAAGCACCCGGAACAGAGGGGGCGGCACAACGCTACAGAGCGCGTTGGCCCGCGACATTCTATCCCAATTGGCAGCCGCCAAGGCCGCGCTACAGACCGGAGACCGCGAAGCCGGGGTGGAACACCTGAACATTGCCATGTCCTATCTGGACGATGTGGATGCGCTGGCATCCAACATTCCCGTGGGACGCTACTAGGAGACGATTATGACACAGGTACCGCAAGGATACATGGAAAACGCTCAGGGGCATCTGGTGCCCGTGGGACAGGTGAAGGAAATAGATCTCGCCCGGCACGAACTGGTGATGGAAAAAATAGCCAAGGCCCGCGCCATGCAGACGGAGCTGCGTCGCCTGAAGGGTGAAATCATGGGTGACGTGGAAGCGTTCATCGCGTTGAGCGCAGAGAAATACGGCGCTGATATGGGCGGCCGCAAGGGAAATGTCACGCTGGCGAGCTTTGACGGTCGCTATCAGTTGAAGCGGCAGATCAGTGAAAACCTCACGTTTGATGAGCGCCTGCACGTTGCCAAAAACCTTATTGATGAATGCCTGAAGGAGTGGAGCGAAGGCAGCCCTGAAGCACTACAGGCACTGGTGACTAAAGCCTTTGATGTGGACAAGGAAGGCCGCATCAACGTGGGCAACATTCTCGGCCTGCGCAAAGTTGCCATTGACGATCCGCGCTGGCACCGAGCCATGGAGGCCATTTCCGACAGCCTTACTGTCACTGGCACCAAGGCTTACTTTCGCCTGTATGAACGTGATGCAAGTGGAAAGATGCAAGCGATATCGCTTGATATTGCAGCCCTGTAGCCCAGAACCACCCAGAAGCCCGAAGGGAGAGAATAGCCATGGAAGAATCCACAACCACGATAATTGAAGCACCGCAGAGCCTGCCGGACGCCGTCCGCACCGCAGTGGAAGATTGCCTGAGCAAATACGGCGACAACGCAAAGGGCATGGTGCTGCACCTGATTTTTGAGACCAATGGCGTACGGGGCAGGGCTATTAACGGCGTTTCCGTGGTGCTGGGAGATGTTTCTCCCGGTAAGCAGCGGGCAATATTCCAGAACACGATGCACACCGCCGAGAACTACGACCCTGCCAAGACGCAGCTTCGGTTCAACTGACACCGCGAAACCGTCCTCCGCGCGTGAGCGGAGGCGGTCGCCCGGTGGTGGCGCACCGGGCCTGATGAGCAGCCAGAAGGAGCGGACATGAGTACCAGATGCGGTAATTTTCGGGTTGCTTCGTGGATAGACACCTTGAGGGTGCGTGAAGTCTACGTGATCGAAATGTACCACGATGGCCGTTGGAGGCCCTGTGTCACAGGGAGGCGGCCCCATGTGTACGACATCCGGTACGATGCCTGCGGCATGATTCTGCTGCTGGGCGGCGCTCATAACTAGGAGCAATCCATGGAATGGCAAACCATACCGGGCTTTGAGGCCTACGAAATGAACCGCCGGGGGCAGGTACGCATACGGGACACCCGGTATCCCATGAAGCGGCTTGGCACACGATATGCGCTCAGCGCCGGAGGTGAGAGCCGCAGGATACCCGTGGACGAACTGCTGGCCCGAACCTTCTGTCAGCCGGAAAAACCGGAAGCACCGGAGGCGCAGGCCAAGGCCGAACCTGAACCGGCAGCACCGCACCCGGCGGTTGTTCGCCTGCAGGAGGCACTTGCCGAATGCGAGCGGCTGAAGCTGCGCAACGTGGAACTGGAGCGCGAAGTGACGGCCCTGCGTGGCCTGCAGCAGAATCCCTCCAGTCGCCACCTGCGGCGCAAGGCAGAAGGTGGCCACCCGGATGAGAGCCATGAGGAATGGCTCAAAAAGCACACCATCTACTGCAAGCGAATGCGGGCCAAAATCCGTCGCACCATGTGCGGCACCCGCAAAGAATGCGATGGCTGCAGGCAATGGTTTGCGCTGCACAGTGAGCAAAATTGACATGGAAAAACGCGAAATAGCCCTGACCGTCTCTCTCATCATGGACGGTAAACAGCAGATGCGTTTCGATCTGCGCCCCGGCGAACAATGGAAGGGTGGCACCCCAGGCAGCTATCGCCTGTACCGTGATCGCTGTGTGCCTGTTGACGGGCCGGACGGCGAGCCCTTGTTTGTCACGTTGGACCGCGCCTTCGCCCTTATGGCCGGGATGCTGTGCGGAGGTGTGAATGCCGCGCCTCCATGTCCTGACCTGCCTACAGGCACCGGGGTCAGCGTGCCCAACGGGCGCATGTTGGGCGACATGGCGCTGCGTGACGTGACCAGAACCACCACGCCACCCATTCTCGGCCATGACGGCCGCTGGCATGTGGGAGTGCTTATGTGGGGGTGCGGTACCCGGTTTGTGCCGGTGGACGATCTAATCCGCAAGTGAGGAGCAATGAAAAAGGTAATCTACATAGCCGCCAGCTGGAAGCATCGCCTTGCCGTGGAATTGCTCACCGAGCGACTGGAGCAATTGCCCATAGAGGTCAAATCGTTCGTGCGCAATGCCCGCACAGCGGAAGGGGCTGCCGCTCTAGGGGGAGACACCACGCAATGGATAGCCTCTGACGACGGCCGCCGGAAGTTTGAATATGACGTGCACGCGGCCACTACTGCCGATGCGGTGATCTATCTTGGTCCGTCCGGCTGCGATGCATGGGCGGAGGTAGGGGCGGCATATGCCTCCGGCGTGCCGGTGCTCGGGGTGTGGGCCAAGGGTGAACAGTCCGGCCTTATGCGCCGTATGGTAACGCATTGGTACACATCGCTGCACGACCTGATTCAGCATGTCGTGTGGATGTGGTCGGAACACTAGGAGCGCGCCATGGCGAAGATACTCACATTCCCCAAAACAGCCGCGACGACTCAACCCGAGGGTAAAGCAGCACCGGCGCGCTACAGCCGCAAGACGGAGAAGGAAGAGCGCCGTAAACACCTGCTCGCAAAAGTGCATGTGGCAAAGAAACAGCTTGGCCTGAAGGACGAGGAATACCGCGCCATCCTTGAGGGTCAGTACGGTGTGGAGAGCGCCAAGGAATTGAGCGTGCCGCAGTTGCACGGTCTGCTGATCTACTTTTCCCGCCTGGGCTTCACCCCCAAGCGCGGCTCGGCGAAACGCGGTGCCAAGCGGGGCTGGAAGACCACTCCCGCGTTGCTGGTTGGTGACCATACAGACCTGGACCGCGACGGACTCATGTCCAAGATAGAAGCGCTGTTGGCCGAGAAGGGCCGCGTGGAAGGAACGCATGTGCCGTGGGGGTACGCTATTGCCATCCTCAAGCGGCAGACCGGCGGCGTGATCCGCTGCTTTGAGCACGCGCAGCCGGAGCAGCTGCGGGACGTGATGCTGGCTCTGATGCGTGACGCCAAGCGCAAGGGGCGGACATTGAAATGAGTGTATGGGTCAGCTATCCTGCCCTGCGCGATCTGCTGGGAGAAACGGCCGCAACGGCACTGTGTACCCACCATGGCGGCGTGCCGCTGTATGTGCCGCGCACGGCGCAGGCGGATAGCAAGCTCGCACGCATCATCGGCGTGGCATGTCTGGAGTTGCTGTGCGCCGCATACGCCGGGGAATGGATTACTGTGCCTAACGCCCGCAAAACCGCACCCCGCAAGGGTGACGTGATGCGTTTGCTGGATGACGGTATAAGCCCCGCGCAAATAGCCTTGCAATTGGGCCTGACAGAGCGTTATGTACGCCAAGTGGCCAGTGTGTACAAACCTGCCCCAAAACAACTGAGCCTGCCTCTTTTATAACCCCTCCCTGCCCGCACCCTGATCCGCATCAGGGTGCCGCAAAAGCCCTCCGCGCGCGTAATGAATGCGCAAGGAGGGCCTTTTCATGTTCGACCATTTCAAAAAGTTGCGCCACATCCGGATGCTGCTCTGCGCAGTCATTGCCACCCTGCTCATGCTGCTTGTGGCTGTGGTAGCCGCACAGCAGGTGCCGGTTATCCTCTACAAGGGAGCACTGCTCATGCTTGGCGCGGTCAGCGGCTACGTCATTGACGCGCTGGCGTTCAGCTGGGCGGCACCGGAGGGATATCTGGAGCGGGACTGGCGTGATACCGTGGATGAAGACGATTATCGCGACGGGGTTTCCGACTTTCCCGTCGTGCAGTCAGACGGCTGGCTGTTCATCGCCGCCTGTGCCCGCCGGGCCTTTCTGGTGGCGGTGGGCACCGTTGTCATGGGTGGTGCAATGTGACCCACATTGCAGGCGGCCTGCGTGTAGTGCGCAAAATCGCATTGCCTGGCGACTGTGTCGTTGCACTCTGCAGCCCTGACGCGCAACCGGACAAATTTCCTAACTGGGTGCATGTTCTATTGTGGCTGTTTGGAGCCTTTCTGGATGTGGTCTATCAGGCCGTGCATTGGCTTCTCATTGCGGCCTTGGTGGCGTTGATTGTCACCCACGCCCACGCAGGCCCGGTGATCCCCAGGCAGGCCGTGGAACACCAGCGCCTGCTTATCCGTGAGGCGCGTGCCCAGTGGGGCCTTACGGCTCCCACGGCAACCTTTGCCGCTCAGATACATCAGGAAAGCCGCTGGAGAGCGGATGCCGTTTCTCCTGCCGGTGCGCAGGGGATGGCCCAGTTCATGCCCGCGACCGCTCGGTGGATGCCGGAGATAGCACCCCATACCGGCGACCCCATGCCGTTTAATCCTGCATGGTCCATACGTGCAATGCTCGTTTTCGATCGGTGGCTGTGGCAACGGGTGCAGGCGGAAACACCTTGCGACCGCATGGCCATGACCCTTGCCGCCTATAATGGCGGCCTTGCATGGGTGCAGCGTGATGCGCGGCTTGCCGCTGCGCACGGGTTCAACCCCCGGCGCTGGTGGGACCATGTAGAAACGGTAAACGCCGGGCGGAACCGTGCGGCGTTTACCGAAAATCGCGGCTATCCCCGCAGGATACTGTTGAGCATTGAAGACGTGTATCGGCGGGCGGGCTGGGGAGAAGGAATGTGCCATGACTAAACTGTTTACCCTGCTGCGCGGCGCATGGGGCGTGGTCGGGGGATGGTTCGGCGGCAGCGCCTGGATCATCTGCGCGGCTGTGTTGGTGCTGTGCTGGATGCAGCATGCAACACTGCAAAACGAGTATGCCGCCCACGCCCTTACCCGCATGGAGCGGGACACTGCCGTGGCGGATGGTACTCGCTGGGCCGCTCTGGCCCGCCAGTTAAACGCGACATCAGGTGCCCTCTCCCGTGAGGTTAGCGCCTGTCTGGAGCGTGAATCACGCGCACGCGCCGACTCGCAGCGCCGGGCGGCGATAATGAATCAGGCTAAACCCAGACCCCGGACAGAGGCGGAAAAGGAGGTTGTAGTAGATGACGAAACGCGCCGTGCCGCTGCTGATCATCTTAACCGCGCTTGGTAGCGGGTGTGCCGTTAGGCCTGTGCCGGTGGTGCCTCCCGCTCCTGTTGTCTTACGCACGGTGCTCTGCCCGGCCCCTGTGCGGCCGGTCCTGCCGTCAGTAAACGGCAACCTGCCCTTTGACGCTCCGGAAAACCTGACGGTGCTGCTTGAACGGGATGATACATACCGCGCCTACGCAGAGGGTCTGGAGGCCGCTGTGGAATGCTATTCGGCGCAAACGGAGAACGATTAATGCTCGATAAACTGAACGCATACGCAGACCTTACATGGTATGCACTTTGCGGCATAGTCGCTGCCGCGAACGCCGTGTTGGGCTGGATGCTGTGGAGCCTGCGGCAGACATTCGTTACACGCACGGAACTGAATACCCGGATTTGCACTGTTGAGGAAAAACAGCAATCTGCTGCCGGAGCTTTAGGGTCGGCCGTTGCCGAACTGAACGTGCGCGTGGACCGTCTTGAGGACGCGTTGAAAGCACTGCCAACCGCAGCGGATATGCGGGAGGTGCTGTTAGCCATGGAAGCTATACGCGGAGACATCAAGGAGCAGTCAGCCCGGATGGAAGGATTGGTTGATGAGCAGAGCGCCCGGCTTGGTGGATTGGGTGATGTGCTCAACGGCGTTTCGCGCCAGGTGGAAATGCTGTTTTCGCACCATATCAAGGAGAAATGACCCATGCGTTTTGCTGAACTGGTAAAAGAGGATCGCCGTCTGGTGATTCTGCGCATCCTGAGTAAGGTGCCCGCAGGGCGGGCCAACCATATTGTGCTGTGTGCCGCACTGCGGCCGCTAGGGCATGATGTCAGTCTGGAACGGATGCAGGTGGAATTGGAATGGCTGGCAGAACACCGCCTGGTGACAGTCGAGGATATTGAATCCACTGTGACCGTGGCGACCATCACTCCGCGTGGTGTGGATGTTGCCGCAGGCCGCGAGATCGTACCCGGAGTCAAGGAACCTGTGAAGGGGCTGGACTGATGCCCAGACCATCCTCCATGCGGCGGCTGGACCGCAAAATCCTTGAACAGGTGCATGCGCTGATTGACGGCGGCCACACCGTGGACGAGATCCACACCTACCTGCAGGGCATGGGGGCCTTTGTGAGCCGCAGCGCCGTCGGGCGCTACAAGAAAACAGCGGAGGACATGGCGCAGGAGATACGGCAAACACGCCTGCTGGCCGACACCGTGGTGCGCAGCTTGGAGAACGCGCCCGAAGAAAAGACCACCCGCCTGAACATTGAGCTGCTGGAGGGAGCCATCCTGATGCTGCAGCAGAACGTGGGTGACAAGTTCGATGCCAAGGTAGCCGACATGCTGTCGCGTGCCACCAAGAATCTGGTGCAGGCCAAGAGCATGGACGCGGCCCTGACGCTGCGTTTACGGGAAGAGGGCCGTAAACAGGCCATGGAAGAAGTCTCTCAACGCATCAAGGCAATGGGCAGCGCCAAGGATCTGAAGGAGTTGACCGACGAGGAACTGGAGCGCCGCATTGCGGAGCTGGTACAGGACGGCAATGGGCAGTAAACAGCGTACGAAGAGCGAGATGGACCGCCTGCTGGCGGAACGCGAGCTGCGGCGTCTGAAGACGGAACAGGCGCGGCGCAACATGCTGGCGTTCTGCAGCCAGATCATGCCGGAGTTCATTAATAGCGAATTTTCGCGGCAGACCTGTGATGCCCTAGACGAATTTCTGGAGGACGTGCTGGCCGGGCTGCGTCCAGTTCTGGTGTTTCAGGCCCCACCCCAGCACGGCAAGAGCCAGCTGGTCTCCCGGTTGTTTCCTCCGTACGCTTTCGGCATCAACCCGAAGTTCCGCATAGCGGCGTGCTCCTATGCCGCAGACCTGGCTCGCGACATGAACCGCGATGTGCAGCGCATCATGCTGGACGAAGCCTACACCGCCATATTTCCGGATGCCGCGTTGAACACCAAGCGCGTGGTCACGGTGGAGGGGCAGGCGCTTCGCAACTCGGACCGCTTTGATATCGTGGGCACGCGCGGGTATTACGTATGCGCCGGTGTGGGCGGCCCGCTCACGGGCAAAAGCGTGGACATAGGCATCATCGACGACCCGATCAAAAACGAAGAGGAAGCACGCAGCTCCGTTGTCAAAAAATCCATTGCCGCATGGTACCGCACAGTTTTCTTGACGCGCCTGTCCAAATTTTCCGGTCAGATCATCATGGCTACCAGTTGGGCTACCGACGATCTGGCCGCAACGGTGCTCAAGACAAATTCCCGCGCCAAGCATCTCAAATTTCCTGCCATTAACGCCGATGGCGAAGCGCTGGTGCCGGAGCTGCACCCCATTGAAAAATTGTTGGAGACCAAGGCGCAGCTCGCCCCGGCCCAGTGGAGCGCCCTGTATCAGCAGAGTCCTATACAGGAAGGAGGCAACATCTTCCAGGAAGAGTGGATACAGCGCTGGGATTCCTCCGTGCTGCCTCCGTACTGGGATGAGATAATTCAGTCCTGGGACATGACATTCAAGGATACGGACGGCGCGGACTATGTTGTCGGGCAGGTATGGGGCCGCCACCGCGCCAACTACTACCTCTTAGATCAGGTGCGCAAGCGTATGGGGTTTACGGCCTCCAAGGCGGCCGTGCTTGCCATGTGCGCCAAGTATCCGGATACCACGGCCGTGCTCATTGAAGACAAGGCCAACGGTCCTGCGGTGCTGGACGCCCTGCGGGACGATGTGCCCGGCCTGCTGCCTGTGCTGCCGGACGGTTCCAAGGTGGCCCGCGCCTATGCGGTGACGCCATTGTGGGCCGGGGGCAATGTGTGGATACCGGGCGATGATGCGTACTGGACACGTGACTTTGTTGAAGAACTCATCGCTTTTCCGGCCGGGGCGCATGACGACCAGGTGGACAGCATGACACAGGCGCTGCGCTATCTGCGATCGCATGGGCTTTCCGTGTGGGATGCGCTGGCCGAGGGGTAAACAATGGGCAGACGTAAAGATCACAAGCCCGGTGGTAAACACTGGAAGGATGGATTTGACAGCTTCAGCGCCAATCTTGGTCTGCAGCAGGACAACCTGTTGGCCAGGAGCGGCTATAAGCCGGGTAGCTACATCAGCCGCCAACCGCAGGTTCTGGAGGACATGTACCGCACGTCCTGGATAGTGGGCCGCATGGTGGAAGTAGTGGCCGAGGATATGGTACGCGGGGGTGTGGACATACAATCGGCAGATATGGAGGCTTCGGAGATTGACGCACTGCACCGGCTGCTCCGCATCACCGGAGTGCCGGGCAGGCTTGCCGACGCCATAAAGTGGGGGCGGCTCTACGGCGGCGGATTGGCCGTGATCCTGATCGACGGACACGACCTTGCCACGCCGCTTGTCATGGACGACATCGCCGAAGGCAGTTTCCGGGGGCTGTATGTATTGGACCGCAATCAGGTTGTTCCCTCGCAGGAAACCGTTACGGAAATTGGCGGCATGCTGGGATACCCCGAAAGCTACCGCATAAACACCCAAGCGTCGCTCGGTGGCACGGATATTCATTACAGCCGCTGCATCCGGTTCATTGGCGTGGACCTGCCCTGGCAGCAGCGCCAGGGCGAGCAGCAATGGGGTGGCAGTGTCGTAGAGCGGGCCTATGACCGGATACTGGCACTGGATAGCGCCACACACGGCAGCGCGAACCTGCTGTACAAATCGTTCCTGCGGGTCATAGGTGTGAAGAACCTGCGCGAACTGCTGGCGTCCGGGGGCAAGCGCGAGCAGGCGTTGACGAAAATGTTTACCATGATCCGGCAGTTCCAGAGCAATGAAGGAATCACCCTGCTGGATGCAGAAGACACGTTCCAGACTCACGGCTGGACCTTTGCCGGGGTATACGACGCCCTGCAGGCGTTTGCCGAGCAGATATCCGGTGCCACCGGCATTCCTCTGGTTCGTCTGCTGGGGCAGAGTCCCAAGGGCTTCAGCACCGGCGAGTCGGACCTGCGCATTTATTATGATACCATAGCCACCCAGCAGGAGGACGACCTGCGCCCCGCCCTGACCCTGCTTTTCAGCGTGGCTGCCCGTTCGTTGTGGGGCAAGCCGCTGCCGGAGAGCTTTACCTTTGACTTCCGCAGCCTCTACCTGCCCACGGAGGGTGAAAAGAGCCAGATAGCTACTGCGGACGCGCAAAGCGTTGCCGCGCTGCACTCCTCCGGGCTTATTCCCGCGCACATGGCTCTGGCCGAGCTGCGGGACGCCGGGCGCGTGACGGGCAGGTGGACGAGCATTACTGATGAAGATATCGACGCGGCACGCGAAATAGCCACCGCCCCGCCCCTGCCTGAAGGCATTGAACCTGCCGATTCCGCCGTTTTCGCTGACCCCGCTGATGTCGGAGAGGGTACCCCTAATGCCGCCGGAATCTGATCGCCCGGATAAGGGGCAACCGTGGCCCCATCCCTGGACGTTTGCGGACGTTGCCAAAAACAACGCCGAACAGGGCATGTTCCGCCCTTCCCGCGCAGCGGAGCGTGCCTATGAGCGCCAGCTGCGCGGCGTTGCCTCCCAAATCAAAAACGCGCTGGCCGATCCGAAAACCGCCGCCGACAAGCTACGCCGCTATGCCCGCGCGCTGGAACCTTGGGCGCGCCAGTCCGCCGCCAATATGATGTCTGGCGCTGTGCGCAAGAATGAGCAGGCATGGCGCAGCACCGCACGGCGCATGGGGCTGGACATGCGTATCTTCATGTCCACGGATGTGGGGCATGTGGTGCAGCAACGTATTGCCGACAATATGGCGCTGATAAACAGCATGGTGGTGGAGGCCGCCGACAGGGTGGGCGCACTGGTGCAGGAATCCATGATCACGGGGACGCGGGCGGAGGCACTGGCCGACAAGATTGCCCAAATAGGCAACGTGAGCGTCAAGCGGGCAAGGGTTATCGCAGCGACAGAGGTGAGCAAGGCCAGCACGGCGCTCACTCAGGCCCGCGCAGCCAGCGTGGGCAGTGAGGGGTATATCTGGCGTACAGCACGGGACGGCGATACCAGAGACAGCCACCGGGCCATGGAAGGCAAGTTCGTGCGCTGGGACAGCCCGCCCACGCTGGACCGGATGACGGGTCATGCCGGAGAGTTTCCCAACTGCCGGTGTTATCCTGAACCGGTGATCGCCAACGATGCAGGCAAGACCTTCCGGGCACCGCTGCCCACGGCGGTACAGGAGGAAGCAGCAGGAACCCACGTGCTGCGCAGCCATTGGGAAAAGCTGCCCACAAGTCCTGTGGTGCCGCATATGCAGGGCGAGGCGCTGGTGGGTGCGGACGCGGCGATGTTCGACCTGCGCAAGGCGAGCGCTTACGTGCTGTCGCCCGACAGCCACATCGGCAAGCATAAGGCACGTATGTTTCAGGCGGCGCTGGGATTCGGCCCGGAACACGCCGAGGAGCTGCAGCGCCAGGTCATGGGGTTGCTGCCCATGCTACCCGCCAGCCGCAAACCAGATGGCGTGGACAGTTACGGCGAACGCTTCGAGGTCGAGGTACCTGTTACCGGAGCCAACGGCAAAACAGTTGCCGTAAAGACATCATGGATATATGATCAGGTCGCCAATGCACGCAGGCTCACCCCCAGGCTGATTACCATGCGTGTGAGCGGGAAAAAACCATGAGCTATGCAGAACTGGATACAATACGGACCTCAGGCCCGCTGACCGTGACAGATGACGGTACAACCCACCATATCCCGGCCGGGACGGAGGGCACCGTTGTGTATGTCCACGACCGGGCTGCGGCCTACGAAGTCGAATTTGTTCTTGCCCCCGGCTCTTACGGTCCCAATGACGAGATCCTAGATTATCCTGTGGAGTGCCTTGCTACCCTCACACCGGACCAGATTACGGAAAGGGCTCCCGATGCGTGATTTTACGATGTGCGGGCCGTTTTTGTATCAGGGCGGGGCAATGTCCCCGTTGCGCATCCTTGATGCAATACGCCCCGTTTACCTGCCGTTTACTTGCGGTGCTATGTAGCGCCGCCTGATCTGCTTCGGGCTAGTGCCCGCATCCCCCCCCGGTAACGCCACATCCTGAACATCATCAGGGTGTGGCGTTTTTGTGTGCGCGGTATGGTTTGTTCATCATGCGTTACTACACCGCCACCCAGCTTTCCGAGAACATGTTCACCACGCCCGAGGGCTACCTCCTCTGCGTTGGCGTACCTATCGCCCGAACCGGTGCCATGGAATACGCCGCCCACGAGGTGCCGTTTGGCAATGGAGACGGAACAGTGGTGGTGCTGCGGTCCGAGGATGTTGTCTTTGATCCGGAGACTATCTCCAGCTTTGAAGGCAAGTCCGTGACCGTGGATCATCCCGACGAGTTTGTGACCCCCGAGACCTGGCGCGAACTGACCGTTGGTCTGGCCCAGAACGTCCGGCGCGGGGTGGGAGAACAGCGGGATCTGTTGTTGGCGGATCTGCTCATCACCGACAAGGAGGCCATTGCTCTGGTTCGCGGGGGGCTGCGCGAAATATCGTGCGGGTATGACGCGGAATACGAAGGGCTGGGGCCGAATATGGGCAGGCAGGTGGACATCAGGGGTAACCACATCGCGCTGGTACATCATGGCCGATGTGGAGCCCGCTGCAAAATCAACGACAAGGAGACCCCCATGGGGAGCAAAAGCACAAAAGGGAAGGCCGGGTTTTGGGATCGCCTGTTGTCCAAGCCGGGATTCAAAAAGGCCATGGACGAGGCGCTGGAAGAAGAACGCACGTCTGCGAAGGATGAAAGCGAGACCGAAGCCGGAAAGGATAGCCCGGATGAAGTCGAACAGCAGGCCACCGATGAGGATGGTCTGGAACGGATTGCAGCCGGAGTGGAAGAAATCAAAATCATGCTGCGCGCCCTGGTCGAAGGGCAGGGCAAGACGGCCGATGAAGGTGCTGCGGAAGATGAAGGTCAGGCACAGGATGAAGACCAGGAGCAGGAAGACGAACCCGAACAGCGTCCCACCGGCGACCGGGCCTTGTCCAGACCGGCCAGCACCGGGCGGACCGGAAAATCCACACGTACGGCAGACAGTGACACGCTGCGTCGTGCCGCCGTCCTCGCACCGGCGCTGCGGTTCCGGACGGGCGATTCGGCTTGCACCGTCAAGCGCACTGCGCTGCGTATGGCCATGGGTGATGCCGCGCTGGAAAAGGTCATATCTTCCTGCCTGCGCGGCCAGAGTCTGGACAAGGCCGACCGGGTGACCGTGGACGCCGCATTCATTGCGGCAAGTGAGCTGGCCGCCGTTGGTAATAACCGGCGCACCGCCGATGCGCTCACGCGCGCCACGACAAAAGACTTCGGCAAGGCGGTAACGCCTGCAGACATCAACCGCATGAACCGTGAATACCACGACAAGGCACAGGGGAAATAGCATGACCGCCTATCTGGAACGTATGCCCGCCGGGATTCCCGGCGATGTAACCCGCAAGGGAAACGCGGTGCTGGAACCCAACATGATGGGAGCCGCCGCGCTGCCCTTTGGGGCAGTGATACAGCTGACAGGCGGCAAGGTGGCCGCCATAGCCGCCGGAGGCACTGTTTACGGCTTTCTGGTGCGCCCTTACCCCATGCAGAGTACGGAAACCGCCATGGGAGCCGGGGCGATGCCTGCCAACGCTTCCTGCGATGTCATGCGTAGCGGGTATATGGCCGTTACCCTGAAGAGCGGCACCCCCGCAAAGGGCGCTCAGGTGCATGTGCGCGTGGTCGCCGGTGCCGGGCGCTTGGTTGGCGATCTGGAAGCCGCAGCGGACGGAACGGATACCATGGCCGTGCCCGGCTGCTTCTTTATGGGCGCATCGGATGCCAACGGCATCACCGAGATCGCCTACAACGTCTAGCCAAACATCTAGACAGTAAAGGACAACACCTATGTATACGTTCGACAAACGCACAGTTGATTCCGCCGGCGCATTCATGGTCGGTGAACTGGAGCGCCTGGACAAGACGCTGCACGCTCCGCTGACCAGTGTAACCTGGAACCGTGATATCGACCTGCGCAGCGATGTGACCATCGCGGATGAAGCCAGTTCGTTTACCAACAGCTCGTTCGGGGCCGCAGGTGGCGTGAACCCCGGCGGCAAAAACTGGGTGGGTAAGAACTCCACCCAGATTGCGGGCATCGCCCTGGACATCGACAAGACAGCGCAGCCTCTGCGTCTGTGGGCAATGGAACTCGGCTTCTCCATCCCGGAACTGGCTGCCGCCGAGCAGCTCGGCCGTCCCATTGATACGCAGAAGTATGAAGGACTCAGGCTGAAGCACAACATGGACGCAGACGAGATGGTCTATGTGGGCGACTCCCTGGTCGGTGCCACGGGCCTGTGCAACCACGCGGGGATTACTCCCGAAGGCGTGACCACGACATGGGCAACCGCCACCGGCGACCAGATTCTGGACGATGTAAACGGGTTGGTTGAAGAAACCTGGAAGGCCGCAGGATACGCGGTGTGCCCCACGCACCTTCTGCTTGCTCCCCGCAAGTTCGCGCTGCTCAGCCGCCCCATAACCGCTGCGGGCAGTATGAGCATCATGGAATATATCAGCACCCAGTGCATCTCCAATGCCATCAACGGCCAGCCTCTCAAGATTCATCCCGTTAAATGGCTCACCGGACGCGGCGCTGGCGGCGTGGACCGGGCCGTGGCCTACACCAAGGGTGAACAGTTCGTCCGCTTCCCCATGGTGCCGCTGCAGCGCACCCCCGTGGAAAATCGCAGTTTGTACCAGATCACCACCTACTTCGGCCGTCTGGGCGAGGTGGAGTTCGTATACCCCGAAACCGTCGGTTACGCGGACGGCATGTAAGGAGTAGCCATGCAGGTCATCAAGGTAACCCGTTCCTTTGCTCTGCGCCACGCGGGCAAGCAGGAGCGCCGCACGTTTACCGTGGGAATGCACAAGGCAACCCAGGAAGATATGGAACACTGGTACATGCAGACCGCCCTGAAGGAGGGCTGGGCTGATGTGGTGGTGGAAGCGCCTTCCGAGGCCACGCCCGAAGATTACCCCGCAGAGGTGGAAGCTGTGCCTGTAGAGGGACAGGACTCCACTCAGGCGGAATCGGCGGAACCGGCAGAACCGGTCGTAAACACACAGGCCAAGAAGGCGAAGAAGTAGATGGGCATCACCGTTGCCGAGTTCCGTGCCAGCTTCCCCCAGTTCGGGGAAGAGCAGTTCCCCGATGGCCGGGTTACCTTCTGGATCGGTCTGGCCGCCAAGCAGCTTGCCGAGGACCGTTGGGACGAGCTGTGGCCGGAGGGCGTGTGCCTGTATGCGGCGCACCACCTTACTCTGGAGCGGGCCGCCACGCTGTCCTCGGACGGCACGGGCGGCATGCAGGCGGCAGCGGGCGCGGTGGTGTCCAAAAGCAAATCCGTGGGGTCCGTGAGCACATCGGAAAGCCGTGCCGGTGCAGCCGCCACAGGCAGCCCGGAGGCCGGGCACTGGAACGACACGATCTACGGCAAGCAATACTGGCAGTTGGCGAAACTCGTCGGAGCCGGTGGACTGGTGGTGTAGCCATGCAGGGCAAGATGACCATGCGTCAGGTGCTGGACAAGACCGCGTCCATCCGCAAGGCGGTGCAGGCGATTACGGAGCAGGATGTATACATCGGCATCCCCGAAGACAAAACCGACCGCACGTCCGGAGGCATCAGCAACGCCCAGCTGGGCTACATCCACGAGTTTGGCGCACCTGCCAACAATTTGCCCGCGCGGCCCGCACTGCTGCCGGGCATCAAGGACATACAGGAAGATGTCGCCGCGTTGCTCAAGGACGCGGCGGCATCCGCCCTGGCCGGAAACGAAGGGGCAGTTGAACGAGCTCTCAACAAGATCGGCCTGCTGGGCCAGAACAGTGTGCGCTCCAAGTTTGTGGACAACGAGTGGCCAGCGCTGCTCAACCCAAGCCCAAAGCGCCAGAAGCGTGGCGCTCTCAATCCCCTGCTGGATACCGGCCAGCTGCGTAAAGCCTATACCTACGCCGTGCGTAAACGCGGTGCGAGCCTGGTGCTGAAATGAACATGCGCGAACTGATCACGGACCCGGAACTTGGTGCCCGGACCATCGACTTTGAGCGGATCACGGAGACAGTGGACGACAAGGGGCGCGCTGTGCTGGTCACGGTAGGGGACAATGCCGTCGGCATTATCCAGCCCGCGCCTGGTGAAGAACTGGAGCGCCTGCCTGACGCGGACAGGGGGAAGGACAGCATTATGGTGTTTATCACGGTACGCCTGACGGCGGGCCGGGACGGCGAAAAGCCGGACCGGGTGCTGCACGATGGCAGGCGGTACCGCGTCTCGCTGGCAGAGTTTTGGCCGGGGGATGATGGATACACCAAGGCCTTGGCCGTACTGGAAGAGGAAACACCCGATGCCTAACACCAGTGCCACAGGCGGGTATCTCGCCCTGACGTCCGTTGCACCGCTCTCCATCATTGAGGATGCCCTGCATGATCTTATCGCAGGCATTACCGGATTGCAGGGCAGCCTCATCAGGCCGCGTTGGCAGCCGGAGCCACCGCGCCAACCGAAGCCGAGCGAGACATGGTGTGCCTTCGGGATCATGGACCACGCCGTTTCAAATTTTCCAGAGGTGCGCCACGTCGGTGCCGGGGACGGCAGCGATGAGATCATTACCCAGTCGCGGTTGACGGTCATGGTCGCCTTCTACGGCCCTGAAGGCGACGCAACCACCCTGTTGCTACGGGACGGCCTGCATGTGGCGCAAAACCGCGCCGGGTTACGCGCCATGGGGCTGGCCTTTGAATCCGCCGGGGATGTAACCCGCAATCCGGAGCTGGTGGGTAACCGCTGGCTGCCCAGGTCGGACATGACAATTTTCTTCCGGCGTGAAACGCGCCGGACAGTCGCCACTCTCAACCTGCAACACTGCGGCTGCGGCATCCTGGAAACCGATTGTGATCTTTCGGTTCCCCTGGGCGGCGGCTGCGCGGAGTAACATCATGGCCTCTACGCTTTCCGTGGACCGCGTGGTCCGCGTATCGGTCAACCTGCAGCCCAAAGCAGCTCAGCGTCGCAATTTCGGCGTGCTGTGCATTGCGGGCAGCAGCGACGTCATTATGCCCAATGAGCGCATCCGTTACTACACCGGCATTGACGGTGTGGCCAACGACTTCGGCGTGGACGCGCCGGAGTACAAGGCTGCCGAGCTGTTCTTCAGTCAGACGCCGCGCCCCTACATTCTCGGCATCGGCCGCTGGATCAAGGCGGACACCCCTGCCTACCTCATTGGCGGCACGGTCACGCAGACGGCCGTATCGGACTGGTCCGGGATTGCGGATGGTGCGTTTGGGCTGGTCGTAAACGGTACCGGCATCACCGTGGACGGGCTGGACTTTTCCGGCACCACCAACATGAACGGCGTTGCCGGAGTCATTGCCGCAGCCTTGGCTGCAGACGGCGCAACCTGCACATGGGAAGGGGATCATTTCCGCGTCGCCACAATCGGCACCGGCGCGGAGCAGGCCCTCGGCTTTGCCGTGGCACCCGGAGCCGGAACGGACATCAGTGCCAAATTGGCTGTGACCGAAGCACTGGCGCTGCCGCTCGTCGCAGGCATGGACGCCGAAACGCCGCTGGAATGCGCGCTGGAACTGGCCGATCATTCCGGAGGCTGGTATGGCCTGACGTTTGCGGATGCTCTCACCACGGCGGAACATCTCGCTGTTTCCGGCTATGTAGAGGCTGCCTCCAAAAGCCGCATGTATGCAGCAACCGTGACGGACAGCCGCATCCTCTCCTCCACTGTGACGGATGATCTTGCCTCCCAGCTCAAGGCGCTGGGCCGTAATCGCACCTTCGTGCAGTACAGCGCCAACCAGTACGCAGCCTGCTCCGCTCTGGGCAGAGCGTTTACCGTTAACTTTAACGCCAACCGCTCCACCATCACGCTCAAGTTCAAGCAGGAACCCGGCGTGGTCGCAGAAGGATTGACCGAGACGCAGGCTACAACCCTGACCAGCAAGAACTGCAACGTGTTCGCCGCATACGACAACGACACGGCCATTTTGCAAGAAGGCGTCATGTCGGGCGGCGCATTCTTCGACGAGATCCACGGGCTGGACTGGCTCCAGAACGCCGTGCAGACCGAATGCTACAACGCCCTGTATCAGTCCAAAACCAAGATTCCGCAGACCGATGCAGGGGTAAACCGGATTGTCGCCACCATATCCAAGGTGATGAAGGAAGGCGTAAACAACGGCCTGATTGCCCCCGGCATGTGGAATGCCGACGGATTCGGCCAGTTGGAAACCGGCGACTACCTGCCCACCGGATTCTATATCTATGCACAGCCGGTGGACGACCAACCGCAGTCCGAGCGTGAACAACGCAAGGCACCTCCTATTCAGGTGGCTGCAAAGCTGGCTGGTGCCATCCACTCTGTCGATGTGCAGATCGACGTAAACAGATAGGTCCAAGAGGAGTATCAACATGGGAGCATATTCGTTTCTGGATGTGCAGGCATCTATAGACGGGCCTGGCGGAGCCTTTTCCCTGTCCGGAGCCGGGAACGCCGAAGAAGGCATTTCCATCGACCCCACCGGCGACAAGAGCGCCATGACGGTCGGGGCCGACGGCAAGGCGATGCACACACTGTACGCTGATCGTTCCGGCACCGTTACTGTGCGGCTGCAGAAGACCAGCACGGTAAACGCGCAGTTGCAGAACATGTACAACTACCAAACCACCTCCGCCCGCTACCACGGGCAGAACACCATTGTGGTGCGCAACCCCATCTCCGGCGACGTGATCACGTGCACGGAAGTGGCCTTTGCCAAGCAGCCCTCCAATGCCTACGCCAAGGAAGCGGGGAACATCGAGTGGACCTTCCACGCCGGAATCATAGACACCAAACTGGGCACCGGAACGCCCGAAGTGGAGTAACCCATGGGAAAGGAATTTGAGATCGGCGGCGTGAAGTACCGGGCCGGAAAAATGAATGCGTTTACCCAACTGCATATTGTGCGGCGTCTGCTGCCGGTGCTGCCCGGGTTGGTGGAGCTGCAGCACGTGGACTGGAAAAACGACGAGGCCGCCAGCATCAGCGCCCTGGCCACCGCATTGCAGAACATCCGGGACGAGGATGTGGAATACGTGATCAACGCCTGTCTGGACGTGACTGAGCGCCGCAACCCCGGTGGCGATGGCTGGGCCAAAGTTCGGGTGAACGGAGCGACCATGTTCACTGTGGGCCTTGTGGACATGCTGAAGATTGCCATGGAGGCAGTTCAGGAGAACCTTGCCGATTTTTTCGGCGCGTACCGCTCCCTTTCCAGTCAGGAGGGGACGTCCACGTCGACTGGGTAAGCCTGCCCGGTGGCGAGGACTGGCTGCTGAAGCCGGTGCTACGCGGCATGTGCCGGTATGAAAGCCTGAGGGACGGAACGCTGTCACTCGCGGACGTGGCGCTGATGAACGATGCCCTGACGGTGCAGGACGAAAATTCGAGAAGGCTGGAAAAAGCCTTGGAAAGGAACAGGAAGTAGATGCTGGGCGGAAAGATAGCCGAGTTCATGGCATCCATCGGCTTTGAGGCCGACGAGAAGTCGCTGAAGACGAGCCTGACTCAAGTTGCCGCCTTCGGTGCTGCCATAACCGCCATTGCGGGTGGCATCTACGCTGGCATCATCAAGGTTGCCCAGGGCGAGGCGGAAATGGCCATCACGGCGCAGCGCCTGGGCACCACTGCCGACCGGATCGCAGAACTGGGCTACGTGGCCGAACAGTCCGGGGCCAGCATCGATGCGGTCACCAGTTCCATGGAGGGCATGATCGCCAATAACCCGCGCATCAAGGACGCCGCCAAGGCGCTGGAGATGGCGGGGGAACGCATGCGGGGCATGTCCGAGGCACAGCGCCGCGCCTATGCAGCCCGCATGGGCATTGACCAGTCGCTCATTCCCGCCCTGACAGGCGATGTTGCCGCCCTCAAGGATGAGTTCCGGCAGATGTATGCCGTTGCCGGAATCGATGCCAAGGCCGCAGCCGAGGCCAGCAAGGGCTTCATGGCGGAGCTGGGCAAGCTGCGCACCATGGCGGTGCTTCTGGCCAAGGGCGTGGCGCTGGCCTTTATCGGTAAGATGCGCCGCGACATAGAGCACCTGCGCCGGGTAATCATGGAGAACTTCGACAAGATCAAACGACTCTTCGAAGCCGTGATTACCGTGGTGCTTCGCATTGCCGCCGTTTTTGGGGCGTTTGTTTACCGGGTTATCAAGCTTGCGTCGCAGGCTGTGGCCTGGTTCGACAAGCTGGATGAGGGCACCAGAAATCTCATCCTGGGGGCCTTCGGGTTGCTCGCGGCTTGGAAGGTGCTCAACATGGGCTTTCTCGCCACGCCGGTGGGCATGCTGATTACGGGACTGCTCGGTATCATCGCCCTGGTCGACGACCTTATGACTTATATGGAAGGGGGCGAGAGTTTCTTCGATTGGGGGCCGTGGGTGGGGCAGATCAAGGCGGTCGTGGAGGGCTTGGCCCCTCTGCTCGCCGCGTTGGGCAAGTTGGCCGAACGGGTGCTGCCTCTTATCTCGGCTGCATTGAGCCGCATCTGGAGCTTCATCAATGAGATGGCTGCGACTGTCGGGAAGACCATTCTGGACGCCTTCGGAGGTGGTTTCGGAGGTGCTGCGGCATTTGTTGATACGCTGGGAGATGCCATTGAGCAGATAGCCTCAATCATCGGTGCCGTTTTTTCCGTTACCGCTCCCATGGCTGTGGACATTTTCACGTTCGCCCTGGGCGGTATCGTGGACTATCTGCGCATGCTCATGCAGGTGGCCACGTCCATTGCACATGCTTTTGTTGCTCTGTTTACGGGGGACTTAACCGGCGCAGCGGATGCCTTTCTTGATGCCTTGCGGGCAGTATGGGATTTCCTCGGCTCCATCGTGGGCCGGGTTAAAGACCTGGTGGGAGGTGTCGGAGGCAAGCTGCTCGGTGTGCTTGGTATAGATGTGGGTACAAATGGTGATGCTGTCCGTGCTGCAGCGCAGACCAATACTGCGGCGCTGGTACCTTCGCATAGCGAAACCGCCAGCTATGACAACAGCAAACGGTCGACAGAGGTAACCAGCACAACCAGCATCACCATCACCGGTGCAGGCGATCCTGCAGCCGTGGGTAATAACGTGGCGCAGCGGCAACAGCAGGTAAATGCGGATCTGGTCCGCCACACCAGAGGGGTTGCCCGATGAGCGATGTGCTTTCCAAATCCTCCGGGCCGGTACTGCTGCGGCCCACGCGCAGTATAGGCGGACTGTATCCCGATGTGGTGGTCGAGGAAAGCCACGAAGATGCCCTGCAGGTCACCGAGCACCCCGTTGAGCAGGGCGCGGCAATCAGCGACCATGCGTTCAAAAAACCCGCAACGGTGGTCATCCGGGGCGGAGTTTCCGATGCCAGTGCGGAAAACACCGGCGGGGAACGCCGGAGCGTAGAATTTTACAACACGCTACTCGAGCTGCAGAAATCGCGTGAACTGTTCGACCTGGTGACGGGCAAGCGCCTGTATCGCAACATGCTGCTGGAGACGCTTTCGACAGTTACTGACAACGCCGGAGAACATGCTCTGATGTTTACTGCGGCCTGCAGAGAAGTCGTCGTCGTAACCACACGCACGACCACGGTGCCGCCACGTAGCCGCCATGCCCAGCCGGGAAAGACCGGCGCAACATCAGACGCGGGACAGAAGCAGCCCAGGCAGAGCATTTTGAAAGGCGGGTTTGGCTAATGACGACCTTTATCATCCCCCTGACCCCGGAACCGCAGTCGTTCGGCATTACCTTGGCTGGTCGCGAGCTGCGCCTGACCATTCGCTGGTTTGAAACTGTGGAAGGCGGATGGGTGATGGATGTTTATGAACCGGAAAGCGCCGCCCCTATTGTGTGCGGAGTACCGCTTGTTGCCGGTGCCGACTTGTTCGGTCCGTATGACTACCTGAATCTGGGGGGCGAGCTGCGCATTGATAGTGAGTTACCCCCTGCCTATGACACGCTGGGCAATGGCGTTGATCTGCTGTTCATAACCTCGGATGGAGAAAGCGCATGATAGATCAATGGTTGCGGCAGTGCTCCCTGATAGTTGCCGGATCTGGCTCTCGCGGGCTTGAACTGGGCGACCTGCGTGTATCGTTTACTGTTCGCAAGGGCGACCTGGAAACACCCAACAGCGCGGAAATACGGGTTTACAACCTGTCTGCAGACACGGCCAACCGCATCCGTCGGGAGTTTACCCGCGTGGTGCTCATGGCCGGTTACTCGCAGCTCGGTACTATCTTTGACGGTACAATCCGGCAGGTCCGTCAGGGCCGTGAAAACGGTACGGACACCTGGCTGGAGATCATCGCGGCGGACGGCGACGGAGCCTACAATTTCGCCACGGTAAACACCACGCTGGCCGCAGGTTCCACTCCGGCCGACCGCGTGAGCGTGTGCCAATCGTCCATGGCAGAAAAGGGAGCCGGGACGGGATACATACCGGACCTGGGCAACCAGGCGCTGCCGCGCGGCAAGGTCATGTACGGCATGGCCAGGGAGCATATGCGGGGCATTGCCGAAACTACTGACACTGGCTGGAGCATACAGGACGGCAAGGTGCAGATGCTGCCACGGAACGGGTATCTGCCAGGCGCGGCCGTTGTGTTGACGCACGAGACTGGCCTGGTGGGCACCCCTGAACAGACACAGGACGGGATCAAGGTTCGCGCACTGCTCAACCCCCAGCTGCGGATAGGTGCCCGCGTCAAATTGGACAACGCCAGTGTGCAGCGCGTGAAGACAGACCTGAAGGCAAACACGGTGCTCGCGCCGGCGCTGGACCACGACGGTATATACCGGGTGCTCACAATTGAATATCGCGGCGACACACGCGGTAACGACTGGTATGCGGACATGGTGTGTCTGGGGATTGATGATACGTCGCGGGTACCGCTGGACGTGGCGAGGTAAAGCAATGGACAGAAGAGAACGACAGGACGATCCGGTAGAAGCCATGCGCACCGCCCTTGATGGGAGGCAGGCAGCCCTGTGGACTGCTTTGCCCGGTATCGTGGAGAGCTTCGATCCGGATGCGGAAACCGTATCCGTGCAGCCCGCCATTAGTGGCACGGTGCAGGATGAAGCGGGTCGCAGCAGGTCTGTGAATCTGCCGCTGCTGGTCGACGTGCCGGTGGTGTTCCCTGCCGGTGGCGGGTTTACCCTGACGTACCCTATCCGGAAGGGGGATGAATGCCTGGTCATTTTTGCCAGCCGGTGCATAGACGCATGGTGGCAAAACGGCGGCATCGGGCGGCCCTTGGAAACACGGATGCATGATCTGTCTGACGGATTCGCGTTTGTCGGCCCCCGCTCTCAAGTGCGCCGCCTTGCACCGGGAGTGGATGCTGACAACGTGCAGCTGCGCACGGATGACGGCAAGGCGCACGTGACCATGATGCCGGACTATACCATCCGCGCACAGAACCCTGCGGCGAAGGTCGAGTTGACCCCGGCAGGCGAAGTCTCGGCCGAGGCCAACGTGCAAATCACCCTTAAGGCTCCCTCCTTAACTATCGAGGCAAACGCCATAAACATGTCCGGCACCGGGGGCGGCAGCGCGGCCTTCAACATGGTGGGCGATATCAATCAGGATGGCAGCCATACCAGTACCGGCGACCAGGTCGCAGGCGGGATCAGCCAGATGCACCACACCCACCCCGGCGACAGTGGCGGTACCACGGGAGAACCTAACGCATGAAATACCGTAGACTGGACGCAAACGGCGACATGGTGATGGGGCACGGCGATGCGGACTATCTGCAAGACAGCCCGGAGTGTGTTGCACAGGCAGTTGCCACCCGGCTGCGGCTGCTGACCGGAGAATGGTTTCTGGACCTGCAGGAGGGCATTCCCTACGCACCCGCAGTGCTGGGTAAACACACCAAGGAAAGCTACGACCCGGTGATCCGCGCCCGCATTCTGGAAACGGAAGGGGTGACCGCCATCACGGAATATGAATCCGTTTTTGATGGCGAAACGCGCAAGCTCACTGTGAATGTGACCATTGAAACCGTTTACGGTGCCGCAAGTGTGCAGGAGGTAATGTAGTGGCAGCTCGTGCATATATCGACGAGACCGGATTTCATGCGCCATCGTACCCGGAGGTGCTGGAAGACCTGCAGGCGGCGCATCGCGCCATTTTTGGCAACGACGTGTATCTTGAGCCTGATTCGCAGGAAGGCCAGATGCTCGCTGTATTTGCCCTGCGCATTTACGATTGCTACACGCTGGCTGGCAGTGTTTACAATGCATATTCCCCCCAGACGGCGCAGGGTGCGGGATTGTCGCGATCGGTAAAGATCAACGGCCTGCAACGGCGGCCCGCCAGTTACAGCAGTGTTGACCTGCGTATCATCGGTCAGGTGGGCACCATCATCACCAACGGGATTGCCAAGGACAGCGCCGGGCAGAATTGGTTGCTGCCTGTAACCGTGACCATCCCCCAGGGAGGCGAAATAACGGTCACCGCGCAGGCCGAAAAAACTGGTGACGTGCGCGCGGCAGCCGGAGAAATAACGGTTATCGCCACCCCCACGCGGGGATGGCAGCAGGTTTCCAACCCCGCTGCGGCCATTGCCGGTGCGCCTGTTGAAACGGATGCTGCATTACGCCGGAGGCAGACCATCTCCACTGCGTTGCCGAGCCTTACCGTGTTTGAAGGCACCTTGGGAGCCGTTGCCTCATTGCCCGGCGTGACCAGATCGCGCGGATACGAGAATGACAGCGACGCGGTGGATGCCAACGGCATGCCGCCGCACAGCATCTGCCTGGTCGTGGAGCGCGGGGACGCGACAGCCATAGCCACGGCAATAGCCGCGAAGAAAACACCCGGAACCAGCACATACGGTGATGTGGCCGTGCAGGTGCAGGACAGCTACGGCTCTCCTCTCCTCATCCGCTTCTATCGCCCCCAGTTGCCTAGGACGATCGTGGACATCGAGATCCGTCCGCTCAGCGGGTATCTGGCCGTTACGGCGGATGCCATCAAGGCAGGGGTTGCAGACTATATCAATGCGTTGCGCATAGGGGACGACCTGCTGCTCTCTAAGCTCTACACCCCCGTAAACGCTGCGGACGGCAGCGCCCGCACGTTCGACATTCTATCTCTGCGCGTTGCTACAGAGGGCAATGATTTGGCTGCGTCCAATATCGTCGTGCCGTTCAATGCCGCTCTGGCCTGCGCTGTAGACGATGTGACCGTGACGGTGGTGGAGGCATAATGGCCATATCCGACTATCTGGCGCTGATATCCTCGCAGCATCGGCATCGCCCCAAGTTTATGGCCGTGATGGAGGCCATTCTGGCACCGCTCTGCGGCATAGATAATGTGCTTCAGGAAATGCGGTGCGCATTCGATCTGGACAGCGCGGTGGGAGTGCAGCTGGATAAAACCGGCGAGTGGATCGGGCGTAGCCGCCGTCTGAGCGTGCCTCTGACGGATGTGTATTTTTCATGGGACGCCGACACCGTCGGGTGGGGACAGGGTGTCTGGAAAGGCCCGTATGACCCTGCATCCGGGATGGTGAGCCTGCCGGATGACGCCTACCGCAATCTCCTGCGGGCCAAGGTCGCCGCAAATGACTGGGACGGCACAATACCCGGAGCATACACCATTTGGGGAGCCGCCTTCGCTGCCACAGGCAGCATCATACTTATACAGGACAATCAGGATATGAGCATGGTTGTCGGCATTGCGGGCGTCCCCCCCGATGCAGTCATGTGCCAGTTGCTTTTGCAGGGCTACATTCCGCTGAAACCGCAAGGCGTGCGTGTGGCCTATTTCGCCGTAACCCCGTCCACTGATCCTGATGCCGCAGCGCTGTTCGCGTGGGATTGTGACAGCGCCGGATTGGCCGGTTGGGGTACGGGCAATTTCCCGCAGATTCTGTACCCATCGTAAACAGTGAGGAAGTGTAATGCCGCTTAACGAAGGCGCCGTAAACGACATACTATCGTTTGCCCATGAAGGGTTGGAAAGCAGCGGAGACCTGCTGCCGCTAGCCGAATATGCAACGGACAACATGCGCCTGCGCGGGCATCAGCCCGGTATTGCACGCCGCGATCTTGCCAACCGGGTTGCCCGGCAGGCCGCGCTTGTTGCCGCCGGGGTGGCTCAGTTCATTGCCAATCGCTATCCCGCTGGTGTGCTGGATAACGGCGATCTGGACGCCATAGAAGCCGGATTGCTGGCTGCGGTAAACAGCGTACTTTCCGGACACGCGGAACGCAACGACAATCCCCATGGTGTGACGGCGGCACAGGTTGGTGCAGCGGATGAAGACCACTTCCACATCACAGAAGAGATTGTTGACCTGCTCCCGACGTCCCACCAGTGGCTGGCAGGCCAGCGCTATCCCGTATCCACGCTGGTTGCCGTTGACGCCGCTGTAACGTGGGACATGGCCGCAAACCCGGTGGCGCAGATCACGCTGACCGATGCGGTGACAACCGTGACGCTGACCAACGCACAACCCGGTGCGACCTATGAGCTGACCGTGCGGCAGGACGCAACCGGAGGGCGGTCCATCGCGTTTCCGGCATCGGTCCTCTGGCCCGGCGGCACAGCGCTGGAGGTGACGCAGGACGCCAACGCGGAGGATTTAGTCATGTTCTCGGTGCGCGCCTCCATCGGTTCGCCTGTCATTCGCGGCTTTGCCGCACTCAACATGCAGGTGGTGGCGTAATGAGTGTTTTCCGACATCCCGCTGCAGCCTTGGGCAGCAATTCCGGTCTGCGTAACTGGTTCGGCGATGGGAGTGACGGGGATCTGCGCCTCACCGTTGCCGCCGGTGCCGAGCAGTCGTTTGACGGCGTGTCGTGGTCGCCTATGCCCGGCTGGACCAATACTGCCGGGCTGATAACTGTGCCGTCGGTTCAGGACGGCGACATGGTGGTGGTCAACGCCCGCAATTTGACTGTGGAGGCCGGGGTTACACTGACCACTGCGAACCGCTGCCGTGGCCTG